>JAWXBB010000025.1:0-6302 GCA_034439795.1 Planctomycetaceae bacterium | reverse complement strand
GCACCTTGTTGCCGCGGCCGTAGAACTCGACCCGGCTCATGAACGACCGCATGAGCATGATCCCGCGACCGCAGGGGCGTTCCAGGTTTTCCTCGGCGGTCGGGTCGGGGATCTCGGCGACCATGAAGCCCGGTCCCTCGTCTTCAATTTCGACGCAGACCGAATGGGCGTCGATGCGCCATTGAATGCGAACCGACTTATTGGGGTCCATGCCGTTGCCGTGCTTGATCGCGTTGACGAGCGCCTCTTCGAGGGCCAGCCGGACGCCGAAGACGTCGCGCGGGGGGAACTCCAACTGCTCCAAGTGCGCGACGATCCGCTCCTGGACCTCCTGGCCCTTGGCGGTGTCGCTGGGGATCACGACGTCGAAATGTTCTGGTTGGGGCATATCGGAGATGCTCAGAACGCCGACGGACCGCTTGAGCCCAAGACGGAGGCTCTCGGGGGGAATAACCGTCCTCTGACGGACTCGTTCCGCGAACTTACAAGCCTTCGATGGCCTGCTCCTGATCGGCCTTGATGTCGAAGATCTTGTTCAAGCGGGTGATCTCGAAGACCTCGTAAATCTCCGGCCGGATGCTGCACAGCCGCAGCTTGCCCTTGGAGGCCTTCACCTTCTTGTCCATGGTGATCAGCTTGCCGAGCGCCGCGCTGGACAGGTATTCCACATTGCTGAAATCGAGCACGATCTTCTTGCGACCGTCTTCATCGATCAGACCGAACATCTGATTGCCGATGATCTGGATGTTCGTCTCATCCAGGATTTTCTTGTCAATGAACTTCGCGACGGTCACGTCGCCGACCTCTTCGATGTCCAACCGACGTGTCGACATAAGGCGTTCCTCTCCCGGAACCGGTCAACTGCAACGGCTCAAGGCACTGGACTTGGACGATGGGGTCAGGCATCCTGCACTGACACCGGGACGGGTTCAACTGACTGAATCGACGAACAATCATCCGTGGACCGGGGTGAGCCGACCGTCGAATTTCAGCAGACTGACTCATCATCGACTGGCGTTCGCGACATGTCAAGCGCCGAACGAAAAGCGTATCGCCCCCTGTTCTGGCGGTGCAGACGGCATAATTGCTAGAGGTGGCACAGACCGGCGCAACGGTCGCCTTTCGCGGAGCGAAGGGCGACAAACTCCCGGCAGTCAGCGGTTATCGACCGGGTGGCGGGGCCTAAGAAGCGGTTTCCAATCCCAAATCCTGGTTGTTGCCATTGGTGGCGGAACATTGGTCGGAGGTCATGTACGCCGCAGGCGTTCGATCACACAGCCCAGGGTCGCGAGTCTGCGAGCGCACCCGCGGAACATGGCATCCGAGGCGCATCGACCCTGAAAGGGTCGCATCACCGGCGGCCTCAAACCGTTATGAAACCCTTTCAGGGTATGGAGTTCATCATCGATCGCCATCCAGGGTGCGCTCGCCGACTCGCGACCCTGGGCTTTGTTATGCAACGCCTTCAGCGTAAAAACGCTGCGGTTCTGAAACAGCTTCTCCCTTTAACTCCCTGCACTTTTGTCCCCGATCGGGCGGCCTTCGCTTGTCTCGCCGCGCGTTCTGCGCTAAACTGCCGAATTCCTCCCCCGGCGGACTCGCAGTCCCAGCGGGGTGTTACCGACATGCAGGGCGACAGGTGAGTCGATGAAAACTGGCATCCATCCCGATTATCGCGAAGTCGTGTTCGTGGATTCGTCCACCAGCACGCGGATCGTCACCCGGTCCACCATCCGGACCGAAAAGACCATCGAACACGAAGGCCGCAAACTGCCGCTGGTCACCGTCGACATCAGCTCGGCGTCGCACCCGTTCTTCACCGGCAAGCAGAAGTTCATCGACACCGCCGGCCGCGTCGAGAAGTTCCAGAAGAAATACAACTGGGCGGCCCGCGGCGGCAAAACGCCCGACGCGGCCGAAGAGCCGAAGTAGCGACGTCGACGCGGACTGGGCGGTCACGTCGCGACGGGGTTACTGCGCAGCGGATCGCTGCCGGTCCTGTGTCCCCGGGCTGCGATCTGACCGTCCCGTTACTCCCGCGCGTCGAGTTCCGCCATGTTTCCCACGCTCCAGGTGAGGCTGGTCCGCTACGAAGAGATCGAGCGGCTGCTCCAGGACCAGACGGTTCTGGAAGACACCAGCCGCATGGTCGAACTCCAGCGCGAGCACGGCGGACTCTCGAAAGTCGCCTTGGCGGTCCGCACGTTCAACCAGTTGGAAGCCGACGTCGTTGGCGTGCAGGAACTGGTCGATACGGCCGCCGATCCTTCGGAGAAAGAGTACGCCAAGGAAGAGTTGCGGACCATCCAGACGCAGTACGACGCGCTGCGGACGGAATTGGAAGACATGGTCACCGCGGGCGACTCGCTCACCCGCGGCAGCCTGATCATGGAAATCCGCGCGGGGACCGGCGGCGACGAAGCCGGCCTGTTCGCCCGCGATCTGTTCGACATGTATACCCGCTTTTGCGACAAGCGAGGCTGGAAGTACGAAGTCATCGACCTGTCGACGTCCGACCTCGGCGGGTTGAAGGAGGCGGTCTTCACCATCACCGGCGAGCTGGCCTATCACCAGTTGCAGTTCGAGAGCGGCGGGCATCGCGTGCAGCGCGTGCCCGAGACGGAAACGCAGGGCCGCGTGCATACCAGCGCCGCGACGGTGGCGGTGATGCCGGAAGCGACCGACGTGGACGCCGAAATCCGCGACGACGACCTGGAAATCGACACCATGCGGGCCGGCGGACCGGGTGGCCAGAAGGTCAATAAGACCGAATCGGCGGTCCGCATCACGCACAAGCCGACGGGCCTCGTCGTCCGCATTCAGGACGAGAAAAGCCAGCACAAAAACCGCGCGAAAGCCATGCGGGTGCTCCGTTCCAAACTGCTGGATCTGAGAACCGAGCAGCAGAACCAGGCCCGAGCCGAACACCGCCGCACGCTGATCGGCACCGGCGACCGCAGCTCGCGCATCCGCACCTACAACTTCCCGCAGAACCGGATGACCGACCACCGCATCGGCCTGACGCTGCACAAGCTCGACCAGATGATGCTCGGCGACCTCGACGAACTCGTCCTGGCCCTCGTCCAGTTCGACCGCGAAGAACGCCTCAAAGGCGGCCCCGGCGCTGCGAACTGAGCGCCACCCGCTTCACAGCCCGGAGCGCCAGCGACGGCGGCCTACCGAACACTGCTCGCTCGCGCTGTTCTTCATTCACGAAGCGGCGGTGCTGAAGTTGCAGGCGTCCGAGTTGCCGCAACCCGTGCGCGATGCGATCCTCGCGGAGAATGCCCGCGGATGTTTGGCGTCGGCCTTCTAGTCCTATTCGGCGAGTCACGCCGGGAACCGGTTGGCTGACGAACGAGACGTGGACACCGCCTCATCCGAGCGTAGGGGTTTATCCCATTTTGAGGGTCGAGTGATCTTTAAGGCTTGCAGTCGGCGATTCTGGATTCCTATCCTTTTGGACTGGGCAGCATCCAGACTGACACATAAGTTAATCCGACAGTTGGTCATTCCTCAAGGGCCGGTTACATGTTGCGCCACTGGTTGCAATGGTTCTGTCAGCAAAACCTGAACATTCCTCGCCGGTCGCGGCATGGACGACGAATCGCGGGGCCCGTGGCCGCTCGCGTGCAACTCTTGGAACCGCGACTGCTGCTCGCAGCGCCGTTCGCGGAGTTCGTCGACCCGAATCCCGCAGCGGGCAACCAATTCGGTGCGACGGTGATTGTGCTCAGCACCGGCAACGTCGTCGTGACTTCTCCTGGTGACGACTTCGGCGGGACAGACGCCGGGGCCGTCTACCTCTTCAATGGTGCGACCGGATCGCTCATCAGCACACTTCGTGGGTCTCAGTCCAATGATCAGATTGGAAACGCCGGAGTTACAGCACTCAGCAACGGCAACTTTGTCGTCGTGAGTACATCCTGGGACAATGGGGCGGTCGCCAGCGTCGGTGCGGTGACGTGGGGGAGCGGCACGACCGGCGTCAGCAGTGTCGTCAGCGCGGCTAATAGCCTCGTCGGCACGGCGGGTTCAGACCAAATTGGTAGTTCCGGGATCGTCGCGCTCAGCAACGGCAACTATCTCGTGCGAAGTCCGAACTGGAACAATGTTTCAGCGCCAGATGCCGGTGCCGTAACATGGGGAGCGGCACGACCGGCGTCAGCGGTGTCGTCAGCGCGGCCAATAGCCTCGTTGGCAGCAATTTGGATGACGATGTTGGCAATCCTGGCGTCACCGTCCTGACCAACGGCAATTATGTCGTGCGGAGCGCAACTTGGGATAATGGCGCGCTAATTGACGCTGGCGCGGTGACGTGGGGCAACGGTGCGACGGGAGTCAGTGGCGTAATCAGCGCCGCAAACAGCCTCATCGGTAACTCCGCGAATGACTATGTCGGCTTGAACGACAGCGTCACCGCGCTCAGCAATGGGAATTATGTCGTGCGGACTTTGGAGTGGAATAACGGGATATTTTCTAATGCTGGTGCGGTGACGTGGGGAAACGGAACGACAGGAATCAGAGGCATTATCACTGCGGCAAACAGCCTCGTCGGTTCCACGTACTTTGACGAAGTCGGCAGTACCGGCATTACTGCGCTCAGTAACGGCAACTATGTTGTGCGGAGCGCCACATGGGACAATGGAGCAGTGTCAGACGCCGGCGCGGTGACGTGGGGGAATGGCACAACGGGAGTCAGCGGAGTCGTCAGTGCGTCCAACAGCCTTGTTGGCAGTACTGCGAGTGACAACATTGGAAACACTGGCGTCACCGCGCTCAATAACGGTCACTACGTTGTGCGGAGTACGAACTGGGACAATGGAGCTGCCACCAACGCCGGCGCGGTGACGTGGGGGAATGGCACAATGGGAGTCGGTGGGGTTGTCAGTGCGGCCAACAGCCTCGTTGGTAGCACTTCGAGTGACAACGTCGGGATTACTGGCATCATCGCGCTTAACAACGGTAGCTATGTCTTCCGGAGCCAGAACTGGGACAATGCGGCATCTATCGACGCTGGTGCCGTCACTTGGGGAAGCGGCACGACGGGGGTTAGCGGTGCCGTCAGCGCAGCCAATAGCCTCATCGGCAGCACGGCTAGTGACGCTGTGGGTACTGCCATCACTGCGCTTAGTAATGGCCACTATGTAGTTAGAAGCCCGACCTGGGACAATGGGGCTGCGGCCAACGCCGGTGCGGTTACGTGGGGGAGTGGCACGACAGGGGTCAGCGGCGTCGTTAGTGCAGCCAACAGCCTCGTCGGTACAAAGACGAATGACAACATTGGCAATGACGGCATCACTGTGCTGGGTAACGGCAATTACGTCGTACGCAGCGCTGGCTGGGACAATGGAGCCACCGCCAATGTCGGGGCAGTAACATGGGGGAACGGTGCCACGGGAATCAGCGGCAGCGGCAGCACGGCCAACAGCCTCATTGGTACGACGTCAAACGATTCAGTGGGATCATCCGGCGTCGCGGCTCTCACCAACGGGCACTACGTTGTGCAGAGTGGCAATTGGGACAATGGTGCCACGAGCAATCCCGGGGCGGTAACGTGGGCAAATGGTACCACTGGGCTCATCGGTGTCGTCAGCACCGCGAATAGCCTTTTCGGCAGTAAAGCATCTGATTTCGTCGGAAATACATCGGTCATCGCGCTCAGCAACGGTAACTACGTTGTCGTCAGCAGCGCATCGGATAATGGAGCAGTGATTGACGCTGGTGCAGTGACGTGGGGGAACGGCACCACGGGAACCATTGGTGCCGTCAGTGCGGCTAACAGTCTTGTTGGGAGTACCGTGAGTGATGCTGTAGGCACTGATAGTGTTGGCTCTGCCAGTGTCACATCGCTTGCCAACGGCAACTATGTCGTGCGAAGTGCGCGATGGGACAACGGGGCTGCAACAAACGCCGGGGGGTTGACGTTCGGCAACGGAAGCACCGGAGTCAGCGGCACGATTACTTCCAGCAACAGCGCAATTGGGCTAACGAGTTCGTCCAATTTGCAAGCACCGATGCTGGATAACGTCAACAGCACATTCTTCGGCAGGTTCCTGGCTGACGGCGGGGGTCGCATTCGCGTTGGCTCACAAGTCGATGGCTTTACACCCTTGATTACCAACGCCATCCTCGACGACGGCGACGGCTCCTTTTCCACAACCGGCCCGTGGTCGACCTACACCGCCGGCGGCCGCGGCGGCGATCTGCGATATCTGAATCCGGTCTCCCCCGCCGGGACGGCCACCTGGGCGTTCAACGGCCTGCAGTCCGGCCAGTACCGCGTGTCGGCGACGTGGCCG
>JAWXBB010000024.1:0-9779 GCA_034439795.1 Planctomycetaceae bacterium | reverse complement strand
GCCCATCATCATCGCTTGCGGATTGAACCCGCCGCCGGGCGGCGATGCACCCGGCATGCCACTGGGGGTGTCCACCGGCTGCGGCTGCATCAGCATGCCACCGGCACCGCTCATCCCAGCATCAAACCCCCCGGCGGAACCCATGCCGCCGCTTTCAGTGATCGTGGAGGCCGGTTGCGGCAGGCGTTGCAGCAGCAGTGTCAGCATCTGCTGGTTCGACGCCGACTGATTCCGCAGCGTCTGCCATTCGTCGTGCATCCGAGTCTGAAAGTCGAGCACGCGGAACATCAGGAAGGCGACCGCCAGCACGCCGACGGTCAACAGGCCCTGCAATCCGAGCGAAACGCGTTGCAGCATGATGCGGCTCCACATGGCTTGAAACCAGAGTTGACAGGCGATGCGGCGGGGGTCGCCGAAGCGGTCGAGCACGCGCGCCTGGGCCGTCTGCTCGTCGCCGGATTTGACGAGCTCGCGGTGAAACGCGCACGACAGGTGATCGGACAGCTCGTCGAGAATGTCCTGCCGCAGCGACGACGGTTCGTCATCGCGCGGGGCGGGCAAATCGGCGAGGAGGTCGGTTGAAGCAGGCATCAGGTGTCAGGTCAGACATGCGCTGCGAACTGGAAGCCACGGGGTCCCACCCCCGTGGATCTTGATTCTCAACAGGAAGAGAAGATCCGCGGGGGTGGGACCCCGCGGCTTCTCAAGTTCATCGTTCAACCTCGTGCCATCTCCGCCCCCAGCACCCCCTCCACCCCCTGCGAAAACGCGCGCCAGGCGGACTTCTTCGCCGCGAGCGCCTTCCGGCCGGCGGTGCTGAGCTTGTAATACTTGCGACGGCGGCCGTCGACTTCCTCCCAGAACGATTGCAGGAGCTGCTGCTGCTCCAGGCGGTGCAGGGCGGGGTACAGGCTGCCTTCCTTGAGGTCGAAGTAGCCTTGCGAGTGCTGGGCGACGGTCTGGGCGATCTCGTAACCGTAGGTCGGCGCGTGCGACACGACCTCCAGGATCAGCATTTCGACCGCGCCCCACAGCAGACGGGAATCCATGATACTTGTCTTCCGGGACCAGATACATTGACGGACTGGGTATAAGCCTAGACGGGCGATGTATGGAAGTCAAGGGGAAAAAGGTGGTCGGTGATAGAAGCGGTTTCAAAACCCGATTCTGGTTGTTGCCGTTTGTGGCAGACCATTGAACGGAGGTTGAATACGCCGAAGGCGTTCGATCACACAGCCCAGGGTCGCGAGTCCGCGAGCGCACCCTGGGGACATGGCGTTCGCGGCAATTCGACCCTGAAAGGGTCGCATCATCGGCGGCGTCAATCCGTGATGAAACCCTTTCAGGGTAGGGGGTGCATCATCCTTCGCCACCCAGGGTGCGCTCGCGGACTCGCGACCCTGGGCTGTGAGGTACAACGCCTTCGGCGTAAAGACCGTGCGGTTCTAAAACGGCGATTAGGCAGAAAAAAAGAACTGGTGGCGCGCCCTTCTCAGCCTACCACCGACCGCTTATCGCCTCGCCCCCTCACTCCACCCGCAGCCAGATCGTCTTCAGGTACTCCGACTCCGGGCAGTTGCCCGCGACGGGATGGTCGGCCGCGGCGCCGTGGTGCGCGAACACCTGAATCTTGCGGCGGACGTCGCTCGCCGCAGCGGCGAGGATGCGGAACAGTTCGTCGGCGCTCAACAGCCCCGAGCAACTGCACGACAGCAGCACGCCGCCGGGGGACACGAGCTGCAACGCGAGCCGGTTGAGGTCGAAGTATTTGCGCTTCCCGTCGCTGATGTCGATGTCGTCGCGCGAGAAGATGAGCTTGGGCGGATCGAGCACGATGCGGTCGTACGTCCGGCCGTTGCGGAGCATGTCGCGGAGATACGGGAAAGCATCCCCCTGCACGAACTGCACCTTCGCCTTGTTGAGCCGGGCGTTCTCCTTGGCGATGCCGACCGTCGCCTCATCGAGTTCGACGCCGGTTACTTCCGCCGCCTCGCCGAGCCGCTTCGCCTGGACCGCGAACCCGCCGGTGTAGGCGCAGACGTCGAGGACCGTTTTGCCTGGGCACAACGCGGCGAACCGGCGGCGGTTGTCGCGCTGATCGCAATAGAACCCGGTCTTGTGCCCGCCCGCGAACTCGACACGGAACTGCGTGCCGAACTCGGTGACGGTGGTCCGGTTCTGCAACGCCTCCGACCCCGTCGGATCGGCGGCGAACCCTTCGTGCTCGTCGGACAACGGCGCGGTCCGCAACACGGCATGCTGCGTCCCGCATAACGGATTCAGAATGTCCAGCAGCGCTTCGGCCCGCTGAAACATGCCGAGCGCGAACGCTTCGACCACCAGCACATCGCCGAATTTGTCGACGACCAGCCCGGACAGGCCGTCTCCTTCCGCATGGATGACGCGGTAGGCCTCGCTGGCGTCGTCCAACTTCAACACGTCGCGCCGCAGTCCGACAGCGTGACGGAGCCGCGCCGCCCACCACGCGGCATCCGGCGGCTCCACGGCGGTCGTCAACGTGCGGACGGCGATCTCCGCATGCGGATTGAACAACCCCCAACCGAAGTGGCTCCCGTCGGACAACGTCAGCCGGACGACATCACCCGGCGCGGCCCGCTCCGGAAACTGACCCAGCCGCTTGCGGTACAGGAACGGATGAAACGTCGGCGCGCGGACCTCCACGGTGGGAATCCGGCCGGGATCGCCGAGGTCGAGCGGGCGCTGGGCCAGCAGTTCTTCGCGGCTGCGCTTCGGCACGCGCGGCGCGGACGGACGACGGGACGGCGGACCGGGAGGACGACGGTTCATCGTCGAGATGGTAGTGGCGATTCGAGATCAATGCAAAAGAAGACCGCATTACTCCCCTCGCCCGGCGCTTCGCAGGGAGAGGGGCCGGGGGTGAGGGTGCCTTTCTGTCTTTGGCATCGCACAAGAGCAAAGGCAGAAAGCCAAAGGCACCCTCACCCTAACCCTCTCCCACCGAAGCGGCGGGCGAGGGGACAAAACGAGAAGACCGCGAAACCGCAAGCGTCGTCCGATTGACGCTTGCGGTTTCGCGATCTTCTCCCGTTTGTCGCCGCGCCGTTACGTCGTCCGCCCCATCACGCACGACACGCCCCCCGCCGCCGGCAGGTAGCTGTTGCGGACGTAGTCCATCACCATCCGGTCTGAATTGAACCGCCAGCCGAGCGTCATGACCGAGCGCTTCATGCGGGCGATCCACTCCTGCGGCAGATCGTCGGCGTCGCGGTCGTAGTACAGCGGAATGACTTCATCGCGCAGCGACTTGATGACGTTCTTGGCGTCGCGCTCGTCCTGAATGTCCTGACTGACGTGCGTGCGGCCGTCGCCGATCGCGAAGCCGTTGGTGCCGTCGAACGCCTCGGCCCACCACCCGTCGAGGATCGAGCAGTTGAGGCCGCCGTTGAGCACGACCTTCTGCCCGCTGGTGCCCGACGCCTCCAAAGGACGGCGGGGATTATTCAGCCAGACGTCGACCCCCTGCACCAGATGCTTGGCAAGGTTCATGTCGTAGTCTTCGAGCAGAACCACCTTCCCCTTGAAGCCGGGTTCTTCCGTCAACTTGTGAATCCGCTGCAGAATTCCCTTGCCGCCGCCGTCGGCGGGGTGCGACTTGCCGGCGAACAGGAACTGCACCGGCCGCTTGGAATCGGCGATGATTTGCCGGAAGAAGTCCATGTCGCGCAAGACCAGGTCGGCCCGCTTGTACGGAGCGAACCGGCGGGCGAAGCCGATGGCCAGCGCTTCCGGATCGAGCAGATTGTTGATGTCGTCAATCGCGGATTTCTTGAAGCCCAGCCGTTCGGCCCGGCGGACCATGCGGAACCGCGCGAACGCGATCAGCCGGTTCTTCAGCGCCTGATGCGTCTCCCACAGTTCGCCGGGGGTGATCTGATCGAAACCCGCCCAGGTTTCCGGTTCGGCCGACTTGATGTCCCAGCCGATGGGCAGGACGCGGTCGTAAAGTTGCCGCATCTGCGGGGCGAGCCACGTTCCCACGTGTACGCCGTTGGTGATGTGGCCGATGGGGATTTCGTCGTCGCTGCGCCACGGCCACAGGCTGGCCCACATCCGCCGGCTGACCACGCCGTGCAGGTTCGACACGCCGTTGGCCCGGCGAGTGGTCTTGAACGCCAGCACGGTCATGCAGAACAGCTCGCCGCCGTTCTGGGGATCGATGCGGCCGAGGCCCATCAGCCCGTTGGTGCCGATGCCCAACTGGTCGGCCATCGGACCGAGATGCTCGTCCATCAGGTTCCAGTCGAACCGGTCGTGCCCGGCGGCGACCGGGGTGTGCGTGGTGAAGCAGCCCATCGCGGCGGTTTCGCGGAGCGCTTCGTCGAACGACAGGTGGTCTTCGGCCATCCGCATGCGGATGAACTCCAGCCCCGCGAACGCCGAATGCCCCTCGTTCATGTGGATGCAGTGCGGCCGATAGCCCAGCGCCGTCAGCACGCGGGCGCCGCCGATTCCCAGCACGATCTCCTGGCGGATGCGGGTCCGTTGATCGCCGCCGTACAGCCGCGCCGTCAACTTGCGGTCTTCGGGGCTGTTTTCGTCGATGTTCACGTCGACGAGGAACAGCTTCACGCGGCCGACGTCGACCCGCCACGCCTGCGCATAGATCGGCCCCTGCCGGGTCTCCACCTGCACCAGCACGCGGTCGCCGTTGGGCAACTTGGCGAGCGAAATCGGAAGCTGGGAGTTCTTGACGTCGGAGTAGACCTCCTGCTGCCAGCCCTCGGCGTCAATCTGCTGCGAGAAATACCCCTCGTGATAGAACAGCCCGATGGCGACCAAAGGCACGCCGAGGTCCGACGCGCTCTTCAGATGATCGCCGGCCAGCACGCCCAGGCCGCCGGAGTAATTCGGCAGCGATTCGTGGATGCCGAACTCGGCCGAGAAGTACGCGACCGGCTTGTCGCCGAGGATGCCGCCGTGCGTGGCGGCCCAGGTCTCCTTCCGGGCCGACGCCATGTACTCCTGCCAGCGGCGGAAGGCGTAATTGACGCGCGAGTGCAGCACCGCCTCGCGGCCGCGCTGCTCGAGTTCTCCGGTCTTGTATTCGCCGAGCAGCATCACCGGATTGCGGTCGACCTGCCGCCAGCGGAGCGGGTCGAGGTCGTCGAAGATCGAATCGACCTCGGGATGCCAGGCCCACCAGTAGTTGCGGGCCAGGGACCAGAGTTTTTCGGCGAACGTCAGTTGTTGCGCGGCGGCAGTCATGAACGATTCCGACAAGTTGAGGCGATCCGTCACCGACCGGCGGTGTTCAGGGGGCGGAGTATAATCGGTTCGGCTTCCGCCGCGAAGGGGAACGGCGCGATGGTCGCCGAATTGCGATCCGCCAGGGCGATGGCGCACAATGCGACAGTCGCCGCTCGTTCGTCATCGCCACCGAAGAGGATGATCCATGCTTCGTCGCTGCAGTCTGGGGGCGCTTGTCGCTCTCGTTGCGACTACGGTCGCTGACGCGCAAACCCCGTCGGCCGCCCAGCAGACCGCGCTGCAAGCGGTCACCGCGCGGACGTCGGAGATCAACGAGATCAACCGCGCGATCTGGGAGTTCGCCGAGATCGGACTCGAAGAGCGCAAATCGTCGGCGCTGCTGGTCCAGCGGCTCAAGGCAGCCGGTTTCCAGGTGCGGACCGGGGTCGCCGACATGCCGACGGCGTTCGTCGCCGAGTTCGGGTCGGGCCAGCCGGTGATCGCGATCCTGGCCGAGTACGACGCGCTACCCGATCTGTCGCAGAAGGTGTCGCCGACGATCGATCCGCTCTCTGCCGGCGCACCGGGGCACGGGTGCGGTCACAGCGGCCTCGGCGCCGGGGCGTTCGGCGCCGCCGTGGCCGTCAAAGTGGCGATGGAAAAACACAAGCTGCCCGGGACCATTCGGCTGTACGGCACGCCGGCGGAAGAGACCGTCATCGGCAAAGTTTACATGACGCTCGCCGGACTGTTCGACGACGTGGATGTCTGCCTGCATTGGCATCCGTCTGCAAAGAACGAAATCTGGAACGGCGGCTCGAAGGCGATGATCTCAGCGAAGTTCACGTTCACCGGCGTGGCGGCGCACGCCTCGGGCAATCCCGATCAGGGCCGCAGCGCGCTCGACGCCGTCGAGCTGATGAACGTCGGCGTCAACTTCATGCGCGAGCACGTGAAGGAGGACGCGCGGCTGCATTACGTCATCACCTCCGGCGGCGGAGCGCCCAACGTCGTCCCGGCGACGGCGACCGTGTGGTACTACGTCCGTGCCAACGGCCACAGCGACGTCGAGCAATACTTCGCGTGGGTGCAGGACATCGCCAAAGGGGCGGCGCTGATGTCGCAGACCAAACTCAGCACCGTCATCGACACCGACTGCCACGAGTTGATCCCCAACACGCCGCTGGCGGAGCTCATCCAGCGCAATCTGCAACTGGCGACCGCCCCCAAGTTCACCTCCGAGGAACACGCCTTCGCGCGGCGGTTGCAGGAGCCGCTGATCGAGCAGTTCGGCACGAAGTTCACGAATTCACTGGATGAGAAGGTGCATCCGCTGCCGACGGTCAGCGAGCTGGCCAAGGGCTCGACCGACGTCGGCGATATCAGTTGGCATCTGCCGACGTGCGGCCTGCGGACGACGTGCTTCCCTGCGGGGAGCCCCGGCCATTGCTGGCAGAACGTGGCGTCGATTGGTTCGACCATCGGCGAGAAGGGGACGGTCTACGCCGCGCAGGCGCTCGCCGGCTCAGCCATTGAATTGTTCGAGCATCCCGACCAGATCGCCGCCGCGAAGGCCGATTTTCAGCAGCGAATGAAGGACCGCAAGTACACCACGCTGATTCCGAAGGGCCAGAAGCCGCCGCTGAAGATCCGGTAGTTGCCTTCTCAATCGCGCGATGGCCGCAGGTGCAGGTCCACCGGGTTCAGCGTGTCAAACACCCATTGCTTGCGGACCTGGGCGAGCGCCGCGGTCAGCGTCTCGGCGGTCATCCGCTGCATCGCGAGGTCGCGGCTCTCAACATAGGACCGGCCGGAAGTTTCGGCGTCGGCGTTCAACTGCTCGACGAGTTGCCGGAAGCGATCCGCCTGCGATCCGGCGACGGTTGCGGCGGCTTGGGCCTCGCGGTTGGCCGTCGCGATGAGTTGCAGGGCTTCTGCAGTCGCGGCGGATTGGCGTTGCTCGCCCGTGGTCTGGGCGCGATGCCGGGCCTGGGCCGCCTCCGCGCGGGCGTTGGCGACGTCGAGGAAATCCGCCTGCACCAGCGTCGGCGGATCGACGCTGTCCAGCGTCACCTGATCGACTTCGATGCCGAGCTGCACCGCCTCCGCCGCGGCTTGCACCCGGTCGGTCAATCGAGCGTTGAGGTCCGCCAGTCCCGCCGTCTGGAGATAATCGACGCCGCATTCGGCCGCGGTCTCGGCGACGGCGGTCTCCAGCAATCGTTCCAACAACCGCTGCGGATCGCGGTGCCGGTAGAGGAAGTCGGTCACGCGGTCGGGATGTAAATGGAATTGCACGCTGGCGCGAATGTTGAGGATGTTGTTGTCCCCGGTCAACACACCAGGTGACCGGGGTCGCGCGGCGGGCAGCAACTCGCCGGTTGCCGGTGAAAGGCCGGACAGAGTGACGGTACGGACCTCCGCAACGTTCACCCGGTCGATCCGCGTCAACGGCCACGGCGGCTCCCACCACAGTCCACTGTCGCGCAATTCGGGAGCGGCGCGACCGAACCGGCGCACCACGGCTTTGTCGGAACTGCCGACGACGAAGCATCCGCTGGTTAGATAGCCGACGAGCAGCAGCATTGCGATCAGCCAGCGCATTACGGTACGCCTCCCGCAGCCGCGGGGGCGTTCTCCGGATGGATCGCGGACGGGATTGGTTCGTCCACCGACACTCCGCCACTGCTGAGCAGCTTCCACAACGGGCTGTTCGCCGACATCACCAGCGTGGTCTGCTGATTGAGCATCTGGCGATAGGCGTCCAGCATCTGCAGCCGCTGCGCGAACTCGGGGTCTTTCGCATAGGCCGCGTTCAACGTCCGCAACGCCTCGGCTTCCCCCGCCGCGCGGATGCGGTCCGCCTCGGCGTTGGCCATCGCGAGCGCTTCCCCGGCGAGGCGGTCCGCCTGGCTGCGGATCAGCACGCTGTCGGCCTGGCCCGCGCTGCGATACCGTTCCGCGATCCGCTGCCGTTCGCTCCGCATCCGTTCATACACCGCCTGCTGGTTGCCCGCCGGCAAATTGATCCGCCGGATCGACAGCGATTCCACCGTGATCCCCAGCCGGTCGGTCCACGGCTCGGCTTCGTCCCCCTGCTGCTGCAACCGCGACTGGATCGCCGCGGCGAGCTGCGTCAGCGGCCCGGCATCGGTCGCGCGATCGGCGGCGGCATCCCGGACGGCGAACAGCTCGCTCATCGGACGACGGCCGAACTCGGTCGTCAGCACCGACTGCAACCGCGATGCAATCCGGGTCTCGGCCGACTCGCGCGTCTGCAAACTGCGGAAGAATCGCACCACCGGCCGGTCGGCAAGCGGCGGTGCATTTTCCGTCGGCGAACCGGCGATCCGCCAGCACAGGAACGGCTCGACGACGAGGTTCTTCCGGTCCGCCGTGAAGACTTCGCGGCCGGGCGGGGTGAGCAACTGCACGCGGCTGTCGAACCGGCGGACGGCGTCGATCGGCCACGGAGCCTTCCATTGCCAGCCGCGATCGTCCGGCCGGTCGTAGACCGCGACGATGCGACCCAGCCGTTCGACGAGCACGAATTCCGTCTCGTCGACGAACACCACGGTCGTGGGTAGCAGGGCCAGCAGCCCCAGCCCCAACACCCACCGCACGCCGGCGATCACAGACGAAGCGGGCCGGCGCGGCGGGCGACCGGAAGCGGGCGTGGACATCGGGGGCGGCGTCTCAAGGTGAGGATTCGTGCGGAATGCGTTAGATTCTAAGCCCCGGAGGAAACCACGGGCAATTGTGGATTGATGGCGCGGTTCACGATTCCCAAGAAGCCTGCCGCCCTTTCCGGCCCCCTCTCCCCCGAAGACGGGGGAGAGGGGGCCAGCACAGGACACCTTTCCCAAGTAGACCGGGCACTCCGTGACCGGAAGGCTTCGTGTCACGGAGTGCCGCGTCTACATAAGACCAAAGACAGAAGCACCCTCACCCCCGACCCCTCTCCCGCCGAAGCGGCGGGCGAGGGGAGAAAATCCACGAGTACAACCGTGTCCCCACCGCATCACCGACCGAGCGTGGTCATCATGGTGGAAACCGCCACCATTTACGGCCGCCGGATTCTGCATGGCATCACGCGGTATCTCCGCTCGCACGAGCCGTGGTCGGTGTTTCTGGAGCAGCACGAGTTGGGGGCCGATCCGCCGCCGTGGCTGCATCGCTGGAAGGGGCAGGGGCTGATCACGCGGGTGATGACCGAGGAGTTCGCCGCCTGGCTGAAGAAGTCGAAGCTCGCCGTCGTCGATCTCAACGACCGCATCGGCAACGCCGGCTTTTCGCGGATCAACTCCGACGACGACGCCATCGGCCGGCTCGCCGCCGAGCATCTCCTCGACCGCGGCTTCCGCAGCTTCGGGTTCTGCGGCTTCACTCACGAATTGTGGGCCGACCGTCGCCGGGCCGGTTTCGCGCGGCGGCTGGCGGACGTCGCCGTCGTGACATCCGACAATCCACGCGGTGAGGACCCGGAGGCGATCGTGGCGGAGATCCTGGTGGGGGCCGAGGGCGGCCCGGCGGAGCTCGTGGAGGAGGTC
>JAWXBB010000023.1:0-23735 GCA_034439795.1 Planctomycetaceae bacterium | reverse complement strand
GAACAGCGTGTGCAGCATCGGGCGTCGCAGATCGGCGTCGATCAGCAGGACTTTCTTCCCCGATTGAGCGGCGGCGAGCGCGAGGTTGGCCACCGTCGTGGTCTTGCCGTCGCCTGGCTCGGGGCTGCTGACCTGGATGATCTTCTGCTCGGACGAGTCGCAGACCACGTTGATCGCCGACCGCAGCGAGCGGTAGTTTTCCGCCTCCATCGAATGCGGCGCATGCAAATACCGGAGAGCCGGATGCACGCGGGCCAGGTCCGGACGCCGCTGGCCGAGCGCGGCGAACCGCGTGATCGAACCGAGCAGCGGCTGCTCCAGCACGTGCCGCAACTCGGCCAGTGTGTTGAGCCGCGTGTCGCGGACTTCGCGCAGCACGCAGATCGCCCCCACCAGCGCGAGACCGAACAGGCATCCCGCACCGGCGAACTTGAGTAGCTTCTTGATCGACAGCTCGTCCTTCACCGGGGCGATCTGACGCAGCGTGTAGCCGCTGCCGTCTTTCTCAATGTCGACCTGGTTGATCTGGTTGGCGAGCTGACCCCACAGATCGCGCAGCCGGGACAGTTCGGAGTTCAGCGTCTCGTCTTTCGCCTGGAAGATCGCGACGCCGCGGGCTTCGGCCGATTCTTTCTGAACGATCTTGTCCAGTTCGCGGTCGCGGCCCTGGCGCTCGGCGATCTCCTGCTTCAGCGACGACACGTACAGCGAGATGAAGTCCTGCGGCTCCAGCGTAGTCTCGCCGTTGGCGACCCGTTCCTCCGGCAGTCGGATGCCCTGTCGCCGGTAGAAATCGAGCGCCGTCGCCATCGACTGGCGGTTGAGCTTCACGTCGGGATGATCGGCTCCATAATCGCGCAACAGCCGCTTCTCCTCCAGAATCAGCGGCAGCAGGCGGTTCTCGAAGATCGAGATGTCCTGTTGCCGCTGGTTCTCGAAGCCGGAGCCGTCCTGCTGCAGATAGCGGCGGATGAGAACCTCCAGCACGTCGCGCGGCTCCTTGCGGGCGAGGGCCGCCTCGAGGGCTGAAATCCGCGACTGCACTTCCGCCTGCCGCAACAAATTCAGTTTCCGCTGCTCTTCCGCGGCGAGCACGCGGTCCTGATGCACGTTGGTCGTGCTCTGTCCGTCGGGCGAGGTGCCCCCCACGGGAGCTTTCCACTGCAGCGGCGCGGTCGCGCGGAACGTGTGATATTCCTGCTCCTTGGCCCGCAGCTTCACCAGCACTTCGTCGTGCGACTTCTGGGCCTGCACCATCGCCTCGTTCGATTTCTCGCTGCGCGTCTCGGCAAGGTACTTCTCGTAGGCCTTGATCATCGCCGAGACCACGGCTCGCGCGTCGGCGGGGTAGCGGCTGGCGTACGTCAGCCCGAGGACGTTCATGTACGACTGGTCCTGTCCCGAACTGCGCTTCACCTTCAGGTCGGTCAGAATGTCTTCGACGACGTCGGTCGATCCTTGGAACGTCGGCAGCTTCTGCAACTGGCCGATCTCCACCGCCTGGTTGGCGATCATCGGGCTCATGATGAGCGCGATGTGCTCGCTCCGCTCGCCCCAGTCGCCCAGCGTTCGCTGCTCTTCGCGGAGCGGAACGGTGTTCTTGCGGGAGACGAGGATCTGCGCCGTCGCCTCGTATTCCGGCCCGGATTGCAGATAGCCGAGGTAGCCCAGCATCAAACCGCACGCGCCACCGACCACCAGCCACCAGCGATAGCGCAACGCCAGGCTGACGAAGTTCACCGGCTTGAGCACGGTCTCTTCGTTGGCGTCCGTATGACCGGGCAGCTTCGACGCATGGAACTCGAGTTCACGGGGCACAACGACATCCTCGCAACGGACCTGTTTCGACGCTCGATCCGAATTCAATCATCAACGAACGCTTGCGGTTTCGCGCTCCCTCCGAACGGCCATCGCACCACCCAATCCACCGGGTTGCCGTTTGGCAACTCTAGCATTCGTTCCGCGGCGACACGGTCGAAAGCCGGCAACAGGACTCATCACGGAGTGAGGTGAAACGGATGCGCGACGGTCGCCGTCGGCAATACCGTTACAACCCGGAGTTGCCTCAGACTCCGTATGCTTGGGTGCCCTGCTTGCAGCTCTGGAAGCATGTGATCGCTATTGAGGCCCAGAAGACATGCTTGCCCAAAGCTGCAAGCATGGCACCCTCAATCCCCGCGACGCTACCGCGCCAGTTCGGCGGCGATGCAGTGGTGGTCGCTGCCGCGTCTGCGGCCGACCTGGCACATGCGGACCTGCCAGTCGGCCGAGCACAGAATGTGGTCGATCCTGGCCCACGGCAGATACGACACCCAATACTTCTGCGGCTTCACCGGCGACGTGTAGCCGTACCCGACGCCGGCGACGTCGTACGCCGATTGCAGATCGCCCCACGTCTGCTGGAACAGCGAGCTCGACGCCGGTGTGTTGAAGTCGCCGACGACGATCAGCGGCCGGTCGCCGACGTGCTGCTGGATGATGCCGCGCAGTTCGTCGGACTCGAATTGCCGCAGCGTCTGAAAGCCGTCGAGATCGGACTGGGCCGCACCGGTGAGCAGTTCCGACCCGGCCATACCTTTTAGTCCGCGGCGGGCCGTCATCTGATGCAGATCGGCGAGCAGCACCGGCCCTTGCGGGGTCTCAATCTCCACGAGAATCCCCGCGGGGCGGTCGAACGCCTCCGTGTCGCATTTCGCCACCAATTTGATCGGATACCGCGAGCCGACCCAGTAGTAATCGACGTGCAACCGGTGCCAGCCGGGGAAGACGTCGTCCACCAACGGGGGCGTGCCGCGGGCTTCCTGCAAGGCGACGACGTCGGGCTTGAACCGGGCGATCTCCTGCAACAGCGACGCGAAATCGGGCTTGTAGCCCTGCGTGTTGGCGCTCACGATCCGCAGCGGCACGGCATCGGCGGGTACCACGACGGTCGGATGATCGGACAGAAACGGCGCGCGGAACTCCAGTATCGGACCGGCGACCAACAACAGCGACAGCAAGTTGATCCACAACGACGGCCGATGCCAGATCAGCGCCGCCGCGGACAGCACCACCGCCGGCACACCCCACGGCAACCGCGGCAGATACGTGACCGCGGTCCCCACCCACCACCGCTCGGAGACCACAAACAGCAGGATCAGCACACCGACCACGATCGCCAGGTTCAGGCCCGACAAGGCCCAGACCACCCGGGCCGCGCCGCGCGGTCGCGGGACCGGTCGCACCGAAGACGCCATCTGTCGGGGTTGTTCGAGGATTGCGGTCATGGCAGCGAAGATTTCAATCCTGTCCGGTCCCCTCGCCCCCGTCTTCGGGGGAGAGGGCTAGGGTGAGGGGGCGGAGCGCTTCGAAGCGCTCGGAATACTAACCCGAAGCGTCAGCGAGGACGAGCGCTCGTTTGACATGGTCACGGCAGGGAGCGCTCGTCCTCGCTCACGCTTCGGGTTGGTATTGGACACGGCAGGGAGCGCTCGCCCCCTCACCCCGACCCTCTCCCCCGAAGCGGGGGCGAGGGGGCCGGAGATGCGCCCGTAGGAACACATCGACCAATCATCGCGTCACACTGAACATCCGACCGCCGACATCGCTTTCTTCCGCAGCACCGATTCCCACGGTCGGCCGCTCTCGGCCGCGTGGACCAACTGTGCCAGCTCCCACGCGGTGACGTAGTGATAGCGAAAATCCGGCTGCTGTCGATGCCGGTTTGCCAGGTCGCGGTGGAATCGTTGCACGGCGTCGCTGAGCCACATCGCCGCGTTCGCCGGTTTGCAGCCGTGCGTGTGCAGCTTCACAAATCGCCAGTCCGGCCGGCCCGCGACCGTCACCCCGGCCCGCAGCCAGCCGTCCACACGGCGGATGTCCGGCGGGTGACTGTGCAACAGGTCGCCGTTCTCGATCCGCGGCAGCACGCCCCATTTGCGGCGCGTGAAGTCGAACCCGAGCGGCCCCTGAATCATCAGCAGGGCGTTGTCCGGCGCGGCGCGACCGACCCGCGCCCGTTCGCCGCGATCGTGCGACTTCCTGCCGTGCGGCTGGTCGAAGGCATAGTAGACGCTGTTGATCGTGGTGGTCTGCGTGTCGCTGGGAGCCGACGGGTAGGTGAAATCGGCGTAGCAGCCGGTGTCGAGCAGAATCGGGATCTCGTGATCGACGCCGCACCAGCGGCCGTCGCGGCGCGAATTGCACAGCGCCCAATTGCCGTGGATGAAGCCGTAGACGATGCGCCCAGTCGCCGGGTCGGTCCGCAGCAATCCGTGCCGATGGAACAGCACGTCGCGGAAGACATCCAGCTTCTCGCGGAACCCCTCCGGCGTGTCGTGGTCGTGATGCAGATGGACGTCGACGTCGCCGTAGCCCGCGTGAACCAGGTCCGACAACCGGTCGAGATACTCCGGCTGGTACTCGTCCTGCGGGAAGAAAAACGTGTGCTGCGGCGGCCGGCCGGTCACATCGCGGCACTCATCGAACAGTTCGGGATACCGCCGGCACCAGTCGTCGACGCGGGCCAGCGCCGTCTTCCGGTCCGGCTGCCCCCACTGCGGCTCGAAGTGATCGCAGACCGCGATGAACACGTCGACCGGCCCCGAGCCGTCATCGAGCGGCAAAGGGACGCGCTCCGACGTCAGGTACGACGGCACCCACTGGTTGAGACCGCGCTCGCGCACGGCCCGCCATGTGCGGCGCAGTCCTGCCGCACCGGCCACCGCCGCCGCGGTTCCACCCAGTCCTGCCGCCAGCATCCACGAATCCATCAGGCATCGGTCCTATCAGTGTTCATCATCAATTCGCCGCCTTGGTCCACGTCACGCGGTACCGCGACAGGAGGGCGTCGCAAACGGCCAGGCCCGTCGTCCAGTTGAGCGCGAGAAACATCAGCGCAGTGCCGAAGACCCGCGAGCGCCGGCCCGTCTGTTGCGTCCACCACCCGCAAACCGCGGCCATGTAAAATGCGATCTGCAAGGCCATCAGTCCCGTAAAGAACGGCGACGGCAACAGCGCCGCATTCGACAGCAATGCGGCATACATCAGCGCCGGCGACGCCAGGCGCAATAACTTGTGCGACACGAATTCCAGCCACAGCGGATTCGCGAGCGGCGACAGCCACTGCGGATACAGCCGCGCGAGTTGGGCCGCCCCGGCGATCGTCCGCCGCTTGCGGATCGCCTCCTGCTCGGTCGATTGCGACGGCCGATCGTAGGCGACCGCGGCCGACTCGAACACGCAGCGGTAGCCCTGTGCGACGATGTGCAGCGGAATCGCGACGTCGTCCAGAATGGTGTCCGCCGCAATCGGCCGAAACAGTTCCCGCCGGATCGCATAGCACGCGCCGGTCGCGCCGGGAACGCCGCGGAAGTGGCTTTCCGATTTGCGGATCAGTTTTTCGTACCGCCAGTACAGCCCGATCCCTTCGGCGGCCGTGCTGTCACTTTCATCCGCCCGCAGGATTAGTTCGCCGGAGACGACGCCGACTCGTGGATCGGCGAAGTTCGCGAGGCACGCCGTCAGAAACTCGCGGTCGAACTCCTGCCGCGCGTCGGTGAGCAGCACGATCTCGCCTCGGCATTGCGGGACGAGGTCGTTGAGCACCGCCGGCTTGCCGCGACGTTCGGCGAACTCGACGAGCCGCACGCGGGGTTCGTTGATCTCGTGAATGATGCGCGCTGTGCCGTCGGTGCAGCCGTCGGCGCCGATGAGAATCTCTGTCAGACATTCGCTGCGATCGAGCGCGAGCAGGCTCGCGATCTTGTGCTTCAGGTGCCGGGCCTCGTTATGCACCGCGATAACGACCGACACCGTCCGCGGCTCGAACCGCTTCTCGACACGCCGGCCGCAAAGGCGACCGAGCGCGACGACGAGCAATGGATATCCGGCGTAGATGTACGCCAACCCGCCGACCGCGGTCCAGAACAGAATCTGCCAGGTGAGAGTCATCAGCGGCCTCCTCCACGACGGGCGACCGTCAATTCTTCCAACACCTCCAGCAACCGCTCGGCCTGCCGCTCGCGCGAGAACTCGTCGATGTCGTCCGCCGTCGGCAAACCGCTATCGAGCCACAACTCTTCGTCCGGTCCCCTCTCCCCCGTCTTCGGGGGAGAGGGATAGGGTGAGGGGGCCGAGCGCTCCGAAGGATGCCCGCTAGTGGTCCTGCTTTCGGACACGCTATGAAGCGTTCGCCCCCTCACCCCGACCCTCTCCCCCGAAGACGGGGGCGAGGGGGCCGGAATTTGATCGAGCCGCGATTCCAGCCAGCCGCGAATGCCTGCCACATCGCTCGGTGCGAACCGTCCTTCCGGGAAGAACCGCTCCACCAACCTCGCGGCTTCGCCATCGGGCACAATCGCCAGCAGGTCCTTGCGGGCGGCGAGATACTCGAACAGCTTTGCAGGGACCACGCGGTCGGCCCCGGGGACGTCGCTGAGCAAGAGGCACAACGCGTCGCTGCCGTGCATCCACTCCAGCACCTGGTCGTGAGCGCAGTAATCGTGCAACGACAGCCGGCAACCGAGATTCTGCAATCGTTCGAGACACGCCGCCTGCTCGGGCGTCTTGCGGCCCACGCAAATGATTTCCAGTTTCGCGACGGCGTCGGGACGGCTTCCGTTCAGCGATTCAACGGCGCTGACCAGCGGTTGGATGCTCGTCAGATTCCACAGCGTGCCGGTGTAGATCAGGCGGAACGTGCCGGTCTCGCGGCGCGGCGGTGCGCAATGATCCGTGAAGTCTTCGACATCGAATCCGTTGTAGATGCAGTGCGCTGCCGTCGACGAACCGATGGCCCGCAGCCGTTTCGTCAACCGGTCGGCGCTGGCCTGTGTGGTCGCGATGACGGCGTCCGCCGCGGCGAGGACGCGGCGCTGCATCCGCTCCTGCACGGATTGTGAGAACCAGTCGCGCTGGGCGTGCTCCAGATACTGGCTGCTCATGTCCCATTCGTCGCGGTAGTCGAGCACCAGCGGCAAACCGAATCGCCGCTTCAGCGTCCGGCCGATGAGGAAACTGGAGTAAGGCGGGGCTGTGCAGACGATGGCGTCGTGCGGAGTTGCGGCGAGATGCCGGGCCGCCTCACGCACGGCGTTCCAATACCACAAAACCTGCGGATCGGGCTGCAACGCCGCCTTCGCGACGGATTGCACAACGCCCCGAACACGCGACGTCAGCGAACGTCGTCCGCTGTCGGCCGCTAATCCTTTTTTGACGTTGTAGTCCGGCTCCCACGTTCGTGGGCGCAGAAAGACGGTGTCCTCGGGCACCTCGGCGAGCAGGCTGTCGTCGCGGACGGGGACCGACGGATTCGACGGCGTCAGCACCGTCACGTCCCACCCCGCGCGATGCAGGTACTTGACCCACTTCACCGGCCGCTGCACGCCCGCCCCCCCCACCGGCGGGAAGCAGTACGCAACCAGCAACAACCGCCCACGACGGCGTCGCGGGGCGGCAGTCAGCGGCGGCGGTTCGAGCAACGTGATGGACATGATGTTTTGATTTCACAGCCCCGAGCGCAAGCGACGGCGCTCGCGTCATTTTTCAACCGAGCGCTCCAAACGATGCTCGCTTGTAGTCTTGTCTTCGGATGCACTGGGAAGCATTCGCCCCCTCACCCCGACCCTCTCCCCCGAAGACGGGGGAGAGGGGGCAAGAACTGAAGTCGGGTCGCTCAATACAGGCACCCAATGATCCAGCGACACGCTGCGCCACGAGTAGAATACCCACGCCTCGCCGAGAGCGTTTACGATTTGAGCCGCTGCCGCAAAGCGGTCATGCAGCAACACGATGTCGCCATGACGTGGTCGATACCCCTTGACCCAGGCGACGGCCTCCGCCGGCGATTGCATCCGATAATCCCGCGGATCGACGTTCCACAGCGCGACCGTACGGTTGACGCGCCACAGACCGCGCAACTTGGGCCACGTCAGTTCTCCTTTTGGGGGACGGACCCAGCGCGTCGGCGGACCCAGCCATGTGGCCAGCACGCGGTCGGTCTGCGCAATCTCGTCCAGAAATGTTTCATCCGAGGTCGTTTGCGGCTCGCTGTGCGTGAATGTGTGATTGCCGATGGTGTGCCCGGCATCCACGATTCGTTGCATCAGCGCCGGATGCCGTTCGGCTTCGCGGCCGACGACGAAGAACGTCGCCGTCAGTCCCCAGCGCTCCAGCGCGTCGAGAACAGCGGGCGTGTGTTCGGGATGCGGCCCGTCGTCGAACGTCAACGACAACGCCTGCGGCTCGGTCGGCGCACGGCGACGCCCGCGGGCCAGCCACCGGTTCGGTGGCAGCACCGCCGACATCGTCGCGAGAATTGCCTGCCGCAACGGGTTCATGTCGTCACGAGCTCCTCGGCGAGGAGGGTGGCCGGGGCTGGAGCGTTTTGCGAAGCCTCGGTCTTTTCCGTGTTGAAGACCGGGGCTTCGCCCAAAGCGGCTCCAGCCCCGGCCACCCCGTGCCGTGGTTCCTTGACCACCGATCGCAGCACTCGCAGCAATTGATCCGCGCTCCCCTGTTGCGACAATGGTTCAAACCGCCGCGGCAGACCCGCGGGCGGCGAATGATCGAGTCGGTCAATGATCGCCGTTGCGAGCGCGACCGGATCGTTCGGCGTCACGAGCCGGTCGTAAACCGGATCGGCGATCTCCGGAATGCCGCCGACGCGCGTCGCCACGAACGAACCGCCGCTCGCGATGGTTTCCAGCAGCACGTTCGGCACCCCCTCGGAGCGGCTCGACAGCACCGTCAGGTCGGCGGCCCGATACCACCGCGCCAGATCGGCCTGCGATTGCGGCCCGCGCAATTGCACCACGTCGGACAACCCGCGGTCGCGGATCATCCCCTGCAAAACGGTTTGGAGTGGCCCCCCTCCGCAAACATAGCACGCAGGATTCAGGCCGCGGCGGACGAGTTCCCCACAGGCGTTCAGCCACGTCGGCCAGTCTTTGACGTCGACCAACCGCCCGACGCCGACCAGCACCGGCCGGTCCAGGGGCAGCCCGAGTTCTTGCCGCGCGATCTGTCGGTTGCCGGGATGGAAGACCGCCCGGTCGATGCCCCGCGGCACCACATGCAGTTTAGACGAGGGGATGCCGTCGCTGATGAGCGTCGTGGCGATGTCCTCATTGACCGTGACGGCGGCGTCGGCGAGATGGAAGACTTCGAGCATCGCCCGGCGACGCGATCCGCTGCGGCCGAGGATCAGCACGTCACTGCCGCCGGCCATCACGACCGCGGGCAAACCGGCCTCGTGAGCCGCCCGGACGGCGACCGCACCGTCGGGATGCGCCCAATAGCTCAGGACGACATCGGGCCGGAACTCGCGAATCGCAGTCCGCAACGTCCGTCGCACCGACCACCACAGGAACTCGTCATACTGGGCGCGGAACAGTTTGGGGACGTAATAGAACGCGGGATGCTCGGCGGTCACACCAGGCACGACCGGCGATCCAGTCGCAACGCGACGACGCTGTCGCCAGGCGGTCACGAACGGCACCGGCGCGACGACGTGCACCGCGTGCTGCCGCGCCAGCCCGGCGATCATCGTGCGGTTAAACGTCCCCAACTGCGGCTGGGCCGCATTGGGATACGCATAGGAGAAAAAGAAAATCCGCATGATTGTTCCCAGTGACCCGGACGCTTTAAGCGTCCTGGTCACTCGTCTCACAAATGCCTTTTTCTTGTCCCCTCGCCCGCCGCTTCGGTGGGAGAGGGTTAGGGTGAGGGTGCCTTTGGTTCTTCATTTTGCGTCGCACCAGAATCAAAGGCAGAAGCACCCTCACCCCGGCCCTCTCCCAGCGAAGCGCCGGGCGAGGGGGGCAGGCCTCCATACCGGACCAATTGCCGGAAGCGCGACGTCAGCCCGGCGTCGCCGATCCATTTCCGTGCGAGATTCCGGACGGCATGGCAACCGCGAAGATAGGGCACGGTGAAGTGGTTGGACGCCGTCGGCGGGAACAGCCACACGGTGCCGCTCTGGCTGTCGTGCGTGGCGAACAGTTGCTTGTAGTCCGCGTCGCCGCCGCCGAAGTCGAACCACTCCGGCCGCTCGTGCAGGATGAGGTCGTCGATCATCTGCAACAGCATCATCTGTCCCGGCGAATTGCGGGCGTGAGCGGTGACGTAGCCGACCTCCTCGTAGTGAAAGCAGCCGTGGTCCTGATTGCCGATGGTGAACGCGACCGGTTCGTCGTTGACGTGCCACAGGTAGCACCGCAACAGCCCCAGCCGGGCGAGCGTGGTGAGTTGTTCGAGTTCGCAGTCGTCGTTGCGGACGCGCAGGCCGAACTGCCGCGTCTGCCACGTCTGCTGCGAAATCGCATGAGCGGCAGCGAGGAAGCCGGAGACCTGATCGATCTCGGTGATGCGTTCGAGCCGGGTTTGGCCGAACTTCTTCAGCTTGCGACGGAACGTGCTCCGTGTCTTGCCGGAGAACTTGCTCCAATACTTGTCCGGCGTGTCGGCCAGTTGAATGCGGCGGCGGGGCTGCACGCCGGCGTGACGGAACGTCATCCAGCCACGCGGCAGACATTGCTCCAGCACCGTGGACAGCGGCGACTGGGCGTCCAGATCTTCGATCAGCAGAAACGCTGCGGACGATTGTGTGATGTGCGCCAGCGTCGTGCGGAGCAATTCCCGGGTGACGAGCGGATCGGCGTGCTGTTGCAGGCAACCGTTCCCGATCAGCCGCAGCCCGCGGAGCTGCCAATCGGGGCCGAAGCCGCCGATGCGTTTCGTCGAGACCGTCTTCGGAGCCAGCGCCGCCACCCCCAGGCATTCGCCGTCGCGGTCGATGCCGATCAGCGCCGCCTGCTGCCGACTCGGTGCTGCGTGCTGGATGTCCACCATTGCGACGTCCGGGTGTTGGAACGGGCACGCCGTCGCGTCGGTTTCGTACAGTCGCAACCAGTCCCAATACCGCCGCGATTGATGCGTCGCCACCGCCTGATCGACCGGGTCCACGAAGGGAAGCAATCGACCCGCGGAGGGGAGCATGGCTGTCAGGGGAGTGAGGGGCTGCAAAGTGGTCACTTCAAATTGTCCTTGAGTTTGCTTTTGATTTGGCCCCCTCTCCCCCGAAGCGGGGGAGAGGGGACTGATCAAAGGCAGTCGCTCCTCAATCGTTCTTTCACACCGCATGCACCACCACGCGATGCTTCCCGGCGTTGGTCAGGGCGATCTCGTTCACCAGGTCGAGATTGATCTGCACCGCGGGGCCGGTGCCGCGGCGGATTTCCTGCAACAGCAGTTCGCGTTCGGCGAGCGTGAAGCCGCCGTCGACCATCAGCTTGAGCGTGATCCGGTCCGTCGCGTCCTGCACCACCTGGAATCGGCGGACGCACGGAAATTCTTTGATGAGGTGCGGGAAGAATTCGCCCGGCACCTTGCGGCCGTCGGGCATCGTCAGCGTGTCGAGCTGGCGGCCGACCACCTTGGTCAGCAGCGGTAGTCCGCGTCCGCACGGACACGACGGAAAGCCCGCCACCGCCCGGTCGCCGTTGACGTAGCGGATGAACGGCATGCCGTAGTTGAACAGGTCGGTGATGACGACGTTCCCCTCCTGCCCGGCGGGCGTGGGGCGGCCGTCGTCGTCGACGATCTCGACGAACAGATTCTCCTGGCTGAGATGCAGCCCCGTATGCCGGTCGCACTCCGCGCCGATCAGCATGACTTCGCGCGAGCCGTAGGTCTCGAACACTGGCGCGCCGAAAACCTGTTGCAGGACTTCGCGCTGGAAATCGTGCAGCTTTTCGGCCCCGACGATGATCGACTTCGGCGGCACGGGTTGCAGTCCCGCCTGCTGGCAGAAGCGGGCGAACTCGTACAGCGGGTTGGTGTAGGCGACGACGACCTCCGGCCGGTACTGGTTCCACCGCGTCAAATGTTGCTGCATTTTCTCGGGCGTGAACTCGAAACAACTGAGAACGAGGTGCCGGTCGAAGCGATGATGCAAGTCGGACTTCCAGCGCTTCCACGCGGGGACGTTGCCGAGATGGCTGCCCCAGACGAAGAGCTGCTTGGTGCCCGGCGCGCCCCCCGCCCAACCGTAGCCGCGGAACATCATCGCGGTACGGCGGTCATTGCTGCCGGAGTCGAGATCGAAGTGCAACGGTTCGCCGCTCGAACCGCCGGTGGCCTTGGACATCAGCTTGACCGGGGCCAAGGTCCGCATCGCCAGACGATGCTGTCGGATGGTCTCGCGGGTCATCAGCGGCCAGCGGGCGAGGTCATCGAGTCGATGGACCGAGTTCGGATCGAGTCCCGCCGCGGCCCAAGTCTCACCGTAATACGGACAGGTGGCCTGAGCGTGCTGCAACAGGTCGCGCAGCGCGAGCAGTTGGAACGCTTCCAGCCGCGAACGCTCCCACCACTGCGATTCCTCCGCCGCCCGCCAATGGGCCAGCGTCTGCCGCCCCTTGACCACGCGGTCGAAGAACGGCAACAGGAGATGGCGGTATAACGATCCGTACATGTCACTGTCCCCTGCTCTGCATCAACTCGACGTACAACGCCTCGTAATCGGCGGCCATGCGGCGGACGTCAAACCATTCGCACACGCGGTCGCGCCCCGCGCGGCCCATCGTCGGCCAACTGGATGAGTTGCGGGCCATGTTCACCATCGCCGCGGCGAGCGCGTCCGGTTGTCCCGCCGGTGCGAGCAGACCGGTGATGTTGTCTTCGACGATCTCCGGGTTGCCGCCGACGTCGGTCGCCACGACCGGCAACCCGACGGCCATCGCCTCCAGCAGCGTCAACGAGATCCCCTCGGTCAGCGACGCCGTCACGAAGAACCCCGCCTGCTTCAGTAACTCCGGCACATCGCGGCGCTCGCCCAGGAATTCCACCCTCGACGTGAGACCCAGCTCCCGCGTCAGACTTTCCAGCTTCGTGCGTTCCGGGCCCTCGCCGACGATCTGCAATTGCAGGTCGGGCATCTGCTGCGACGCGAGCGCCATTGCGCGGAGCAACGTCGGGAAATCCTTCTCGGCCGACAACCGGGCGACGGCGATCGCGACCGGTTTCGTGGCCGGGCCGCTGTACTCGAATTGGTCGAGGTCGATGCCGTTCCAGATCCGTTGGACTTTGCGAGTGGGGAGACCGTCGACGTCGACGCACAACCGAGCGGCGTCCTCGGAGACCGCCACCACGCGGTCCACCAGATGGGCGGCCCACCGGTAACTGACGCGCGATTTCCAGCCGTGCCCCGCGCGCTGGCCGTGGCGGGTCTGAATCACCACCGGCACCCCGGCCCACCGTGCGGCCACGCTGGCGTACAGATGCGGATACGTGTTGTGCGTGTGGACGATGTCGATCTGCTCCTCGCGGAACAGCCGGGCCATTTCGCGAATCTGCCCGATACGTCCGGCGGGTTGCAGTTGATGGACAACGCAGCCGTGGCCGCGGATTTCGTCCGCGAATCGGCCCACCTCGCGGATGGCGATGAACGTCGGTTGGCAGACCTCGGGCGAATGATGCCGCGCGAGATCGGCGAGAATCCGCTCCAACCCGCCGGTCTTCAACGTGAGACTGACGTGACAGACGCGCAACGGCCGGGCAGTTGTTGTCGATGTCGTAGATCGTGCAACGGGAGACAGCGTCGCGGTCATGGTCAGGCTCCTTCCGCTTGCGGGCTGCTCTTTGGCACTTGATCGACAGCGACCGGAACGGACTCATGCGAGCTCAATGCGGCGATGAGCTGTTTGCATTTCCGCAGTTGGTTCATGATCGTGAACTTGAGCCGCGGCCGGCGGCAGACGCGCCACGACAAAGGCGTGGTGTCCGTGCTCAGCCGCTGTTTGTGCTGCGAGTCGCCAGCCATGAAATCGTAGGCGGAGTAGCCCCGTTCGAGGCAGAACTGCATGCAGCAGTAGTCGGTGATCAGCCCCGGACTGAGCCGGCCGCTGTTGGTCAGCCGCCCTCCCTGGTAGTTCAAGGCCCGTCCGCGATCGATGAAGAACTGCGTGCAACCCAGCGTGACGTTGTTGGCCCGCACGCGCAGCAGCAGCGTCCGTCCGTCGCCGACCATGCGGTCGATCAGCTCCCGATGCAAGGCGGTGAACGCGCGGCTGGCGTAACAGCCGGGCTGCCCGTCCTGCGTCCAGCGCGCCTGGTGCAGGTCCACCATTTCGTCGAAGAACGCATGGGCGTCAGCGAACGACTGTGGTTGCTCGACGGTCACCGTGCCATAGTCGCGCAGGTTCTGCCGAATGTGCCTCCGCGTGGAAATGCCGAAAAACTGGACAAGCTCGCGGCCGGACTCGCGGACCCGTTCGAGGTTGGTCCACCACGCCATCCGCCGATCCTGCATCCAGCCCGTTGATGCGTCCGACACCTCGGGCAGGTCGTGAACTGCAAAGCCGTCGCAGCACAGTTCGTCCCAGTCCGGCTCGGTCTGGAGTTGGCGAATGACCTCGTCGAAGAAGGCGTCGCGATAAGCGGGTTCGCAGGCGAGGGCGTTGTATTCGATGCAGACGGAGTCGGCGTCCGGTTCGCCCGCCGTCCCCAGATGCCAGGCCCGGGACGCGAACCACCCGTCGTGATCCTCGACGCCGCGCGTCAACAGAATCACTCCGACAATCCGCCCCGCGACCCGGCCGACAGCGAAACGGTGCGACACAATCGAGCCGTAATGTCGCAGCCAGGCGTCGGTCCAGTCGGCCGAACACATCACCGGCAACCCGCCGAGTTGCTGCTCCAGGGCAAACCAGACGGCGATGGCTTCCGCGCGGCGGGTGCTGTCCCACCACTCCACGGCGACCGGCGCGCACGCGTCCCGCTCCGCGCGGCACGCGGTCTCGGCAGGACATCCCGTATCAGCCAGCAACGTCGACACGCACGAACTCCTGTCCGGTCCCCTCTCTCGCGCTTCGTGGGAGAGGGTTAGGGTGAGGGTGTTTTCCGGTAGTTCCTCACGCAAACACCACCGTGAACGCGAACAAACCCACGAACAACAACCCGCTGACGCACGCGAGCTGCATCGCCTGCCAGCGGTTCCAAATCATGAGCGGCCGCCCCGCCGGCGTGTGAATCCACGCCAGATTGAGGTACGCCGCCTGCATCCCCAGAATCAAAAACGTCGGCACCACGTAGCACCGCGACAGCGAGAACATCGACATGCACCAGCCCGCCAGCACCGCCGCCAGGTACGGCCGCATCCGCAGCAGTTCGTCGTGCCACACCGGCTCGGTCAACTGGCCGATGCGGTACAACTGCACGCCGGCGAGATAGAAACAGCCGAAGAACAGCGTGCCGCCGAAGATCCCCAATTCCACGTAGGTGTGAACGAACGAGTTGTGCGCGACCAGCCCCGCCAGCTCCGAAAACATGTTGTGGCCGACGCCGAAGACCAGGTCCGGCGACTTGAGCGCCTCGAACCCTTCGCGCCACATTTCGACGCGCTCGTGCCCGGTGCTGCCGTCGCTCAGGTCGATGTTCGCCGAACGTCCGGCGACAACCGGCAGCACGCACAGCGCTAATACCCCCATCACGGCACCGAACTTGTGACCGAACCGAAACACGCCGAGCGTCATCACCGCCACCACGCCTGCCAGCAGGCCGCCGCGTGACTTCGTCTCCAGAATGGCGGCGACGAACACCAGAATCGGTAGGAGCCAGCACCACTTGAACGGCCCCAGGCTCTTGTCCGTGAGGAAGTACAGGCACAGCACGCCGCCTGCGACGATCACCATCGCCAGGTCGTTCGGGTCCTGGAAGATGCCCGTGCCGCGCATCCGCAGGAACAGGATCGCCTGGTCTTCGTCGTCGAAACCGGCGAGGTCCGTGAGCGGGATGATGAACTCGAAGTCCACCACCTGCCAGTAGTCGATCAGGCACAGCGAGACCATCACGCCGGTGCAGACGGCGACGTTTGCGAGAAATGCCTTCATCCGCCACGGCGAGTTGACGACGGTGATGACCAGCGCGTAATACAGCAGCGTCCGCAGGAACTGATCGAGCGAATCGCGCACGCCTCCCAGATACATGTGCGTGAGGTGCGACAGCACCATCGCGACGAGCAGGCCGAGTGCGCACAGCGTGATCGGTTGCCGGATCATCGCCCGCAACCGGAAGTGCGATTCGACCGACGCCGCCGTCAGCACGAACGTCCCGAGGATCAGCCCCTCGTACAGCGGCATCCCCTCCATCCAGACGAACAGCTCCGCCGGGCGCAGGAAGAGCGTGGCTGTCAGCAACTGAAACAGCAGAAAGGCCACGGAGCTGATCAGGGGATTCCGCATGTCCGCCCAGGGAACGGTGGCCTCGGCGAACCGCGCGCAAGGGGAACGGCGCAACGCGTGCCGAGGCAACGTCTCAGGCAACCATAGGTCATGCGGGGAGGATGCGAGTGAAAAACCGCGCACGTCGGGCAGCGCCTGCCGTGACAGCGGTAGCGATTCGCGGGATCGTGCAGGGAGTGACGGCGGGAAATGCGACGAGGCCGGCCGTCACGTGACGGCCGGCCTCGGTGTGATTCGATGACGATTCCGACCGGACTACCGCGCCGCCCAGTTGGCCGGCTGACCGGCGACCGGCGGGACCAGCGTCGGGGGAGCGGCAGCGGCCGGGGCCGACTGCTGCACGCCGGGCAACCGCTGGAATTCTTCGTACGAGACCTGTTGCGGCGCGGCTTGGGGAGCGGCTTGCGGATAGGCGGGCCGCGACGGGGCATAGCGGGCGCCCATCGGATCGATCGCGGCCGGAACCGGCGCGGGAGCCATCTGCTGCGGCGGAGCAGCGGGCATCATCTGGGCCGGACCACCGTGCGGATGACCGCAGGCACAATCGGACGCGCCATAGGTCGTGTTGCAGCCGTCATAGCAGACGTCGCCACCACAGCCGGAATACGCATCCCAGCCGTAACCGGCGTACATCGGATGGCACTTGTGGCAGCGGTGATGGAACAGTTTCGAGAGACACCCGCCAAGACCGCAGCCCCCGCAGGAACTGCCGCAGGACTTGCCGCACGAGCCTCCGCCGCCGAATCCGCCGCCGCACAGTTCGCGACCGCAGGGATCGCAGGAGCCGACACAGGACGACATGCAGCAGCCCACGGACGAGAAGACGAGGAGCAAACTGGCGCACAGACCGGCGAACAGCTTCATGGCAGAACCTTCGGGAGACAGATGGGAAGAGGGGCGGAACCCGACCACGGGGTCATCTGTCTGAAGGATCGGCCGACCGGCGAGTTAAACTTTACGGATTCTGCCGATTTTTCCGAATCCGTAGACTTTGCGGCTGTGATCTGCCACGCGGCCCAGCAGAAAAAAATCTGCATCCATCTATCGGAACATGGGTTACGACGTTTTCAACAAGCGTGGGACAGCCGAGATCCGCCGGTGCTCTTGCCAAAATCCCGAAAAATTCTCCAAATTCATCCTCGGACGCAGTGAACCTTTCGGCTAAAACTGTCGTCATAGGTTGACGAAGCCGGATTCTCGGTTCAGGTTCGCGGTGTTGTTCCGCGACGGCCGGGTTCCCTTCCCACGCGGGTGAGGTTCGTTTCAAAGAAAAGGTTTCCGAACCGTCCCCCCGCTCGTTCTCTGGAGACTGCGGTTCCCCCGCAGGAGGTGTGTCATGCAGCGGTCAATCAACATTCAAAACGCGACCATCAACGCCTTTGCCGACATTCAGTTCGGCCTGGCGACCGTCGTGGCGAATGCAGCCGTGGGCACCACCTCGATGCATGGGTCAACCGTCTCGAAGTGTTCCGACCCCGGTAAATCGGGCGATCCGTCGCCGCGCCGTTGGCGCGGCTCCGGGTCCACGTATCGACACGAACATCGACAAGTCGTGGCGGTACATCCGGTAGCCAGGACGGGAGTCTGCGGCAGTACGCCCACGACACCGTCAACGCTACCCCCGACCCTCTGGGCTGCCTGGGTGCTCAGCCAGTCGCTTTGCGGCTAGGCGCACGTCGTTCGGAACCTTCCTGCTCGATTTCGTCCCCCCGGCTGACGCCGCACGTCCCGCGCTCGCTTGCGCCGGATCACGCGCCGTCCGCCGACTCGGCTGGCTGACGGATTTCCACGACGGAAATCCGTGAAGCGTTCGCCGTGGGACGTCGTCGGGCTGCCTTTGCCGCGGAACAAGACCGTTTCGCGCGCCAGAGAAAGCGAGCCTGATCGTGGAGAACGAAGAGATCTGTCAATTGGTGCGGAACGCCCAGGCGGGGAACCGGTCGGCGTTCGGCGAGCTCGTCCGGCTGTTCGAGTCGAACGTGTTCGCGGTCGGGTTGCGGCGGCTGCGGAACCGCACGGAAGCGTCGGAATTGACGCAGGACGTGTTCATCCAGGTGTACCGCAAGCTGAGCCAGTTGCGGGAGCCGGAACGGTTCGCCGGCTGGTTGAAGCGGATTACCGTCCGGATGGCGATCAATCGGGCGGTCCGCCGACCTCCAGAAATCGCCCAGGATCCGTCGATTCTGGCCAACCGGGACGGCACGGGACGGTCGCCTTTGGAGGGATTGCTGTCGGGCGAACGGGCCGAACAGCTTCGGGGAGGCCTCGAGCGGCTCCGCGAGCTCGATCGGCGGACGCTCTTGGCCTTCTACTTCGAGGGCCAGTCGTTGATCGAGATGAGCGACCGGTTCCACAGCCCGGTCGGCACGATCAAGCGCCGGCTGCACACGGCCCGCAACCGGTTGCGCGAAGAGCTCGATCAGTTGCAGTTGGCGTAACGAAACGAACGCGCCGCGGGGATCGATCCCCGCGGCGTGTTTTGGTTTCGGTGGTCTTTGTTAGCCGCGACCCGGAGGCTTTGCGGAGGGGAGCGCTGGGGATCAATCGCGCGGTTGGGGCAGAGCACTCCCCTGCGCAAAGCCTCCGGGTCGCGGCTAACGGGAGAATATCGTTACGCCCCTTCGTACTCCGTGATGCGGTTCTTCGGAGCGTAGGGCGCGAACACGGGTTCCTCGACGGCGTCGAGAACGTAGCGCATCACGTAGGCGTCTTCGGCGGTGTCTTCGTAATAGGTGCGGAGCACGTTCGTCGCCACGAACGACTGCTTCTGGAAGAACAACTGCGCGGGGAGGTTTCCCTCGCGGACTTCCAGCCGGATTTCGTGCCGGCGCTGCTGGGCCAGCTTGGCGACCAGCTTCTCGATCATCTGGCAGCCGACCCCTTGCTTCCGGGCCCACGGGGCGACGGCGAAGTTCAGCACGTGCAACTGTGACTTGAGCAGCTCGTAAATCATGAAGCCGACGATGCGCTCCTGGTGCTCGGCGACCATGCCGATGCAGTTCCGTTGGCGCAGGCAGCAGAGAAAGTCTTCTTCGGTCCAGGCGAACTCAAAGCTCTGCTGTTCGATGTCCAGCACCTCGGGCATGTCGCGGCGGATCATCCAGCGGATCTGAACGCCGACCTGTTGCCGGGATTGCGGGCCGTAGCTCATGTGGCCTCCTTGCCGACCTGATTGACCGGAACCGGTCAAAGGACTACTACCGTTGTTTCCCGACGGGCGGTCTGCTGAGATGACGAATGCGGCGACAGTCCGTGCCCCACAGTCGCAACGACCCAAGAACGGCCAACCGACAGGACGGCTGGTTTTTACTCTCGCGAAGAAAGTCTAACAATCCCAATTTCAACAAACACCAGGAATCCGCCCCGGTTCCGAAGATGGCGCGATTCCGCCCCAGCCCACCGGCAGATTCCGCGGCTTGGTAGGTCGGCGTCGGAGGGACTATACTGCGGGTGCAATCGTTGGATGTTCGCCGGCTTTGACCTCGAAGAGGTCGCAGAACGTAGCCGGGGGTCGCAGCGCTTCGCGGAGACCCCCGGTTAGCGACGAGAGCATGACACGCATCCCGGAGGGATGCCAGAACGACGAATCTCTGGCATCCCTCCGGGATGCTTGCCGATGTTGCAACGATTTCCGGGGGTCTCCGAAGACTCCGACCCCCGGCTACGGTCTGCGAACCCTTCGGGTTCAAGAGGGATTGCGACCACCAATCGGCGACCGCAGCCCGAGACCGTCGGCATGGAACGCCAAATGACCAAGAAGAAGCTGCTCGCTGCGTCCTGGTTCTGACTGAACATTGAACCTTGAGAATTTCCGAGGACATCCGTGGAACTGCGACGCAACCCCACCCGCTCCGTCCGCATCGGCTCCGTGACCATCGGCGGCGGACATGCCATCGCCGTGCAGAGCATGACGGCGACCCATACGACGGACATCGACGCCACCGTCGCGCAGGCGAACGCGCTGCACGCCGCCGGGGCCGACGTCGTCCGCATCGCCGTGGACAGCAAGAAAGACGTCGACGCCCTCGCCGAGATCCGCCGGCAGACGCCCGCGAATCTCGTTGTCGACCTCCAGGAGAACTACCGCCTCGCCGAACACGTCGCCCCGCATGTCGACAAAATCCGCTACAACCCCGGGCACCTTTATCACCACGAGCGCGAGAAACCGTGGCAGGACAAGGTGCTGTACCTCGCCCAACTGGCGCGTGAGTTCGACATCGCCATGCGGGTCGGCGTGAACTGCGGTTCGGTCGATCCGGCGAAGAAGGAGAAATACGACCCGGCCGACTCCATCACCCCCATGCTCGAAAGCGCGTGGGAGCATTGCGACCTGCTCGATTCCTTCGAGTACACGCGGTACTGCGTGTCGCTCAAGGATTCCGACCCCCGCAAGGTGATTGAGGTCAACCGCCGCTTCGCCGAACGCCGGCCCGACGTGCCGCTGCACCTCGGCGTGACCGAAGCCGGCATGCCGCCGGACGGCATCATCAAGACCCGCATCGCCTTCGAGCAGCTCATCAGCCGCGGCGTGGGGGACACCATCCGCGTCTCGCTGACGGTCCCCAACAGCCGCAAGCCGGAAGAGATCGACGCCGGCCGCCAGATTCTCGCCGACATCGCCGCGGACCGGGTCCGGTCGGTGGTCGATTTCGGCCTGAAGACGCTGAACATCATCAGTTGCCCGAGCTGCTCGCGGGTCGAGAACGAGGCGTTCATCGAACTCGCCCAGCAAGTCAAGGAGATGACCGCCTACGCCCAACAGCACGACATCACCATCGCGGTCATGGGCTGCCGCGTGAACGGCCCCGGCGAAACCGACGACGCCGACCTGGGCCTGTGGTGCGGCCCCAACTTCGTGAACCTCAAAAAAGGCCCGCAGGAGCTGGGGCAGTTCCCGTACGACGCCATCCTGCCGCGGCTCAAGGAAGAGCTGGACCGCGTGATCGCGGAAAAATAGTACGACTCATCGGTCATCCGTCCGACACCGACGAGCACGCGCCCCCGATGGCGGGTGTGGTCGCTAATTGAGGGGAACGTTTGTCGAGAGAGTAACTGCTTGGCCCCGGCAGGGGCCGCGGACTGTAGCCACGGGTGGAGCGCTGCCCGCTTCGGGCGAAGCGCAACCCGTGGAGCGGAGGCAATGGTCAGTCCCGTCCCGGAGGGCCGGCGGAAGTTCGTGGCTGGCTCACGCTTCCGTTGCCCCGCCGGGGCAATTCGTCGCGCGGAATTCCGGTAGTGGGTCAGTTTGCCGAAATGTCGCCTTTCGCTCCGCGAAAGGAACTGTCTTTCGCGGAGTGAAAGACGACAAACTGCCCCATTACCAACTGCCGGTTCGCACTGTCTAATGATTGCTTTCGCCCGGCGGATGCGGTGGAATATGCCAGCGCGAAGCCGGCCTTCCCCGGGCCCCTTCGCGCGGCCCTTCGCCCTCGGGGACATCCACAGATCGGGCCAACATGCTCATGCGTCCCTGGCTGTCGCGGTGGTCGTGGTCCTTCCTGGCGCGCGGGACAACGCCGCGGCGAACGCGACGGCGGGTGATCAACCCGGTCGCGGCCCGCGTGCAGATGCTGGAACCGCGCGTGCTGCTGACGGCGTCGCCCGTCGGCAGCGAGTTCCAAGTCAACACATTCACAACCGGCGAGCAGCGGACGCTTGCCGAATCTCCGCAGTCGGTGGCGATGGACGCCGACGGCGACTTTGTCGTCACTTGGTCCGGCTATGGGCAAGACGGCGACGGCTACGGCATCTTCGCGCAGCGGTACAATGCGGCCGGCGTGGCCCAGGGGAGCGAATTCCAGGTCAACACCTACACCGCGGGCTGGCAGCGCTATTCCACGGTGGCGATGGACGCCGACGGCGACTTCGTCGTCACTTGGTCGAGCAGCGGGCAGGACGCCACCAGCACCTACGGCATCTACGCGCAGCGGTACAATGCGGCGGGCGTGGCCCAGGGGAGCGAGTTCCGGGTCAACTCCTACACCACGAGCCATCAGCGGTATTCGACCGTGGCGATGGATGCGGACGGCGACTTCGTCGTCACCTGGTCGAGCAGCGGGTATGACGCCACCAGCAGCTACGGCATCTACGCGCAGCGGTACAACGCGGCCGGGGCGGCCCAGGGGAGCGAGTTCCAGGTCAACACGTACACCACGAGCGACCAGGGATTTTCGACGGTGGCGATGGACGCGGACGGGGACTTCGTCGTCGCCTGGTCGAGTTACACTCAGGACGGCAGTTTCTACGGCATCTACGCGCAGCGGTACAACGCGGCCGGCGTGGCTCAGGGGAGTGAGTTCCGCGTCAATACCTACACGACGAACGGCCAGCGTTATTCGACCGTGGCGATGGATGCGGACGGGGACTTCGTCGTCACCTGGTCGAGCTACGTCCAGGACATCAGCGTCCACGGCATCTACGCGCAGCGGTACAACGCGGCCGGAGTGGCCCAGGGAAGCGAGTTCCGCGTCAACACGTACACCAACAACCAACAACGATATTCGGCAGTGGCGATGGACGATAACGGGGACTTTATCGTCACCTGGTCGAGCCTGGGGCAGGACGGCAACCTCGAAGGCATCTACGCGCAGCGGTACAACGCGGCGGCCGTCGCCCAGGGGAGCGAGTTTCGGGTCAATACGTACACGACCAACAACCAGTTCTATTCCACGGTGGCAATGGACAATGACGGGAACTTCGTCGTCACCTGGTCGAGTTTTGGCCAGGATGGCAGCAGCGACGGCGTCTATGCCCAGCGGTTCGGCTCGAACCTGCCGAATCTGCCGCCCGTGATCAACAACCAGACCTTCGCCGTCGCCGAAAATCGTCCCATCGGTCACGTCGTGGGCACGGTCGTCGCCACCGATCCCGATCCGGGACAGTCATTGACCTACGCCATCACCGCCGGCAACACCGGCAACGTGTTCGCCATTAACGCCAATACCGGACAAATCACCGTCGCCTCGCCGACCCTGAACTTTGAGGGGGTCAACCCATACAACCTGACCGTGCAGGTGACCGACAACGGCGCGCCCACGTCGTCCAGTTCGGCCACCGTGACCGTCAACATCACCAACCTCAACGAGGCGCCGACGTTTCTCGCCCCGACGACGTTCACCATCTCCGAGAACCGCCCGGTGGGCCAGTTCGTGGGCGATGTCAACACGTCCGATCCGGAAGGGAACACCGTCACCTACAGCATTATCGGCGGCGACCCGAACGCGCAGTTCGCGATCAACGCCACGACCGGGGTGATCACCGTCGCCAAGGCGACCATCAACTTCGAGACCACGCCGCAGTTCCTGCTGTCGGTGAAGGCCCAGGACAACGGCAGCCCGGCGAACAGCCGGACGCAGACCATCACCGTCAACATCGCCAACCTCAACGAAGCCCCGGCGTTCCTCACCCCGACCACGTTCACCATCTCCGAGAACCGCCCGGTCGGCCAGTTCGTGGGCGATGTGAACACGTCTGACCCCGAAGGGAACACTGTCACTTACAGCATCGTCGGCGGCG
>JAWXBB010000022.1:0-10590 GCA_034439795.1 Planctomycetaceae bacterium | reverse complement strand
GTGGTAACATGTTTCGTTGACGAAGATTTCCGCCGGTGATTGCCCCCAAGTGGCCGACCGCGAAATCCCCGCCTGCGATTCCCCCACGCCTGCCCTCCCGACAAACGGCCCGCCCCATGTCGCACGACTGGTACTCCCTCGAGGAACTCGCGCAGCATCTCGGCCGCGACCGCCGCGAAATTGAAAAACTGGTCAACCGCGGCCGCATTCCCGGCCGCAAAATCGGCGGCGACTGGCAGTTTCATCCCACCGAGATCACGCACTGGCTCGAACAGGAGATGCGGGAATACACCGACCGCGAACTGGCCCTCGTCGAGCAGACGAACCGCTCGACGGAAGTCAGCCAGACCGAACCGATCGCCAGCCTGCTGACCCTCGAAACCGTGCAGGTGCCGCTCGATGCCCGGACCAAGCGCTCCGTTCTGGAGACGCTGGTCGAAGTCGCGGGCCGCACGTGGCAGATCTGGCAGCCGGCCGTGCTGTTGTCGGCGATGCAGGAGCGCGAAGCGGTGCTGTCGACGGCGTTCGACAACGGCGTCGCTTTGCCGCATCCCCGCAATCCGCTGCCGGAAGCGCTCGGACAATCGGTGATCGCCTTCGGCAGGACGCCGTCGGGCATTGCGTTTGGCGCTCCCAACCGCGGGCTGAGCGACCTATTTTTTCTGATCCTGTGCCGCGATTCGCGCATCCATTTGCAGGTGCTGGCCCGGATGGGCCGGATGCTGCAACTCCCCGGCTTCCTCGACGAACTCCGCGCCGCCGAGGACAGCCCAACGGCCTACGCGGTGATTCTGGAAGCGGAAAAGAAAGTCGCCGGTTGACGGGGTCGTTGCCGGCGGACGATGATCGGGGGACCTCGGGTGCCATGCTTGCAGCTTTGGGCAAGCATGTGATTTGTGAGGCGAAGGCATGCTTGCCCAAAGCTGCAAGCATGGCACCCCGGACGCACTGTGTCAGTGTGGGAATCGATGAGCCACGACACCGAAATCGCTGGAACAGAGACCGCAGGCGCGCCGCCGGAGGGCTGTCCGCCGCCGTTGCGTTGCCGGCAGGTCGCGGAAAACTGGCATGCGATCGCCGAGCCGTGGTCGCTCTCCGATTCGCGGCTGGGCACGCACGGCACGCAAGCCGGCACCGCGATGCCGCTGTATTTTCTCAACGCGTTCGGCGGCTGTGCGGAGTTGTTCACGCTGATCGCCTGGCTGCTGCGCGATCAGTACCGTTGCGTGCTGCTGGACTGGCATTGTCCGACGGAGCGTCAACGATTGACGCTCGATGACTTCGCCGTCGACGTCATTGCCGCGGCCGACCATCTCGGCGACCGCGAATTCGCCATGTATGGTGCGAACTTTGGCGCAGCGGTCGCGGCGCGCGCCGCGGTCACGCATCCGGATCGCGTGGCCAGCATCGTCCTGCAAGGGGCGTGGGAACAACGCCGGCTCAGCCTCGGCGAACGGGCGTTGGCATGGTGGTCTCGCGGATCGAACCAGCCGCTTTCGACGTGGCCGAGTCGCGAGGACTTCCAGGCGGCGAATCACCGCGTCTGGTTTCCGCCGCTCGATCCCGACCGCTGGGCGTGGTTTCTGGAGATGACCGGCTCGATCCCGCTCTCCTTGATGGCCGCCCAAGCGCGGGCGATTGACGGTGTCGACCTCACGCACGATTACGCCCGGCTCGCGTGTCCGACAATGCTGCTCGCCACCGAAGGGGCGGGCCGCCGGGGCCTCGACAGTCAGAAACGGATCGCCGCCGCGCAGCCGCGGTTCCGTTACGAGTATCTGCACAGCACCGGACAGCATCCGTACCTGACGCATCCGCACCGGCTGGTGAAACTCATCAAGAGCCATCTGAGCGGCGAAACCGAATCAACGGACGTCGGCTGCTGTTCGCCCGAGAAAGGCGCGACGGCAGCCACCAGTTGTTGCGGCCCTGCGGAGACGCCGTCGTGACCATCGAGCTGCCCGAGCCGCTGGACGTCATCGCCGTGGGAGCGCATCCGGACGACGTCGAGATTGCCGTCGGGGGGACGCTGGCCCGGCTGGTCCAGCAGGGCTACCGGGTCGGCATCATCGATCTGACCAACGGGGAGCCGACGCCGGGGACCGAGGGACCGGACCACCGGCTTAGGGAGGCGAAGGAGGCGGCCCGCATCCTCGGCGTTCACATCCGGGAGACCATGCCGCTGCCGAACCGCTGCCTGTTCGATTCCTTTCCGGCACGGGTGGGATTGTCCCGATTATTCCGGACGTACCGGCCGAAGATCGTGCTGGGTCTCGCCGGCCGGACGCCGATGGCCTCGCCCGACCACTGGCAGGCGATGCAGATCACCGATGCGGCGGTGTTCTATTCGCGGCTGTCGAAGTGGGACGACGAGTTCGGCGGACTGCCCGTCCACACCATTCAGCGGCAGTTGTGGTACCCGCTGGGATCGTCGCAGACCGACTGGCCGGACGGCGGCGGGCGAATTGTCGTGGATATTTCCCCCACGCTGGCTGTAAAATTGGAGGCGGTTCGGGCATATTCCAGTCAGTTCCCGCCCAGCAAGCAGCGGGTGTTTCAGCTCGTCGAGTCGAACAACCGGATGTGGGGCACGTCCGCGGGGTTCGAGGCCGGCGAGCTGCTGATCTCCGCGACCACGCTGGGCGTCGCCGATCTGGTCAAGACTCTCTGTGTATCGCCGGCTTGAAGGACGAGGGATCAGGGCAGGTCCCTTCAGCGACATTGGTGCGACAATATGAAGCTCCGCGCGGGTTCACTCAGCATCACCGGCCGGTTCCGCGAGAACAACGAAGACAATTCCTTCAGCGACCCGCAGCAGCGGTTCTTTCTGGTGGCCGACGGCATGGGCGGGCAGTCCGGCGGCGAGCGGGCCAGCGCCCTGGCGATGGAAATCGTCCCGCAGAAGCTGAGCAGCCTCGACTTCGTCAAAGCCCCCGCTGACCAGACGGTCAAGGTCATCGACGACGCCGTCTCGCAGGCCAACTTCGAGATCATGGCCCTCGGCGAAGTCGACGCTCGCCTCAAAAACATGGGCACCACCATCACGTTCCTCGTGAACGTCGCCGGCACGCTGTACGTCGGCGGCGTGGGGGACAGACGCACGTACCTCCTCCGCGGAGGCAAGCTGGAGCAGCTCACGACCGATCATTCGCTGGTGCAGGCGCTCATCGACGCCGGCACGCTCACGCCCGAAGAGGCGGTCAATCACCGCTACCGCAACGTGCTGTACCGCTACCTCGGCAGCAAGGAGGGGGGCGCGGGAACGAACCCCAAGCCGGTCCGCCCCGAGGTCGGCGACCGCTACCTCCTCTGCACCGACGGCGTGACCGGCGGCGCCGACGACGCCAAGCTGGCCCAGCTTCTCGCCCAGGGGAACGACCCGCAGAAGATCGCCGAGACCATCGTCCAGGCCGCCGAAGACGGCGGCAGCAAAGACAACATCACCGCCACGGTGGTGTTCGTCGAGGCGTGATGCGCCCGTTAGCCGCGACCCGGAGGCTCTGCGCAGGGGAGCGCTGCGTGGAGCGCGTCCAATGTGATGTGCGCTCCGGCAGAGCGCTCCCCTGCGCAAAGCCTCCGGGTCGCGGCTAACCGGGCGATGGTCACGGACTCGTTGCGGTCGGCTTGTTGAACGACCGCTCCGTCTTGTCGTTCACGTCCGTCGACACCGGGTGATCGCGCCACAGCCAGCGCATCATGTCCGGGAGCACCGCGCCGCCGTGCTTCTGGCTGTGCGGGCCGATGCCCCATTGATAGTTGACGTCGTAACCCTTCTCGGTCAGCGCCTCGACCAGCCGCACGTTCTGATGGAACCAGTCGCGGGATTGATCGTACTCTCCGCGCCGCTGGCCGCGGTTGTCGTTGCGGCCGTCCTGGAAGTAGACCCGCAGCGGCTTCTTGTCGGCTTCGCGGACCTTCTCGGGATAGACGTGGCCGCCGCGGAGGTTCGTGAAGCTGCCGATCAGGCTCAGCACCTTGCGGAACTCGTTGGGCCGCTCCCAGGCGACGGTGAACGCCGCGATCGCCCCCGAGCTGGCCCCGCCGATGCCGCGATGATTCGGGTCCGGCGAGAGGTTGTAGTCCTTCTTCAAGGCCGGCAGCAGCTCGTCGACGATCACCCGCGGGTACTTGTGGTCGAGCGCGTTGTACTCCGTCGGCCGGTTCGTCGTGCGGTCCCCCCACTCGCGGGCGTTCGGCTCCGGCTGTTCGGGCGTGCGGCCGGGGTTGATGAACACCGCGATCATCACCGGCAGCTCGCGGCGGTGAATCAGGTTGTCCAGCACGTTCGTGGCCCGCACGTCCCCGTTGGGATTCGAGAAGGCATGCCCGTCGTTGAAGACCATCAGGCACGTTGGCTGGGCCGCGTCGTACTGCGCGGGGACGTACACCGAGTACGTATGCTGCGTCCCCGGAAACACCTCGCACGGCAGCGTGAACGGCCCGGCCAGCTTCCCCTGCGGCACCCCCTCCTGCACGAGCGAATCCGGCCCGAGCTTGTAGAAGGCGTCCTCGCCCTCGGCGAATCCACGACTCGCCAACGCCAGCACAATCAACCCGCCGACGCACAGACGCTGCATGGCTGCTTCTCCAGAGATGATGTGGTCGCACCAATCCCGCGATCATACCGTCAGACGGCTGGACAGAAGACCCTTCCCACTGACAGACACATTGTCTATACTGAGGTTGACCCCTGTTCCGCGAGGATGCTCCCATGCGCCGGCTTCCGCTCGTCGTGATGTTCTCTCTGATGGCCATGCCTCTCCACGCGGACGAACCCGCCGCGAACGAGGCCAAAGCCTGGACGCAGCGCCGGCACGCCGAGTTCCTGCAGTATCAGATCGCACAACGCGCGGCGGACGGCGAGACCGCCCTGAAATTTGAGCCGACGTCGCTGCTCAGTTGGTCGAACCCCCTCCGCGAAACGCCCGCCGGGGCGGTGTACCTCTGGACGCTCGACGGCCGCCCGCGGCTCATCGCCAGCACGTACCCCTACACCGAGGGGATCGAACAGGAATTGACGTCGCTGTCCGAGTTGCCGCTCGTCGCCCGTCGCGACGGCCAGCCCCTGCATCGCTTCACGCCGGGGATCGAATGGAAGCCGGTTCCCGACGCCGACCCGCCGGTGGCCTCGCGGTCGTTGCGCTTGACGCAGATGCGTCGCATCGCCGAGCGTTTCCGGGTGACCGGAGGAGACGGCAACAAGTCCAGGAAGTTCGAAGCGCGGCAGCTCACGCAGCCGATCTACCGCGCGCCCGCCGACGCCCGGGCCGATGCTGCGCTGTTCGCGTTCGTGCAGGGCACCGACCCGGAGGCGGTACTGCTCGTCGAGGCCGTGGACTCCACCGGCTGGCGGTATGCGCTGGCCCGGATGACCGTGGTGCCCATCGCGGCCGACCTCGACGACGCCCGCGTCTGGGAGCTCCCGAGCAACTGGTCGATCCGCACCGCGCAGGATCAGCCGTTTCGCACGGTTCAACTGCCCGGCGCGCAGTGAGCGTCTGCGCACCCTGGGGCATCGCCATCCGAGGATCATCGACCCTGAAAGGGTCGCATCATGGGCGGTGCCGAGTCGAAGGAAGATGAAACCCTTTCAGGGTTTGGCATTCCACTTCGACATTCACCCAGGGTGCGCTCGGAGACTCGCGACCCTGGGCTGTGGGAGACAACGCCTTGGGCGTAGAAGCTTGCAGCGATGCACGCTCGCCAGCGGAATTGTCGTCCGTTCGGATCTGCGCGCGGAATACTACGAAACTCGATGCGCATTCACACCGGTTCCAACCGGCCCGTCGAGTCGCCGAAGCGGTCGGTGGCGATCTCCAGGCGGTTGAGCAGGCTGACGAACAGGTTCGCCATCGGCTGCTCGGGCACCTGGAGATACCGGCCCGGTTGCAGGCGGCCGCCGCCGCTGCCGGCGAGGATCACCGGCAGGTTGTCGTGCGAGTGCTTGTTGCCGTCGGCGATCGCGCCGCCGTAGACGATCATCGAGTTGTCGAGCAGCGACTGGCCGTCGACGTCCTGGGCAACGGACATCCTCGTCAAGAAAGAGGCGAACTGCTCCATGTAATAGGCGTCGATGCGGGCCACCTTTTCGGCCAGCTCCTCTTTCCGCTGGTTGTGCGTGAGGTAGTGGTGCCCCTCCGGCACGCCGATCTGCGGGAAGACGCGGTTGCTGCCGTCGTAAGCCAGCAGAATCGTGCCGAACCGGGTGGAGTCGGTCTGGAACGCGAGGAACAGCAGGTCGTACATCAAAGCCATGTGCTCAGAGAAATCCGCGGGGATGCCCGACGGGGTCTCGCGATCGGACTTCGGCAAGTCCCCCGTCGCTTCGGACGCCTTCAAGCGCTGCTCCAGTTCGCGGACGACGGTGAAGTATTCGTCGAGCTTGCGGCGGTCGCCGGGGTTGAGCTGCCGCTGCACGTCGCCAGCTTCTTCGAGGATGAAGTCGAGCACCGAGCGTTCGGTTTCCTGACGGAGGGCGTAGTTCTTGCGGCGCTCCTCGGGGGAGCCGGCCCCGAACAGCCTCTCGAAGGCGAGCCGGGGGTTGGCTTCCGGCGTGACGGGCGTGGTCGGCGAGCTCCAGGCGAGGTTGTACTGATACGCGCAGGCGTATCCGGAGTCGCAACTCCCCGAGTTGCGGATGGCGTCGCACGACAGTTCCAGCGACGGGAACCGCGTCCGCCGGCCGAGCTTCTGGGCGGCGAGTTGATCGACGGAGACGCCAACGTGAATGTCCTTGCCGGCGGTCTTGCGGGCGCGCTGGCCGGTGAGGAACGTGGCGGACGCGCGGGCATGGTCGCCGGCGCCATCGCGGCCAGCGGTGGCGTTCTCGTGCTTGAGGCCGCCGATGACCTGCACGTGCGATTTCAGCGGCGTCAGCGAGTGCATCGTGGTGTTGAACGTGAAGTCCCGCTCGTCGCCCGTGGGCCACCAGTGATCCTGCTGCACGCCGTTGGGGACCGACATGAACGCCATCCGCAGCGGGGCGGCTTTCGCGGTCTCGGCGGCGCGGACCGCCCGCGGCAGGGCCGACAGCATCCCCGGCAAAGCGACTCCCACGCCGAGGCCGCGGAGGAAGTTGCGACGACTCAATCCGAGGGCAGACTGTGTCATGGTTGGGCTTTCGTCACGGAGTTCGTGCTTGAGTTTCTTGTTCGGTCCCCTCTCCCCCGTCTTCGGGGGAGAGGGTTAGGGTGAGGGGGCCGACTGCTTCGCAGTGCGCTGATGCTCAAAGAATACCAACCCGAAGCGTAAGCGAGGACGAGTGCTCCCTGCCGCCTCCCTGCCGCCTCCCTGACGCTCGCTCGTCCTCGCTCACGCTTCGGGTTGGTATGGGACATGCCTCGGAGCTCTCCCCCTCACCCCGACCCTCTCCCCCGAAGCGGGGGCGAGGGGGCCGGAAATCATCACTATTCGGAAAACTTCGCAGTCAGTTGCGGATTGCGAATGCGTTGGAACGGGGCCGATTCCACCACCCCCTGGAGCAGGGCGCTGAACTTGCCGCCGTTCTGTTCCAGCCGCTCGACGATGCGGTCGATGGTTTCTTCATCGGCAAAGTCGAGGCCCCGGCCGAGGGCGAACGTCAGCATTTTCTGCGTGACGCAGCGGTAGTAGTCCTGCCGGTGCTGGTTGACGAGGATCTGCTTCAATTCGCGGACGTTTTGGAACTTCGCCCCGGAGACGAGCTCCCCGGACGACTCGATGGCCCGCTGGTTCTCGGTGTCGCGCCACATTCCCATCGCGTTGAAGTTCTCGAGCGCGAGGCCCAGCGGGTCCATCCGCGCGTGGCACGAGGCGCACAACGCGGACTCGCGGTGCTTGGCGAGCAGTTCCCGCAACTGCGGCTCTTGATCGGCGAACTGGGTCGCGGCCTCTTCAAGTTGCGGGACGTTGGGCGGCGCGGGCGGCGCAGGCGTGCCCAGGATGTTCTCCAGCACGAACAGCCCGCGTTTGACCGGCGAGGTGCGCGTGGGGTTCGACGTGACGACCAGGAACGTCCCCTGCGTCAACACGCCGCCGCGGGGGCTGTCGGCGGGGAGCGACACCTTCCGCATCTCCGAGCCGCGGACGTCCTTGATGCCGTACAGATCGGCGAGCTTGTCGTTGAGGAACGTGTAATCGGCGTCGATCAATTCCAACAGGCTGCGGTCCTCGCGGACGATGTGCGTGAAGCAGAGTTCGGTTTCGCTGCGCATGGCCCGGCGGATGTCGTCCCCCATCTTGTCGCGCAGATCGCGGAACAAACGGAACCGGTCGCGGATCCGCTGGTATTCCTTCTCTTCCTCCGGGGTTCCATTCCCGCGATTGCCACGACGGCCGCGGAACTGCTGCAACAGTTCGTCGTATTCCTTCTGATGGCCCATGACGGCGATGGGGTCGATGGAGACGTTCCGCACGTCGCGGGCCCGGAGCCATTGGCCGACGAAGTTCTCGATGAAGTCGTCCGCCCGGTCGTTCTTCAGCAGCCGCGCGACCTGAGCCGGGAACTGCGCCCGCAACTGCCCCTGCTCGGCGAGGCGGAACAGCTCGTCGTCGGGCATCGTCGACCACAGGAAGTACGACAGCCGCGACGCCAGCGCGAACTCGTCCACGCGCGGGAACCGTTCCGAGGCCGTCGCAACGTCCGGCGATTCAAACCGGAACAAAAACCGCGGGGACGCCAGCACCGCGGCCATCGCCTGGGCGATCCCCTGCTCGAACGTCTTGTCCGATTGTCGATACACGGTCTCGGCGACGCCAACCAACCGCTGCACCGTCGATTCTTCGACGTGCCCGCGATACGCCTTCCGCGCGAACCGCCGCAGCAATTCGGCGGCGTACTCGCGGCGCGCGGCGGGTTCCGTTGGGGCTTCATCGCGGTTGAAGAACCGTTCGTAGTTGCGGGGATGCACCCACTTGCCGGCGTTCAGCGGGCCTTCCAACCGGACGTGCGACACTGACATGTGGACCGACGTCGGATCGCCGAACTCGCCCGCGGGCGTCTCCTTTTGGGTGCCGGAAACCGGCTCGCAGACGAACCGCACGACATGTTCGCCGACGGCCAGTTGCCGCAGGAACTGGAAGCGGTGCGGCTTCCCCTCGTCCCAGCCGTACTCGCCGCGATGCAGTTCTTCGCCGTCGAACAGCACGGCGATCGTCCCGCGGGCCGGATCGAAGTCGAACGAGCCGTGCATGCGGAATTCGATCTGCAACGAGTATTGACCCGCCTGCTCGATCGTCACCCTCTCCGACAGTTTCGCCGGCTTCTTCATGTCCACGCGACTGCCGGAGACATCGCGGTCCCGGTCGCGGAACTCCCGGCCCCCGAGTTCCAGCCGCGGCGTGATCTTCGCGACTTTCGGCACCGCCTCGTCGACGATCGCCTCGGCCGCGCGCAGATACTTCTCCATGAGCAGCGGCGACAGGCTGAGCGCATCGCCGACGTTGTCGAACCCGAAGCCGGAATCGTCGTCGGGGAACACGACCTCGGCGTTGAAGTCGATGCCCATCAACTCGGCGATCGTGCTGCGGTATTCTTGACGATTAAGCCGCCGCACGGTGAGTTGGCCAGGGTCGATGTCGTGCGGGTCGATCTGGAACACGTCGCGCTTGATCCACTCGGCGAGCGCAGCGACCTCTTCGGGCGAAGGCCGCGGCTCCCCCGGCGGCGGCATCACGCCCGCCCGCACGTTCTTCAGCACCTTCCACCACGTCGCGCGGTCGGCCAACCGGGCGGCGTCATCGGGATACGCATCGAGGGCGAGGTTCCCCTCCTTGATCCCGTCGGCGTGGCAATCGGCGCAATACTTCGCGACCAGTGGCGCGATGCGGTCGTGATAGCGCGACTCCGCCGCAGTGGCGGTCGTTCCCACGGTGACGCCGACCCACAGAACGGCGACAAATGATGGCAGCATTCGGAGCATGGCGTCCGGCGATCTGAGACGATGCGAGAACTGGCCCGGCAATGCTGGATATCGTATCAAGCTGCGGCGATGAGTCCCACCGGGAAATCGCCTTGAATCGCGGTTTTTCAGGGGCGATGCACCGGCGACGGCTTCATCCCAGCCGGGAGCGCCAGCGAACGGCGTCCGGAGCCTTACCCGCTTCCGGACGCCGTTCGCTGGCGCTCTCGGCTGGGATTGTGAAAACCCACTTGCCGCGATCTCAATTGCCCGCCCGATTGAGTAGTTGTTTCCCCGCTTCGATCACCTGGCCGATGACCTGGCGGACTTTGTGACGGTCGTATTCGCTGTGCATGCCCCGCAACAGGGCGGCGACGCGGGCCGTGTCGAGATGCCGGGCCATCGCCGGCAACAACTCCTCGGCGATCCCCGTCGCCCGGCCGTGTTCGTGGTCGGCGCACACGGGGACGAACTCGACGGCGTCGGCCCCGAACAGTTCGCGGGCGTACTCCACCGCCGCGGCGATGTTCCGTTCTTTCGGTTTGACCGGCGACCGCCAATCGTATGGCGGCGACCACTCCATCACCGGGCTGAGGCCGTCGATCTTGTTGAGCACCGCCACCAGCGGCGGCGCCTTCAGCCGCGGCTGACCGGCAAACCATTCCCGGAGATCGCGCACCATCGCCGCGTCGGCCTCCTTCGCCGGCGACCG
>JAWXBB010000021.1:0-6340 GCA_034439795.1 Planctomycetaceae bacterium | reverse complement strand
TTCGCGGAAGTGGGCTTCGATTTCCCCCGCGGGGACGTCCCACAGCGCCATCTGGCGGATGCCCGGCGTGTCCACCACCCAGCCGCCGAAGTCGAGTTGTCGCAGCTCCGCCGACCGCGTGGTGTGCTTCCCCTTTTGCGACGTTTCGCTGATGAGGCCGGTCCGCAGCGCCAGGCCCGGTTGGATGGCATTGAGCAGCGACGACTTGCCGACGCCGCTTTGCCCCGCGAACACGGTCTGTTGGCCGCGAATCTGTTGCCTGAGCCGTTCGACGCCGAAGCCGGTGGCGATGCTCGTGACCACCGTCGGGTAGCCGAGCCGGTTGTAGAGGCCGATCACCGCCTGCAGCTCGGTCAGGTCGACGAGGTCCGCCTTGTTGAAGCAGATGGCCGCCGACACGCCCCCCTTCGCCGCGCTGATGAGAAACCGGTCGATGAGCGCCGGCTTCAAATGCGGTTCGGCAAGCGAGGCGACGATCATCACCTGCGTGACGTTCGCGACCAGAATGTGCTCGCGGTACTGATGTCCGCGGGACAGCACCCCCTGACGCGGCTCGACGCGCTCGATGACGCCGCGCTTCACATCGAGCGGCTGAAACAGCACGCGGTCGCCGGCGACGACGGCGGTCCGCTCGTCGGAGGCCATCGTCCGCAGCATCCGCCGGACCGAGCAGGCGTAGAGCGTGCCGGTCGCCTCATCCTGCACGGTGCATTGCGTCGCCCCGATCGCCTTCAGCACCCGGCCGGGTTGACACAGCGCGGCATCGACGGCCCGCACGACCTGATCGCCGTCGGTGACTTCGCCGATGATCGTCCGCCGTCGGGTGCGGCCCCCCTTGCCGCTCATGCGGGCGTCGGCGGCGTGCAGGAAATCGACCGCTGGGAATCGTTTCCGGTGCTGGGCTCCAGCAGCCAACTGTCCGCCGAGGAGCCGTTGTGGTGGGCCTTGCCGGATGGCAACCTGGTCGCCTTGTTTCGCGACAATCGCCGCAGCGGATACCTGTACCGTTCGTTCTCGACGGACCAGGGTCGCACATGGAGTCAGCCGGTCCGCACCAATTTCCCGGACGCAACCTCGAAACTGCACGGGCTGCGTTTGTCCGACGGGCGATATGTGCTGGTCTCGAATGCAAATCCGAAGAAGCGAGATCCGCTGACGATGGCGATCAGCGAGGACGGTCTGGTCTTCGATCGACTGGGGATCCTCGTCGGCGGTCGGCATGTCGACTACCCGCATGTCCTCGAGCACGAAGGTCAGTTGCTGGTCGCCTTTGCCGGCGGCAAGCAGACGGTGGAGATGCTGCGGCCCGCAACAACGGGAAGGACACCGGCAAGCCGCTGGCGACGAGCTGGGCCATGCCGGCCCGGGCGACATTCTCGACCGATGGAACGACCTGGCGACACACGGCGCCGGGGGTGCGGACGGGAGACCGCATCCGTTACGACGTGGTGGGAACCGGCGGGCCGCTCTGGATCGCCTGGGGGACCCCCTTACACGCCACGGGATACGGACGAACTGATTGCGACGGCCATGAAGTCCCTGCCCTCCGCCAGGCCATTCGAACTGGCTCGGACGCGCGGCGGTTTGCCGGTCCGCGGGCTGCACGTCCAGGAAGCCGGCCAGGCAGGGGCCCCGGCAATCTGGGTGCAGGCCCGTCAGCATGCCTGGGAGAGCGGCGCGAGTTGGGTGGCCCGCGGCTTCACCGAATGGTTGATCAGCGATGACGAGCAAGGCGTACGTGAACTGAGATCAGCGGTCGCGTGCCCGTCCGCTCAACGCCCCGGTTCCGTTGACATTCAACGCCATCACGTCCCTGCCGCAACCTTCCGTTTTTGCAGCTATGGTCCAAGACTTCGAGGGAAAGGGTCTCTGCTGCCATCGCCCTTCACGGAGAGCTACGTGGCGCGGCCGATGCCCGCCACGGCGTCAACCACATTTCCTTCGGTGGGTCGCACCGACGCGTGCCACAGCCGCCATGCTACTTCGCGAACTCCCCCTGGTCGTAGCGTTCCCAGAACTCCGCCGCCGGCCAGGATTGGGTACTCAGGGTTCCGATGCCGATGGTTTTGAGGCTCTTCACGTCGCGGAGGATTTCCAGGCCCTGGGTGATGTTCTTGGGGGTCAGGCGGATCTCTTCCAGTTCCATCCCTTGCAAAGGTTTCAGGTCGGTGACGCCGGTCTTGTAAAGCCGCAACACCTTCAACGGCATGCCCCTGAGCGGCTCCAGATCCTGGACCTGGGTTTCGGCAAGCGTCAGCATGGTGAGCGGCATGCCCTTGAGCACTTCCAGATCCTTCAACTGACACTGACCAAGGGCCAGCCCGGTGAGTGGCAGGCCCTGGAGCGGCGTGAAGTCCTTGATCTGGGTGCAGGTATCCAGGTAAAGCACGGTGAGCGGCATGCCCTTGAGCGGCGCGCAGTCGCGGACCTGGCGGCTTAAAAGCGTCAGCTGAGTGAGCGGCATGCCCTTGAGAGGTTCCATGTCGCGGACCTGGCAATGGTAAAGTTGCAGCTCGGCGAGTTTCATGCCCCTGAGCGGCTCCAGGTCGCGAACCTGGGTGTTGACATGAAAACTGCCGACGAGCAGCCGGGTGAGCGGCAGGCCCTTGAGCGGTTCCAGATCCCCAAGCCCGGAGCAGCCCCACAGGTTGAGCGAAGTCAGGCCCGCCAGCGCCCGCACGGGCGAGAGGTCCGTCACTGCGTCTTGACCGTTGACGGGCGTGAACGTCAGCTCCGTCACCACGCTCCCCTCGATCTTGTGCTTCGCCGTGCCGTCAAGGCCGGGGTTGCGTTCCTTCAACCTGGCGACCACCGCGGCCACCTGCTGCGGGGCAGTCAGCGTCGGAACCAGTTGGAGCCACTCCTGGAACTCCGCTTGCCTGACCTCGGCGTCCTTCCAGAACTGGTCCACGGGCATACCATTGATGGTCTCCAACTTCGTGAGCGAGCGCAACAGGGCGGCATCGCGTTCGGCCTGGTTGTCGTAACCGAGCGTGCTGCGGCCCGTGAGCGTCCGCAGTCCTGAGAGCGTCCGCAGGGGCGTCAGGTCCTGCACGAGAGGCGACGGCACTTCCAGGCTCGTCAACACGCCGTCCTCGATCTTGTGCGTCACCTCGCCCTCGAAGGCGGGGTTGCGGTCGCGGAGCCACGCGGCCACCATGATCGCCTGCCGGTCGGCAGCCAGGCTCGGGATGGTCCGGAGCATGGCGTCCTCGAAGCCAGAGAGTCGTTCTTTCAACTTGGCGGGCAACGCCGCCGCGTGCTGGTCGAGAGGCAGCAGAGCGACGGCCTTGAGCCAGGTGTCGTGCAGGGCGGAGGCTGCTTGCTCCTCGAATTCCTTCAAGAACTCCTCGGCCGGCTTGTCGTTGATCTGCTTTAGCCGCGGACCCAGGGCACGCAGGCGCGCGGGGTCGATCGTCTTGGAAACGCCATAGAGATGAAGTTCCTTCACTCCCAGCCGCTTCATGTCGGCCTCGTCGGGTAGTTGCTCAAGATCGCAGGACAGCTTCTCGACCCCAACGGCCGGAAGGCCTTTGAGAGTTGTTACCCGGCACCTCATGCAAAAGAGTGCTTCAAGGGATTTCCCGGCGAGCGGGGACAAATCGGCAATCGGAGTGTCGACGATCCACAACACCGAGATCGGCATCTCCTTGACGACCGCGATATTCGCGACGCTCGTGCCCCACACTTCGAGGTGGGTGAGCGGCATGCCCTGCAAGGGGGACAGGTCCATCAGTTTGCGATTGTTGGCGACGTAGAGATCCGTAAAGTGCATCCCCTTAAGCGGGGACAGGTCGGAGAGCGTGCCGATACTCAGCTTGGAACCATTGCATTTAAGACGGCGCAGGCCGGTCAGCGCGCGCACGGGCGAGATATCAGTCACTTTGTCGGTGTCGAACCTGAGTTCAATGACGACCCCGTCCTCGATCTTCGGCTCCGGACCGTCAATGCTGCGGAGCGTACCGTCGAACTCGGGATTGCGCTTCTTCAACTCCTTGCGGACTTCCTCGACCTGCTGGGCAGCGGGCAGGGCCGCGATGCGCTGGACGTCGGCATCGGTGAACGGGCCGACGGCGAGCGGCGGCGTCTTCGCTTCGGGCGAAGGAGCGCCGGCCGGAACTCGGGCCAGACGCAAGCCGCGGCTGTCGTGCCGGTACGACGGCGCGCGCGGGACGCTGTCCGCCGCCCGGCAGAGCTCGGAGGCGAAGTACCAACTGCCGCTACTGGACACCCGCTGCGAGGCACCTTCACCATTTTTCACTTCGTCGTCGCACCACTCCCAGACGTTGCCGTGCATGTCGAATAAACCCAGGCGGTTCGGCTCGTAGGCGCCCACCTTACACGTTCGATTCAGTACCTTAGTTGGAGTTCGCCTGTTCCGGAAGCAGGATGTTCGTGGGCTTGGCGAAGTAGAAGTCGAAGGCGCTGTCCAGCTTGTCCGACATCGGGCCGCCCCGACACGCGTATTCCCATTCCGCCTCCGTCGGCAACCGGTAGACCCAGCCCGTCTCCCTCTCCCGCTGGTTCAGCTTCGCCACAAACTCCTGGCATTGATCCCACGACACGTTCTCGACAGGGAACCGCTTCAGATCGGCATCGCTGATGTCCTTCACCGCTTGCTTGCCCTCGCCCGTGCGCGAGAAGTGGCTGGGGTTCTCGCCCATCACCTGAGTCCACTGCTCCTGCGTGACTTCGTGCTTGCCCAGGTAGAAATCGGCCGGGATCTCCACCTCTTGGTCGCCCAACTTGTCCTGGCCCCCGCCCAGCCACGACTTGCCCTTCGGCACGACCACGAACTCCATGCCGAGGCCGTTGGTGTACGTGGACGGCAGTGGCGATGCGCTGGGGGGCAGTTCCTTGATCTCGATTTTGCGGAACTGGACCAGGGTATTAGGGTGCCACACTTGGAGAGCAAGATGACCAGTCCGGTGCCTGTCGAGTGGGTCGTTGCAATTCGCCGCTTCGACGCCGTTGATCTTCGTAATGAAATGGTTGTTTGCGGCAATCACCTCGATGGTAAACCATTCATCGGGTTGAGTCAGCGAGCGATCGGAGACCTGGCCCAGGGTGGTGGGTGGAACAACGCCCGTCGCCTCCGAAATGCTGCCAGTCGGCCGGAGATGTGACCGGTTTTGCTGAAGCTCTGCCTCGTACCAACCGGGAACACCGAACTCCCTGGGCGTTCTCCCTTGTCGCAATTCGAACGGGGCGCGGAACAGGATCCCGCTATCGCCTCCCAGGTTGACTTTGGCCTCGGCGCGCAGGTGGAAGTTTCCATAGTCACCCCGTTCACTGAAGAGATGACTATTGCGTGCGCTGCCCCTAAGAATGCCATACCTCACTTCCCAGTCGCCCAGATGATTGGGATGGAACTTCCAGCCCGTCAGGTTCTTGCCGTTGAAGAGTTGGACCCAACCGTCGGATTCCGGCGGACTCGCCGGCAGTTCCTTGATCTCGACCTTACGGAACTGGACTTGGGTGATGTTCGGTCCCCAAGTCTGGAGTGCGATGTGACCGCGCGAGAATTGTCGTTTCTCGTCGATGTAGTCCGCCGAAGGCTTCCCATCGACCAGCGTGCGAATGTGGTTGTCTTCCGCGATCACCTCGAGCACAAACCATTCGTCCGGTAGGTGGGGATTGAGCGGCCCAGTGTGCAATGTCGAACCGTCCGCCGCCGTCAGGGAGCCGGTATGATTGGGGGAATTCGACCGGACCGCGACCGCCGCTTCATACCCCGCCGGAAGCGTGAACTTCGCTGGTCCTGCCTGATTCGGATGGGGCTGCACGTCGAACGGAGTCCGAAAGTAAACTCCGGCGTCCCCATTGGCGTTGATCTTCGCCTCGATCCGCAGGTGAAAGTTGCCGTAGTCGCCGGATTCGTGGAAGAGGTAGGAAGTGCTGCCCTGACCAGCGATCGCGCCGTTGTCCACCCGCCAGTCTCCGCCCGACAACGGATGCGTCTTCCAACCGGTCAGGTCTTTGCCATTGAAGAGCTGGACCCACTCGCCCTTGTTCGGCGACTGCTGCCGATCAGTTTGGGAATCAACCCGCTCACCGACCTGGGGATCGGCCTTCGCTCCGACGATCGGTTCCGGCTTCGGAGCGACCACGGCTGTCGACGTCGGACTCCGAAACCAATGCGTGACCCCCGAGGTCTCCGTCAGCGCCAGGGCCAACACGGGAACTAACAGAGTGGCTGCCGCGACCCATTTCCAACGCCCCGTATCCGTGGTGGACTTCAGCTGAGAACCTGTTTTCAAATGGATAAACGGTGCTGTGCGATCCGCCGGGACATCAGGTGAATCATGCGGATGTAAATCAGGGTCTCGGTGGTCTCCGG
>JAWXBB010000020.1:0-9420 GCA_034439795.1 Planctomycetaceae bacterium | reverse complement strand
CTGGCTCAATCATCGCCCCCGCGAGCGCCTCGGCTGGCGCACTCCTCACGAAGAGCTATTCAGACACATTGCTGGTGCAACTCAGAGTTGAGAACACCGTTGACAAAGACCGAAGAACTCGTGCAGGCATACCCGCTTGCCAAAGAACAGATCGTCACGCCGATTCTCGAAGCTTGGGATAGCATCTTTGAATCAAAAATCGGGCGCCATGGAATTCAGATCGGCAAGGAGATTTTCCCGACGCCCCAGATCATGGCATCCTATCTGCACGAATTGATTCCTCTCGAATTCGCCGCCCTATATCCGGGAAGATGGCGCGGCGATCAGTCTGTGGGTGAGAAGGATCTTGTGTATATCCTCGACCAGCATTTTTCTGCAGAGATCAAAACATCTTCTGACCCCCGAAAGATTTATGCAAATCGCAGCTATGCGCAAGAATCTTCTCGCTCCAAGAAAACCAAAAACGGCTACTACATTGCAGTCAATTTCGAGAAATTCACTCTGGACCGGACAGTCCCGCAGCGTCCCAGGATCCGACGAATCAGGTTTGGCTGGCTCGACCATTCCGATTGGAAAGGCCAGGATAAGCCGTCGGGACAGCAAGCCAGTCTGCGCCCGGATTCAGAGCGGGGGAAGTTGATTGTTCTCCACGAGGTTTAGTCAACGAAACAGAGGACGTTGCGCGAGTTGTTGCCCACGGGCCCGCAAGAAAGCGCGAACCCGTTTCGCAGCCAAGTCCACATACTTGGGGTTGATTTCAAAGCCGATCGCGAGCCGTTCAGATCGAAGCGCTGCTTCGATCAATGATCCGGACCCTAAGAATGGATCGAGCACGATGTCGCCGGGAGCGCTGCAGGCTTTGACAATCCTCTCGACGACGGCAATCGGAAACTGTGCAGGGTGTAGCGTACGCTCCTTGGAGCTGCGGTCCTTTCCTGAAGTCACCTTTGGGATCTGCCAGACATCGGTTGGGTTTTTTCCCAGAGGATTGCACTTGAGTTTCCCGTTCTTTTTCTGGTTGGGGTACTTGACGCTCGGATCGCGGATATCATCCAGGTTGAAAACGTAGTCGTCGGGATTCTTGACATACCACAAGAACTTTTCATTACGCGGCGAGAATGTTCGCTTGGCTGCCACTCCCGCGCCGTAGTTCCAGACGATCTCCTGTAGCATGAAGAACGGAACCTGATCCCAAAGCAGGTAGGGAATCGGAATTGCTTTGGCTCGGCTCGCGAGCGCAACGTAGCCGAGGTTGAGCCAAAAAGAACCGTTGTCGGACGTGACCCTGTAGAGTTCGTGAATCCAGCGCTTGCACCATTCGATGTAATGGTCGATTTCCCGAATGGATTCATACTCCTTTCCGATGTTGTAAGGTGGTGAAGTCACTGTCAGGGCCAGCGCTCCATCCTCAAGGTGCTTCAAATAGTCCATGCAGTCGCCTTGGTAGATCAGATAGCCTTCACCGCTGTGAGCAGGCGGGCCAAGCATCGATTCGATTTCGTGCAATGTCGTGTTTGCGCACATCGTTTCAGGTCCCCAAGGCAGAGCTCGTCGTCGGCCCCGGTTGACGACTATAAGTACCGTGCGGTGTGACGTCAAGCGGCGCGATGTCGAGTTGTCACCCCCGGCGGCACGCATGCGTTGCTCGGCGACGGGTCGGTGTGATTCGTCTCGGAAAAGACCGACCCCACGGTGCTGAAGGGGATGATCACGCCAGCGGGGTGTGAGCCACACGCAGAGTTTTGATTCTGGCAGCGTTCTCGTGTCACTAGAGGGTGGCGTGGCCTAAGTCTTCGTGGCCACGTCTTTTCCGGCAACATCGGGGCCACGCCGAAGCGGCTTAGGCCCCGCCACCCGACATCCGGCGGAGTTCGGCCGATCTTCAATTGCGAAAGCCCCTGATTTGACGATTGCGACGCCGGTCGCTACGATGCCCCATTCCAAAATTCCCTTACCCCGCGGCATGGGCCGGACGGGGCCGGTCGGTTTGTCCAGCGGTCAGGAGTCGGTGCACGTGTCGGAGATCGTCGTCAAAGATTTTCTCGATGCCGGGATCCATTACGGGCACCGGACCAGCCGTTGGAATCCGCGGATGCGGCCGTACATCTACGGCAAGCGCAACCTGATTCACATCATCGACATCAAGGAGACCGTCCGCGGCCTGCTCCGGGCCAAGCGGTATCTCAACAAGGTCGCCTCGCAGGGCAGCCTGATTCTGTTCGTCGGCACCAAGAAGCAGGCGTCGGAGAACATCCGCGACGCCGCGGTGGCCTGCGGCATGCCGTATGTCGATTACCGCTGGCTGGGCGGGCTGTTCACGAACTTCCGCACGATCCGCAGCCGGCTCAAGCGGCTGGAGGAGCTGGATCGCATTTTCGAGTCGGGCGAGATCGAGACGTACTCCAAGAAGCGGCAGTCGTCGCTGATCCGCGAACGCCGCAAAATGCACCGCAACCTGAACGGACTGCGGCACATGAACCGGCTGCCGGAAGCGGTGGTGGTGGTCGATCCCAAAAAGGAACACAACTGCGTTCACGAGGCGCGGCTGGTCGGCATCAAGGTGGTCTCGCTGCTCGACACCGACTGCAACCCGGACGACGTCGATCTGCCGATCCCCGGCAACGACGACAGCATCCGGTCCATCCAACTGGTGCTGCAACACGTCGCCGCGGCGATCACCGAAGGCAAGGGCGTGCTGCCGAAGGACGAAGACGAGCCGCCCGTGGAAGAACAGTACAAGCCGGTCCCGTCGCTGTAATATTCAGGACGGCGACCGCGCGGCAAACATCGAAGCCCAGGGATTGCTGTCCCTGGGCTTCCCTATTCGATCTCCGACGGCCGAAGGAGTACAAAACATGGCGGAAATCACTGCTCAGGCGGTCATGGAACTGCGCAACCTGACCAACCTCCCCATGATGGAGGTCAAGAAGGCGCTCGTCGCAGCGAACGGCGACCCGAAGCGAGCCATCGAAATCCTCCGTGAGAGCGGCAAGAAGGTGCAGCTCAAGCGCGCCGAGAACGCCACCAGCGAAGGCCTGGTCCGCGTGCTGACCAGCGACGACGGCAAGGCCGGCGTGATGATCGAGCTGCAATGCGAATCGGCCCCGGTCGCGAAGGCGGACGATTTCATCTTCCTCGCCGACCAAATCGCCAGGCAATTGCTCACCGGACCGGGGGCCGCGACGCCGGAAGAATTGCTGTCGCAGACCGCGCCGGACAAGCCGGGGGTGAAGCTCTCCGCGCTGCTCGACGACGTGGTCAACAAGATCCGCGAGAAGATGGTGCTGGCCCGCATCCTGAAGGTGGACGGCCCGGTCGGCGGCTACGCGCATCACGACGGCAAGACCGGCGTACTGTTCCAGGCGACCGGCGACAAGGCCAACGCCCCGGTGCTGCGTGACGTCGCCATGCACATTTGCGCGCTGCGGCCGGCGGTCATCCAACCCGAGGAACTGCCGGCGGAAGCTGTGAAGGCCGAGCGGGACCGGCTGAGCCAAGAGGCGCTGGCATCGGGCAAGCCGGCGAACATCGTCGATAAGATCGTCGATGGCCGGATGAAGGTGTTCTACGCCGATCAAGGGGTGCTGACGTTCCAGGGCCTCGCCACGGACGAGAGTAAGACCGTCAGCCAGGCGCTCGCGGAAAACGGCCTCAAGGCCCGCGGGTTCATCCGCTGGGTGCTGGGGAACTGAGACCGGTCGGGATTAACAACGACACGCAATGACGGAAGCCCAGGGATTGCGATCCCTGGGCTTCTTTTTTGCACAATCACCAGCGCGACAAGATCACGCCTTGAATCCGGACAGATACGGAATCTTCCCCGCGGTCTGCTTGACCGCCGTGGCACCGTCGAGCAGTTGCCCGAGGAAGTCCCAATTCCCGCTGGTCAGCGAGGACCGAGCGCTGTCGGGCATCGTCACCGGGGCTTTGACCGCTCCGCAGGTGACGACGAGCGCTCCCAAATCCACCGCAATGGTCGCTTGCGGCTTCGCGCCGATCTCCGCCGCCAGTTTCTCCAGATCGCCCCGCGCCGCGCACACGCAAGGGACGCCGAGCGCCGTGCAGTTCCCGAAGAAGATCTCCGCGAACGATTCGCCGATGACCGCCTGAATGCCCCAGCGGATGAGCGCCTGCGGGGCGTGCTCGCGCGACGACCCGCAGCCGAAGTTGCGGCCGGCGACCAGCACGGTCGCCCCCTGGTAGCGGGCGTCGTTGAACGGATGCTGCGGGTCTTGCTGACGGTCATCCTCGAAGGCGTGCTCGCCCAATCCGTCAAACGTCACGCACCGCAGATAACGCGCGGGGATGATGCGGTCGGTGTCGATGTCGTCCAGCAGCAACGGCACGCCGCGGCCGGTGACTTGCGTGATGGCTTGGACCATGAGCTTGGAATTCCTCTGATCGATTCGTGAAATGTGTGGTCGTTTAACTCTGCGGACTCGGTTGCGGTGCGGCCCAATTCTCCGGCAGGAGATCGTTCACGGCGACCGTCCAACCGGGCACGGCCGGTTCTGCCTCCGCGATGTCGCCGGGTCGGTAGATCGTCGGACTGTCCGGAGCACTCGCACGGTACACGTTGACGACATCGTTCGAGAGCAGATCGACATCCCACACGACCAGTGTGCCGGCGGCGTAATAGTCGGCTCGACGATCAGCGACGAATCGGTCGCTGCGCGGCCCGTAGTCACCGATGGTGCGGATTTCTGCGGCGAACAACGGAGAACCCTCATAAGGCTTCATCTTGCCCGATGGCCCGATATGGTAGGCCGCGTCGGGACAAAAGGAATCGCGATTCGGAAGCTGCACGCGAAAAATCGTACTGCCCCCAGCGGCTCGGCCGCACTTTGTTCGATTGGTCCAATCCCGGAGTGCGGCGTAGACTTCACCGGCCGTATGAGTCGGCCACGCTCCCTTCAAGGGAGTGACCACGATCTTGCCGTCAACAATCTCCGCCTTGCCTTCAATCCGCATCAGACGATCGAACACCAAATCGATGTCGGCACCGAACACCGAGTCGCAGGCTTCGACGAGTGCGCTCATTTCAGTACAACTCCAGCATCTGCTCGCCGCCGTGGGCCGGGTTGCCGATCAGCCGACGGCCGGGAGGATCGACCACGAAATCCAGCAGTTCCAACGGCACTTGCCCAATGAGCGCGGGTACGCCGTCGGGGAGTTCGACCACATCCACATTGCAGTCGCGCCCCTGAACCGTGAGCTTGGCCGATCCGTAGATTTTCGCTTTTCGAGGCCCACTGCTGGTCATCGACACGCGCTCACCGAAGGACACCAATCCCAATTGAGCCACAAGTGACGAAGGCAAGCACAGCGTGGTCGCGCCGGTATCAACGAGCGCCTCGTCAATCGAAATCCGGCGAACTGCGGCTGCTGGCAGCAGTCCCTCATGAACTTTCAACAAGTCGCCGAGGTTTTCCACGGTGGCTGATACGACAACGCGGCCCATGTCCAACGTCTCCGGCATGATCGTCTCCTGTCCGGTTTACAGCAGCTCGCGCACGTCGGTCACGCGGCCGGTGATGGCGGCGGCGGCGACCATCGCGGGGCTCATCAGCAGCGTCCGGCCGGTCGGGCTTCCCTGGCGGCCCTTGAAATTGCGATTGCTCGACGACGCACAGATCTCGCGGCCCTTCAGCTTGTCGGGGTTCATCGCCAGGCACATCGAACAACCGGCCTCGCGCCATTCGAAGCCGGCGGCGGAGAAGACCTTGTCCAGCCCCTCCGACATCGCCTGCTTGCGGACCTGTTGCGAACCGGGCACCACCAGCGCCTTCACGCCGGGGGCGACGTGCTTCCCCTTGACGATGGCTGCCGCTTCCCGGAGGTCGGAGATGCGGCCGTTGGTGCAGGAGCCGATGAACGCCACGTCGATCTTCAGTCCGTGAAGCGGCGTCTGTTCCTTGAGCCCCATGAACTCGAACGCTTCGCGGATGCCGGTCTGATCGTCCTTGGTGAAGGTCGCCACCGCCGGCAGATTCTCATTCACCCCGACCGATTGGGCGGGGTTGATGCCCCATGTCACCGTCGGTTCGATGGTTGAGCCGTCGTAGGTGACGCGGTCGTCGAACTCGGCGTCGGCTGCTGAGGCGAGGCTCAGCCACCACTTCGCGGCCTGATCGAACTCCGCTCCTTGCGGCGCGAACGGTCGGCCGCGGAGGTAATCGACGGTGGTCTGATCGGGGTTGATGTAGCCGCAACGAGCGCCCCCTTCGATGCTCATGTTGCAGACGGTCATCCGCTCTTCCATCGACATCCGGTCGAAGACCTCGCCGGCGTATTCGTAGGCATACCCCACGCCTCCCTGCACGCCGAGCTGGCGGATGATGTGCAGAATCACATCCTTGGCGAACACGCCCGGCCGGAGCTTGCCGGTGACTTCGATGCGGCGGACCTTCGGCCGGCCGAGGGCCAGCGTCTGCGTGGCGAGGATGTCGGCGACCTGGCTGGTGCCGATGCCGAACGCGATGGACCCGAACGCCCCGTGGGTGCTGGTGTGGCTGTCGCCGCACGCGATCGTCATGCCGGGCTGCGTCAGACCCTGCTCGGGGCCGACGATATGCACGATCCCCTGCCGGTCGTCGTCGAGGTTGAACAACCGCACGCCGAAGTCGCGGCAGTTCTTCTCGATCGCCGACATCATCTCCTCGGCGAGACCGTCGGCGAACGGCCGCAATTGGTTGTCGGTGGGGACGATGTGGTCGACCGTGGCGAGCGTCCGCTCGGGGTACGGCACCGTCAGGTTGCGTTCCCGCAGAATGGCGAACGCCTGCGGGCTGGTGACCTCGTGAATGAGGTGCAGCCCGATGAACAACTGCGTCTGCCCGGACGACAGCGCGCGGACGGAGTGCAGATCCCAGACTTTGTTGAACAGGTTGCGGCGGTCGGACATCCGATGCATCTCTTGCTGAAGGCGAAACTTGCGGCGACGAACCCCGCCGACGGCGTCTTCCATTCTATCCGCAGCGGGAACCGAGTGCGAATACGAACCGCGACACGGATTGGGTGTCCGGGGTTCAGTGCGATTCTTTGGGAGCCGGGCCGTGTCGGCCCGGTCTTTCGGAGAAAACAAGCCTCACGCAAAGGCGCAAAGCTCGCAAAGGAAGAGATATGCAAGTTGCTCAAGGCCAACTTGAGTCATCTCAAACGCTCGGTCAGGCAAATCCAATCACTCAGACATCCCAAGCAGTCCTGCCTTTGCGAGCTTTGCGCCTTTGCGTGAGACCTGCTTCCGTTTTTTCGGCAGACCTTGGCGGCCCTCGCTTGCGCTCGGGGCTGCGAAGGCGTATGATTTCCCACCGGTGCGGCGTCGGGAGGATGCCGCGTGGTCTCCGCAGGAGTTTGAGTGATGGCCCGTCAGAAGTTTCGTCGTGCCGACTTGAAGCCGGGCGAGATCCTGTGCAGCTATTGCACGGCCCGGTGCTGCCGATATTACGCCCTGCCCATCGACACGCCGACCACCTGGCAGGACTTCGATCATCTGCGGTGGTACGTCATGCACGGCAAGACCGCGTTGTTCGTCGATGACGACACCTGGTTCCTGATGGTCTACGGCGACTGTCAGTACCTCCAGCCGGACAACCGCTGCGGCAACTACGAGAACCGCCCGCAGATTTGCCGCGACTATTCGTTCGACGCCTGCGAGTTCGACAACGACGGCTGCTACGACAAGTTCTTCGAGTCACCCGAACAAGTCTGGGAATACGCCGAGGCGGTGTTGCCCCCGAAGCCGAAACCGCGGAAGAAGAACGGCCTGCCGTCGCTGCCAGTGATTAGCATGTAAGCAGCCGAAGGAAGGATTTAACCACGAAGACTCGAAGGGCGCGAAGGTTAGGAAGACAGACGTTGTGTTCGCGTGTTGGTTGGTGGACGTCACCGCAACATTCTTCATTCTAAATGGCTTTCTTCGAGTCCTTCGCGCCTTCGCGGTTTTCTGGACTCCTCTTCCTTGGTTCGTCTCGACTCCAGCGATTGATCTCTCTCGTGACCGACAAACTCATCGAACCGCGCGTCCTCAAGGGGTTCCGTGATTATCTGCCGGCGGCGATGCTCGTCCGCGAGCGGTTCATGGAGACCGCCCGCCGCGTGTTCCGCAGCTATGGCTTCAGTCCGATTGACACGCCCGCGTTGGAGTACGCCGAGATTCTGCTGGGCAAGGGGGGCGACGAATCGGATAAGCAACTGTTCCGGTTCCGCGATCAGGGGGATCGCGACGTCGCGATGCGGTTCGACCTGACGGTGCCTCTCGCGCGGTTCGCCGCGCAGCATTCGCACGAGGTTGGGTTGCCGTTCAAGCGGTATCACCTCGCGCCAGTGTGGCGCGGCGAGAACACACAGAAGGGCCGTTACCGCGAATTCATGCAGTGCGATTTCGACACCATCGGCACCACGTCCCCCGCGGCCGATCTGGAAACGCTGCTGGTGATTCACGATCTCTTGGTCACCCTCGGCTTCGAGCGGTTCACGATCCGCGTCAACAACCGGCTGGTGCTGAACGGCCTGCTGCAGACGCTGGGACTGGCGGACAAAACCGTCGGCGTGCTGCGGTCGCTCGACAAGCTGGCGAAGGTCGGACCGGACAACGTCGCCCAGGAGCTGGTGGACCGCGTCGGTCTCGATCTGGCCCAGGCGCAGCGCGTGCTGTCCATCGCCCGGCCGGATGCGACGCTGGACGAACTCGACGCCGCGCTCGTGGACAGCGAACTCGGTCGCGAAGGGGTCGCGCGGTTGCGGACGATGTTCGACACCGCCTTAGCCGTCGGCATTCCCGCCGAGCGGCTCGCGCTCGACGTGTCCATCGCCCGCGGCCTCGATTACTACACCGGCACAATCTACGAGACGTTCCTCAGCGACCTGCCGGGCATCGGCAGCATCTGTTCGGGAGGTCGCTACGACAACCTCGCCGGGTTGTTCACGAAGGAGAAGCTGCCGGGCGTCGGGGCGAGCCTCGGGCTCGACCGGTTGCTGGCGGCGATGGAAGAGTTGCAGATGATGTCCGCCGCGGCGACACCGGCCCAGGTGCTGATCGCGTACTTCGATGCCGGGCGATTGGGGGACTATCATCGCCTGGCCCGCGAACTGCGGTTGCAGGGCTTCGGCGTGGAAGTCTTCCCGGAAGCGGTGAAGCTCGGCAAGCAGCTCAACTATGCCGACCGCAAGGGACACCGCGTCGCGATCATCGCGGGGTCGCAGGAGTTCGCCGACGGCGTCTGGCAGGTGAAGGATCTCAAGACGGGGACGGCGACCAAAGTGCCAGCGACGGAGCTTGGGAATGCGATCGCGTCGATCCTGGCCGTCGAATGATGTCGCGACACATTCTTGTCCGGCCCCCTCGCCCCCGTCTTCGGGGGAGAGGGCTGGGGTGAGGGGGCGAGCGCTCGCCCTCGCTTACGCTTCGGGTTGGTGTTG
>JAWXBB010000019.1:0-3921 GCA_034439795.1 Planctomycetaceae bacterium | reverse complement strand
CCGGAAACCGTCGCGTCGATCCCTTTCAACTGCGTCTGCCTCGAGCACGGCAAAGCGGACCCGACCAGCCGCAGCGACTACGTGCTGATCCCCGTCGAGAACTTCAGCGACGACCCCGTGCTGCATCAACTGCTGGCCATCGTCGGCACCAAGCAGGTCGATCCCCAGGCCGCACAGGCCGCCGTCTGGCACCTGGCCAACAAGATGAGTTGGGAGCAGCTTGCGGCGAAGAGCACCACGCACGTCGGCGGACTCCCCCCGACGCGCTACTTCTCCCCCGCTCAACTGGAAGCGGCGTTCGCCCTGCTGAACGGTGCAAAGGAGGCCGTCAAGGACGCTCCCAGGACCACGCCCCGCAAGCCGATTCGCGCGGCCCTCGTGGATACCCCGGCGGAGTAACGTCATCGCTGAGAGATCTGATTCACACGGAAGCCCAGGGATAGCAATCCCTGGGCTTCTTCATTTCACGAGACGCGCCGGCGTACCGGACGACTCCGAGTCGTTCGTCGCGCGCTGCAGCAACTCCCGCGTCTTCCGCTGGCTCTCGCGCGAATAGTACGCCAACTGATCGCGGTAGCCGCGGAACGGACGGATGAGAATCCGCTCCAGCACCGTCTGCCGCGCGGACCATTCGGTCTCCGACAGCCCCGCGGTGAGCGCCAACGGTCCCATCTCATCCACGGCGCGCTCGACCGACAGCAGGCTCCGTTCGATCTCCTGCAACGTCACTTTCGCCGACTTCGACGGTCTCGTGGTCCGCGCTTCCCAGCGCGACCGCAGCGTCTGCAACAGTCCGTTCAAGCCATCGAACCGCGTGGCTTCATCGGGCCAGGCGTCGGGATGCGCGACCAGATGGTCGATCGCCGCCACGACGTTCCGCACCGAGCAGTCGGCCCCCGGCGCGTAGTAGATGACGTGCAGCCGGTGCGCGAGCTCGAGCGCGGGGTCGGTGTCGCCGCGGGAATAGAGGTCGGCGAGTTCCTGGTGGCCGAACAGCGTCAGCAAGGGGTCTTCGGACTCGAGCGCGGCTTCGACGTCGGACAATTGTTCCGGAGTGGGGCGATCGGCCTGCAAAGCATCGCCGAGCGACTCGAAATACGACTTCCGCTGGCGGTCTTCCGGATGCCACTTCTCGGCGGATCGCTGCGAGTGACTGACGGTCTGGATGCCGGACCGCGGGTGGTCCTGCAATTGCGCTCGCAGTTCCTTGCGGTATTCCCACCAGTAGGTGTCGGGGTAGGTGGCGACCAGCTTCCTTGAACCGGCGACCTCAGCCAGCCGGCGCAGCAGTTCCGGCTCTTCTGCCGCCGGCCCGATCCAGTCCAGATATCGCGAGGCCCGCGTCGCACCTTTCCGCGGCTTGGCCGGCGGCTGTCCGGCAACGGCCAACGGCGACACGGGGGACGATGTTCGCACCGTCGCCAGCAGCTTGCCGGTTTCCTGTTGCTTGTGGCCCCACCGCATCAGATCGCGCGGCGCGGCATACGCCAGCGTGGGGTTGCCGCACCGCTGCGGGCCCGCGCCGATCTCCACCGCGGCTTCCCGCAGGGCGTTCCGGTCGTAAGCGGGGAAATTGAGCGGCATCGACCAATCCCATTGGCAGCGCGACAACACGTGCGCGACGTGGGGCATTTCCAAGCGTTGCGGCAGGTCGGGCCGCGCCAGCGCCGTCGGCGTCTTCGCGCCGAGCAGCAGATACTCGCCGACGCCGACCTCCAGGCACGCGACCGCGGGGAACGCTTCCGAGAGCGACATCGCCGCGGTCAGCAGCGGTTGCGGACCGAAGTCGATGCTGGTGAACCGCTGACAGAACACGCCCGTCTCGGACAGGTGCGACGCCGCCCGGTGATAGAACTCCGTCGTGTACCCCGCGACCGCCCCCGACGTCACCGGCGGCACCGTCGAGACGGCGATCACGTCGAACGGTTCGGCTTCGCGCTGCGACAGCCATTCCGCTGGATGTCGCCGCCATTGCACGCGGTCGTCGGCGAACGGGTCGCGTCCACACGATTGGGCCAGCGGTCCGCGAATAAGGCCGACCAGCGTGTCGTCCGCTTCGACGCAAACCAGTTCGCGGATCGGAAACGCCAAGGCCCCCTGTAGCGCCGCCCCGCTCCCCGCGCCGACGGCGAGCACCCGCGCCGGTTGATCGACCAGCACCAGCGGCCAGACCGTCACCGCGACTTCCGGTGCATATTGCGGGGCCCACTCGGGGTGCATCGTCAGACTGCCGTGCGGCAGACCGTTCCGCCGCAACTGCCACAACCCGCCGCGGCTCTGCCAGATCGTCCACCGGCCGGTCGGGCCGACGGCTGCATGAATCGGGCGGATGTCGTCCAACTGCGTCAGCAGCTTCGCATCCCAACCGCTACGGTGACCGAGCAACGCGGACGTCGAGAACAACAGTTTCCCGGCCCGCGCGCCGTTCCACTGCGCATGACCCATCACGATGGCGGCAACGCACGCGGTGATGCCCATTCCGTAGACGGATGCACGCGCGAGTTTCCCGATTAGCGTGCCACGGCCGTGTCGGCCGTGCGAAGAATCACCCGCTGCGGCGCGCTCGCACGGCTGACACAGCCGTGGCACACAAAGCCCGCACCACGCGACCAGCGTCCCCGCGGCGAGCAGCAGCAACGGGGCGGCGGTCATCGACAACGCCCCTGCGGCGATGCCGTGTCCGATGACGAACGCCGCGACAGTTCCGACCGTTGACCGCTCAGAGCCGGACGACGTCCGTCCCAGCGCCCAGCCCAACGGCAACCCGCCGGCGAGCAGCCACGCCCCGCGGGCCAGTTCCAGCAGCAGCGACGACATGATGCGGCTCGACTGCCACAACGCGGCATCAACCAGCCACGGCGACACGGCGAGCAGCGCGGTGCCCAACACCACGAGCGGAACCAGGGCCGGCATCCGTCCAAACCGCGACAACGCCGCGCCGGAAAGAACCGCCGCGATGCCGAGGAGCCACAACGCGGGCGTCTGCGGAAACAACTCGGTCGCCAACCCGCTCACGCAGGCCGCGAACCACCCGACGAGCGCCGCGATTGCCATTCCATAGAGCCCCCGGTCTCCCGACCGGGGGGCGAGCGCTTCAGAAACTTCACCAACTGAAGAAATCGGGGCGACACGCCCCGGCTCTGACGAACAATACATCCACGCCGCCGCGACTGCGAACCCCGCCATCGCAGGCCAGAAGACGCCGTACGTCGGGGCGATGAACAGCACCACGGTCGCAAGCGCAACAGCCGCCGCGCTCCACGCCACAGTCCGCGAAGTCTGCGTCGCCCCATCACGGCTCAGCAAGACCGTCCACAAGGTGCAGGGCACAGTCAACGTGATGAGGCCCAGCACCGCGCCGACGACATCAGCGGCATACGTGGCGTCCCACGTCGATGTTGGCAGCAACCGCACGGCGTCGAGTTGCAACGCCATCCACGCCGGCCACAAAACCGGCACCGCGGCGAGAGACAGCCACTGTGTGGCCGGCGTCCCTGTCCGTCCCGTGCGAAGTTGCCGCCGGCCCCACGCGACACCGGCGACTAGGCCGCACCAGAGTCCCGCCAGCACGCCGGGGGTCGTCCCCAGCGCGGCGATGATCTGCGTGAGCACGCAGGCGATCGACAACCCGACCGCCGCTCCGCTCACTGCGGCATGACACGCCTCCGATTGCCGAAGGCCGCGAAACCAAAGCGAAATCCGTCCGCCCACTGCGTGCATGGCGTCCTTGCCCCCCTGCCGGCCCACGGCGCACAATCCCCCGCGCCCTCACCGGCGGGGGAGTTGTACCGGAAGTCCCGCCAACAGGGCAACAGGGGTTCCCGGCCGCGATGAAGAGGTGATCGGTGGGTGGCCGGGAACCCCTGTTGCCCTGTTGGCGGGACTTCCGGTACAACTCCCCCGCCGGTGAGGGCGCGGGGG
>JAWXBB010000018.1:0-43744 GCA_034439795.1 Planctomycetaceae bacterium | reverse complement strand
GGCCGACGATGGCCCCGATCAGTTTCGGTTGCCGGCGATGAATGTCGAGCAGCCGGCGGATGTCGTCCAGCGTGGTCACGCCCCCCGAGGCGATCACCGGCAGGCCGGCTTCGCACAGCTTCACGAGGTCGGCGAGCGTGCCGGGGTCGATCCCCTGCATCATGCCGTCGTTGGCAATGTTCGTGTAGATCACGGCGGCGAGCGGCAGATCGGCAAACTGCACGGCCAGCTCAAACGCCGATTTCTGCGAGACGTCCAGCCAGCCCCCGGTGGCGACGTAGCCGTCCTTCGCATCGAGACCCAACGCGATGCGGCCCGGATAGCGTTTGGCCAGCGTGCGGAACCATTCCGGCTGCTTGAGCGCCTGCGTGCCGATGATCGCCCGGTCGATGCCGACGTCGTCGAGCATCAACCGCACGGCTTCATCGTCGCGCAGCCCGCCGCCGAGTTCGCAGGGGACGTTGACCGCCTGCACGATGGCCCGGATCGCCTCGACGTTCACAGGCCGCCCGGCTTTGGCGCCGTCTAGATCGACGAGATGCAGCCACGGTGCGCCGTCGCTCGCCCAGCGGGCCGCCATCACCGCAGGCTGATCGCCGAACACGGTTTCCTGGGCATAATCCCCCTGCCGCAACCGGACGCACCGGCCGCCGCGCAGATCAATCGCGGGAAGAATTTGCATGATGGTCAGTGATCCGTAGTCAGTCGTAGGGTGGGACGAGTCTTCGAGTCCCACCAGCAAAATTTTCAATGTTCAATTTTCAATGACCAATACCATTCTTCACTTGGTCACTGATAATTGAAAATTGGTCACTAGCCCGTGGTGGGACTCGAAGACTCGGCCCACCCTACGCAATCACACCGTCAATTCGGCGAAATTTCGTAAAAGTTGCACACCCGTCTTCTGGCTTTTTTCGGGATGAAACTGCGTGGCGAAGACCCGGCCGCGGGCGATCATTGACACGAACAGTGTGCCGTAGTCGGTCCGGGCGGCGATCAGCGATTCGTCCTGTGGGCGAACGAAATAGCTGTGTACGAAATAGACCGACGCATCCTCCGGCAGATGTCGCAACAGTGGGACATCGGTCTGTTCGCGCCGCAACGTGTTCCAGCCCATGTGCGGCACTTTCAGCACGGCGTCGGCGGGAAACCGCACGACGTCGCCGCGGAAGACCCCCAGTCCCGGCCATTCGCCGTCTTCGTAGCTGACGTCGAACAGCAGTTGTAGGCCGAGACAGATGCCGAGAAACGGCCGGTCGCGGCGGATGTGTTCGACGATCGGCTCGACGAGGTTCAGCCGCCGCAGTTCGTGGATGGCATCCCGAAACGCGCCGACGCCGGGCAGAATCAGTTTATCCGCCACGGCGATGGCGTCGGGATCGGCGACGATCCGGGCCTCCGCGCCGACTTTTTCGCAGGCCTTCTGCACGCTCCGCAGGTTGCCCATGCCGTAATCGACGATCGTAATCATACGGTTAGATTACCTGAATCGAATCCCGTTCGCGATTCCGTCGTTAGCCGCGACACCGACCGGAGACGCGAACCGTCGTTCGGGTTCACCGACCCAGCCAGCGGTGATGATGAATCGTCCCCCGCCCCGCTGTGGAACCCGGCCATTGCGAAGGCTTCAAGGCCCCACGGCCGGCGTCGAGATCGCGGTTGGCCATGAAGCCCAACTGGTCGGCCGAAGTCCATTCGCCGTGGTGTTCCGGATCGTACATCGGAATGCCCAGCAGCCATTTCAGCCCCTGCACCAGCCACAGAACCGCAATCAGGAAGATGCCCATCGCGAGGGCCAGCACCGGCAGAAACGGGCCCAGCCCGAAGACTTTCTCAGTCGCCGCAAACAACGGCTGCCACGCGAACAGCACCAGCAAGGCACCAAGGCTCAGGTACGGTCCGAACGGGATTTCGCGCTGCCGCGAGAACATCCACGTCGCCGCGACCGTCATCAGCGCACACAGTGGCGCGAGAAAGAAGACGACGACCGTCGGCTGCCAGCCGAGGAAGCTGCCGATCATCGCCATCAGGACCACGTCGCCAAAACCCATTGCCTCGCGCCGGAACACCCAGTGCCCGGCAATCCGCACGAACCACACGATCCCGCCGCCGACCAGCAACCCGACCACGCTCGCGATCAAGCCGTGCAAGACCGGCCACGACCGGCACCATCGGGGCACGTCCACCTCGGTCCACCACGGCGCCTGACCCGTTGGCGAAATGAAGATCGACCACAACGCCGTCACCACCGACGGGTCCTGAAACCAGACCGGCACGAGGTAGACCATGCCGGTCAGACTTCCCACGAGGCCGGCCGCCATCGCGGGGAGCGTCACCGAATCCGGAATGATCTGCAGATCGAAGTCGATGAACGACGCCACCACCAGCGTTTCGGCGAGGATCAGATAATAGACGTATTGCACGTGCAGCCACAGCACCAACTGATGGTGCGGCATCGTCTCCCGCAGCGGGCCGAGCATTGTGAACAGGCTGCTCTCCGCGACCGTCGCCGAGAAGCCGGCCGGCACGAGCGCCACATACAACCCGACCCACAACAGGCCGTTCATCAATTCGATGAAGGCGTAGCGGAACGAAATGCGATGCCGGCAAAAGCGGCAGCGCCCGCGGATCATCAACCAGCCGAGAATGGGAATGTTGTCGCGATGCCAGATCCGTTTTTGACAGTAGGGACAGTGCGACGGCGGATGGTGCAGACTCGACCATGCCTGCCACACCGATTCGTGCTGCGGCAGGCGATAGATGCAGACGTTCAGAAAGCTGCCGACGCACGCCCCCACCAGGAACAGCATCGTCCATACGATCCACGGCGGCGTGTCGAACGGGGTCACGCTCGCCTCCCCGGCAGTCCGGCGAGGATCTCGGCGATGATGTCGTCCATCGGTTTTCCCGCAGTGTCGACCGTCAGCGTTGCCGTTTCTCGGTACAGCGGCTCGCGCGCGGCGAGCAGCGTGCGGATTTCGTCGAGGCCCCCCGCCGCGGTCAGATTCGGTCGCCGACCGCGCGACGTGGCGTCGGCGGCGATGCGTGCGGCGAGCGTTTCTGCGTCGGCCTGCAACCACACGACCGGCCCGGCCGCGCGGAAATCGCGGCGCGTGTCGGGGTTCAGCACCGCTCCCCCGCCGACGGCGAGCACCCGCGGCCCCTGCGACAACAGATCGACCAGCACCGCCCGCTCCAGCCGGCGGAACTCCGGTTCGCCGTCAGTCGCAAAGATGTCGCGAATGCTGCGGCCCGCGCGGCGTTCGAGTTCCGGGTCGGCGTCGATCCACGGCAGCCCCAACCGCTCGGCGAGCCGCGGCGCGACCGACGTTTTCCCCGTCCCGCGATAACCGATCAATGTCACAATCATAGGGCTGGGTTCGAGGAAAGAGTCTTGTCCACAGATTTCACAGATGACGCAGATTTAAGGCAGGAATGATGAACTGTGTCGTGAGTTCCATGCGATCCATTCTGATCCCTCAATCTGCGGAATCTGTGAAATCTGTGGATCAACGCCTTTCGCCGACCGGAGCCTGGCACTCAGCAGTTGTTGACTGGTCATATGCAATTTCCCTGACAGACAACGCATCAGTCCACCACTTCGCTTCCAGAAGAGATTCGCGACGCGATCAATTCCTCCGCACGACGGAAATGCCGGTGCGCAACGTCTCGCGCAGGAAGTCCAGCGGGGCCTCCTGCCCCGTGAACAGGCGGAATTGTTCGGCGGCCTGACGGACGAACATCTCGATGCCCGTCACCGTCCGGCAGCCCCGGTCGCGGGCCTGCTTGATGAGCAGCGTCTGTTCGGGATTGTAGATGGTGTCGAAAACCAGCGCCTCTTCGCGCAGCCAGTTGTCCTGGAACGGCGACTGATCGAGATTCGGGGACATGCCTACCGGCGTGCAATTCACGAGGATGTCCCAGTCTTCGCTGCCGCGGTTCTCCCAGGTGACGGAGCGGCAACCGAGCTCGGTCGCGAGCCGCCGGGACCGTTCGGCGGTGCGGCTGGTGATGACGACCACCGCTCCCTGGCGGACGAGCCCCCACGCGATCGCGCGGGCGGCACCGCCGGCCCCGAGCATCAGCACACGCTGGCCTTCGAAACTGCCATTGGCGGTGTCATTGAGGCCCGACTTCAGACTATCGAGCGCCGCCAACAAATCGGTGTTGGCCGTCCGCCAGCCGTTGTCGTCATCGCGATAAATCGTATTGGCCGCCCCGATCTGCTGGACGGTTTCGTCGCACTGCGGATACTTCGCGAGGGCCGCCTCCTTGTGGGGGATTGTCACGCTGTAACCCTGCACGTCGAGCCATTGGAAGGCGTCCAGCGTCGCGGCGAACTGATCGGCCTGCACGCGGAAGGGCAGGTACACGCCGTCGATTCCCATTTGCTGCATGGCCTTGTTGTGCAGCAGCGGACTGAGGCTGTGCCCGATGGGATCGCCGAGCACGCCGAAGACTTTCGTCTGCGGCCCGATGCGTTCGTACCGGTACAGCGAGTGCATTTCATCGAACGACAATTGCCCCGGCGCGATCTCACGCTCGGAACTGAACGTAGCATAGGTGAACGGTGCGCCGTAACGCCCGCACAACAGCCGGCTCGTCACGCCGAATTCCCCCATGCAGAAGGCGATCGTCGGCTGCTTGGCATCCTTGACGAGCTTCAACAGCCGGATGCAATCGGCCGGCGAATTCGCCATCGTGACGATTTTGATGACGTCGGCGTCCAGCTTCAGCATCTCGGCATAAATGTCTTCCAGATCGTCGGGCGTCTGAGCGAAGTCGTGATGACTGACGATCCGTTTCGTCTTGCCGTAGCGGCGAATCTTCGGGGCGACGTCCCGTTCGAGATCGACGTAGTCGGCCCCGGTGACGATCGCCGCCCGCAATAGCATTAGACGTTCGTCTTCCGCGCCGCTCCAGCGGCCGCCGTCGGCCGGCCGGCGACAGGTGAGGATCGCCGGCGTCGGCCGGTCCGTCAGCAGCCGCTTCAACTCGGCTCCGCGGGCCAGGTAGTCGAGACGGAACTCGACCAGCTCGGCGCCGCGCTGGGCGAGCGCCTGATGCTCGGCGACCATCATCTTGTGCCGGGTGCGGGCGATGCTGACGCAGATCATGTCGGGAATCGGTTTCGGGTTGTTCACACAATCACGGATGCCCAGGGATAGCAACACCTGGGCTTCTTTCGATACCACAATGACCGCCGTGGCGGCCGGTTGCAACGCTGCCGCGTTACCCCAGCCGGCCGAATTGCCGGTCGAGTTCCGTCCGCGACAGCGTGAGCGCCGTCGGCCGTCCGTGCGGACAGTGATGGGCGTCGTCGATCAGATGCCGCTGTTGCAGCAGGGCGTCGATTTCTTCCGGCGACAACCGCTGTCCCGCCTTCACCGCCGCCTTGCACGACATCATGTGCAGCAGTTCGTCCAGCAGATCGCGGCGCGTCGGCGAAGTGCTGCCGTTGCTTTCCAGTTTCTCGGCGAGATCGCGGACCAGATCCGGCAGTTCAATCCTCCGCAGCAGCACCGGATGCTTCGTGAGCAGCACGGTGTCCTTGCCAAACTCCTCGACGCCGAAGCCCAATTGATTCAGCAACTCCGCATGTTCCAGCAGCAGCGCCGTCTCCTTGGCGGGCAGTTCGATCGGAACCGGCATCAACAGCCGCTGCGCTTCCACCGCCCCGGCGAGCACCCGCGACCGGAACTGCTCGTACAGAATCCGTTCGTGCAGCGCGTGCTGGTCGATGACCGTCATCCCCTCCGACGTTTCCAGCACGATGTAACAATCGTGAATCTGCAGCGCGCGGGACGTGTCGAGTTCCTCGGCACTGACTGCGGCGGCGGATTGATTGGCTGACTCCGGTTCGTCACTGACGGACACCGGCTCTTCTTCTTCGTTCACGCCTTCATCGGCGGCGTGTTCCAACTGCGCAGGCAGGTCCGGTGACCATTGCGTTAGCCGCTCTTTCGCCCATGCCGCGAAGTCCTGCTCGATCGGCTGCACCGGCGCGGCGATCCGAGCGGGGGCGAACGCCAGCGCGGGCCGCAATGTCGGGGCCATTAGTGCGCTCGCTGGGGCCGCTGGCATCGTTAACCGGCTCTGCAGGTCGAGGCTGAGGAACTTCGACCGCAATGTCGACAACAGTTGCCGGTACAACTGCTGCGCGTCGCGGAAGCGGACCTCCGTCTTCGTGGGATGCACGTTGACGTCCACCTGATCCGTCGGCAGGTCGAGGAACAGGAACGCCACCGGCTGCCGGCCGACCATCAGCAGGCCGCGATACGCCTCCGTCAGCGCATGTTGCAGTGTGCGGTCCTGAATCCAGCGGCCGTTGAGGAACAGGTACTGGTGCTTCCGCGTCGCCTTGCTGACGCTGGGGTGGCCGACGTAGCCCCACAGCTTGATCCCCGCGTGAGCCGACTCCACGGCGATCAACTGGTCGGTCAGCTCCTGCCCGAAGAACGTCTGCAACCGGTCGAGCGGCCGGTCGGCGGGAGGCAATTGGTACACCACGCGGTCGTTGTGCCTGAGCACCAGATGCAGCCGCGGATGCGCGATCGCGACCCGCGTGAACTGCTCGGTGATCTGGCCGAACTCGGTGGCGACGCTCTTCAGGAACTTGCGGCGGACGGGGATGTTCTCGAACAGGTTGCGGATTTCAATCGACGTGCCGTACGGGCAGCCGCATTCGACCGGCGGACTGAACCGGCCGTGCGTCACCTCCAGTTCGCGGCCGTGCGGCTGGTCGGGCGTCCGGCTGCGGACGCGGCAGCGGCTGACCTCGGCGATCGACGCCAGCGCCTCCCCCCGGAAGCCGAAGCTGCGGATGTCGAACAGATCGGCCGCCGCCGCAATCTTGCTGGTGGCGTGACTGGTGACGGCGAGCACCAGGTCGTCGGCGTGAATCCCCTCGCCGTCGTCGACGATGCGGATCAACTCGCTCCCGCCGGCGACGACGTCCACCTCGATCCGCGTGGCGAGCGCGTCGATACTGTTTTCCAGCAGCTCCTTGACCGCGTTCGCCGGCCGTTCGATCACCTCCCCCGCGGCGATCTGATTGACCAGCGACGGCGACAACGCATGAATTCGAGACATCGTCGGCTTCGCATCCTGCACGGACCACCCCCGGCTCCCTCCGTTCGGAGGCCAAACCGTTGTGATACCGGTTCCGCGCGGAGGCTGCAATGATTCCCGCCACATCGGTTAGCCGCGACCCGGAGTCCGCGGAGGGGAACGCGGGGTGGATCGCGCGATCCGTGATGTGCGCTCCACACCGCGCTCCCCTGCGCAAAGCCTCCGGGTCGCGGCTAACCAGCGGGTGGCGGGGCCTAAGTCTTCGTGGCCCCGCTCTTTGGGTCACAATCCGCGGCGATGCCGACGCGAACTCGGCCGAGTCATTTCTGCCGGCTGCGGCGCTGGAACGGATCGAAGCAGGGTGGTTTTTGCAGGCGAGCGAATTCACCCATCTCCGAGCACACTCTTTCTCACGTCACCGTCAGTCTCATTTCTTGCGCTTGGCGTTCTTCCTGGTTGCAGCGGATTTGGCGGAAGCCTTCTTCGCCTGGGTCTTCTTGACTGTCGCTTTCGTCCCGGCCCCTTTGATTCCCGTCTTGGTCAGCGCTTTGGCCACCCTTTTCCTGGTTGCAGCGGCCAACGTCTTCACGGGTTTGGATTCTGCGATTTCACGCGCATTGGCACCCGCGATGCCGCCCGCGACGGCACCCACTGCTGCCCCGATCGGCCCCATCAGCGAGCCGGCGGCGGCCCCGGCGGCGGCCCCTCCCACCATTTTGAGGCCGGACATGGCATCCGTTTTTTTCCCGGTCCGTTTCACGTGTTCCCTGCCCTTCTTCTGGCGGTGACGTTTTTCCAATCCTATCGCACTGGACTGCCCCGGAGCAGCCAGGAGTGACGATCCTGTCTTCGGAGTGCGGTCATGCGCTTCCGTTCCGTGGCGGCAACGACGTCGCTCGTGGGAATCGAAACCGACTGGCGGACGTCAATCGACATTGGCGGCCACGAACTCATGCGCGGCCTCGGAGGTGGAGAACTGGTGCGTGGGGTCGTAATCGATGACGGGCGAGGCCAGCCAGCGCCGATTCGGCAAGGTCGCGATCAGCCACAATTGTCCCACGGCCGAGTAGGCCGGCTCCGAGGCGTCAATCAGGGCGTCGAAGGACGAGAAACCCAAGTGGCGGGCAAAGATCTCTTCCGAGACTTCCCTCGGAATCAGTGTTGCGCTCATGGATTCAGTTCACTTTGAGGCGGGGTCGTCAGGTCTGGACAAGACCCCACGCAAAGCGGATGCCAATGGCTTTCGCCATCAGAAACGAAAGATTTGAGGTCATAACTGGACGCTCATCCGACGGCCGGCTGGCGGCTGAGCGGCCGGAACCGTCAGAAATCGACCACGGCGTGCGACGACACCGTTGACTAACGCTCTAAGATCGGCTCACGGCCGACAATCTCGAGGGAAGTTCCTTGCTGGTATGCCGATTGCGGCTCGGTTCAACCACCGACCGTCAATGCGAGAGTCACCGGTCGTGACGCATTCATCACCCAGCCAAGGAGAAGCGACATGTTCGGGTTGTTGCGCGATCAATCCCGGAGCGCGGCTGGGGCCATCTGGTACGTCACCATTGGCACGCTGCTGGTGATCTGGGCCAGCCTGTGGTACTACTATTTCCTCATGCCCTCCCCCAATCCTCCGGCTTGGCAGCGTTTTGCGTGTGTCGGAACGATCCTGTCCGGCTTTGCCATTGGGGCCATTGGCATGCTGTTCGGCCTCATCGGCCGCAGTTCCAAGGGCGCTGATACCACAGTGGGAGTGGCGGCTGCGGAACCGATCGCAGCCGTCGCCACCCCGGATGTCAGTCCGACGGTCGTCGTCAGCACGCCCTCGATGAGCGCTTCTTCTGGAGCCGGAGTGCCGGTCATTCCCCATCGAGTCGATGCCGCTGCGCGGTAGAACGCCAGGCCAGCGTCCTTCGCGTTCACTCTACAGTCGTTCGATGATGGCTGATCGGATCACAACCTCGTCCTGGCGGAAGCGTTTCTGCAACTGGTGCCGATAATCAGTCCACCAATCCCGGTCCAGCGACTCCGCCATCACTTCGATGATGACAATCTCGTCGTGCTGGACATCTCCCGAGGGATTGCGCCACAGGCCGGTGGCGGGCGCGCGAAGAAAGGCGGTGACGCCTCCGAAGTGTCCGGTCAGTTCCTCGCGGATGTCGTCGTAGTCCGCTTGTGGGAAATGCCGGCCGGCAGCATCGAACATCGGCAACAGGATTTCGATCAAGTACACGTCGGTTCCTTCGCGCTCCCGGCGCTGCTCGACGGCTTGGGGCTGGATTTCGTTGAAGCCCGTTCTGGCGAAGAGACGCTCCGCCGTATCAGGGCTGGCGGGTTCACCGTCCTCGTTCAGACCATGCGGCAGCACGACGGACCATTCCAGCGAACTCAATCGTCGATAAGTTTCGCCGCTGCATCGCCCATGCCCGCTTCGGCCAACACATCCTGAGAAACAAACCCTTCCTTTTGCTGCTCTTCTTTGGCAGGCGTGGACAGCCGCAGCAAGGCCATGGACCGTCCCAGAATCTCGTATTGGGCGCCGCCCTTCGTTTCCGAAAGATGTCCCGGAAACTGAGCGGTGTCCATGAGCGGCTCCCAAAAGGCCTCCGCCACAGGCACGGGCAGCATGAAGAGCACCGAATCGTGATGGGCGTTGAGGATCAGCAGGACCGTGTTCCCCTGGATGAGTTCGCCCTGCTCGTCCACTTCGCCGATCAACTCGCCGTTCAGCCGCAACGCGACGCACTTCACGAACCCCGCATTCCACACGTCGTCGCTGACTTCCGCGCCGTCGGTTCCAATCCAGCCGACGTCGGAGATGGGTCTGTCTTGGCTGCGGATGGAGCGCCCTTGAAAGAATTTCTGGCGGCAGAAAACCGGTTGCGTTTTCCGCAGGGCCACGATGCCCCGCACGAACTGCAGCATCTGTTCTTGCGACTCCTTCAGATCCCATTGCAACCAGCTGAGCTCGCTGTCCTGGCAATAGCAGTTGTTGTTGCCGTGCTGGGTCTTGCCGAGTTCGTCGCCGGCGAGCAGCATCGGCACGCCCTGGCTCATGAACAACGTCGCGAGCATGTTTCGCTTCTGACGTTCGCGCAGGGCGTTGATGGCCGCGTCGTCGGTCGGTCCTTCGACCCCGCAGTTCCAACTGTCGTTGTTGTTCGCGCCGTCGCGGTTGTCCTCGCCGTTGGCCGCATTGTGCTTGTCGTTATAGCTCACGAGGTCGTGCAGGTTGAAGCCGTCGTGGCAGGTGACGAAGTTCACGCTCGCCGACGGACGGCGTCCGCTCCACTCGTAGAGGTCAGCCGAACCGCAGAGCCGCGTCGCGAACTCCGACAACGTGTTGCCGTCCCCCTTCCAGAACCGGCGCACGTTGTCGCGATAGCGGCCGTTCCACTCCGACCACTGCGAAGGGAAGTTGCCGACCTGATAGCCGCCCGATCCGAGATCCCACGGTTCGGCGATGAGTTTGACCTGCGCCAGCACCGGGTCTTGATGCAGGATGTCGAAGAAAGCGCCGAGCTTGTCGACCTCGAAGAGCTCGCGCGCCAGCGCACTGGCCAGATCGAACCGGAAGCCGTCGACGTGCATCTCGGTGACCCAGTAGCGCAGGCTGTCCATGATCAGTTGCAGCACGCGGGGCGAGCGCATGTTGAACCCGTTGCCGCAACCCGTGAAATCCATGTAATACCGCGGGTTTTCCGGGGAAAGCCGGTAATAGGAGGCGTTGTCGACGCCGCGAAACGTGAGCGTCGGCCCGCATTGGTTCCCCTCGGACGTATGGTTGTAGACGACGTCCAACAGCACCTCGATGCCGGCGGCGTGCATTCCGCGGACCATCGTCTTGAACTCTTTGACCGTGTCGTCCGCCGACGGGGCCGACGAGTAATTCTGATCCGGCGCGAAGAAGCCCAGCGTGTTGTAGCCCCAGTAGTTGCAGAGCCCTTTGTCGACCAGATGCCGATCGTCGCTGCGCTGTTGAACGGGCAGCAGCTCCACGGCCGTGACGCCGATGCTCTTCAGATGCGCGATCGCCGCCGGCGAGGTCAGGCCGGCGTAGGTGCCCCGCAACTCTTCGGGAACGTCCGGATGCAACTTGGTGAAGCCTTTGACGTGAACTTCGTAGATGATGGTTTCGTGCCACGGCCGCCGGGGGGTACGGTCGTCGCCCCAGGTGAAGGCGGGATCGATGACCACGGCGAGCGGCGCTGCGTGGGCGCTGTCCCGCTGGTCGAAGGACAAGTCGGCTTCGGGAGCGCCGATGGTGTAGCCCCAGACTTCATCGCACCAGCGGACGTTGCGGCCGATGCCTTTGGCATAGGGATCGAGCACGACTTTGTTCCGATTGAACCGATGCCCATGCGCCGGATCGTAGGGGCCGTCGACTCGATATCCGTAGAGTTGGCCGGGCCGAACGTCCGGCAGGTAACAGTGCCAGACCATGTCGCGGCGCTCGGTCAGCGGCAGTCGAATCGCCTCCTACGCGTCGTCGGGCGAATGGAAGAGGCACAGTTCAACGGCCGTGGCGCACTCAGAAAAAAGGGCGAAGTTCACGCCGTTTCCATCCCAGGTCGCGCCCAGCGGATAATGCTTGCCCGGCCAGACACGCATGGTCTTCGACTCCTTGATCGGCGTTCAGACGAGCCGCCATTCGCTCGGACGCTGCTGTCCGCCGGGCAAATCGCCAGCGGCATCGAGCGTATGCACGTCGTCGAGGTGCCATAACCGATAGCCGCCCCGAAACGCCGTCAGATTGTGACCCATGCGCGCTCCGGGGGGTAGCGGGCGAATCTCTTTGGAATTGCCGCCACCCAGCATGACGTAGTCGGCGACGAAGGCGCCCATCAACGCGGGCACGACCTGCGCCACAATCTGTCGCCAAACCTTCTTCCCCAGCCGGCGAAAGCCCCGGCGACCGAGCACGTCCGCCAGCGAACGGCCGTCGGAGTACGGAATGTTTCCCAGTTCCAGCGTGATCACGACGTTGTCGGCGATCAGCGTCGATCCCAGCCCCGTGCCGAAACCGAGGAACAGCATTCTGCCCCCTTCGTAGCTCCCCAGGGCCTGCATGGCCGCGTCGTTGACGATTCGGACCGGCATCCCGAACGCGGCGGCAAAATCGAAACCCACCCAGCCCGACCCGAGATTCCCCGCTTCCGACCGGGCGCCGCTCCCGCCGACGAGACCGGGATAGCCGATCGACACCACCTCGTAGGCCCAGTCCTGCGTCAGCGCGCGGATTTCCTCGACCATCTTGCCGGGAGTCATCGTGCGGCCGGAGAGGATTTTGCGCGGCTCGGTTTGCCCCGTGGCGAGCGCTTTGACTTTGGTGCCGCCGATATCGATCACCAGGATCGGCCGCACCGCCGGCGTGTCGACGGTGCTGGCCTCGACCGTTTCTTCGGCCATTTCGGGAGGTGCGGTCGCCGCATCAGTCTGCGTGAAGACGCCCGGTTCCGACGAGGGTTCCTGCGCAGCGGTAGACATGACAACGGCCCGTCGGAGAAATGACACGCCGCAGATTGCGGCAGCCGGCATGAAAGCAAGCGCCGTGCCGGGCCGTAGACCGACCCGTTCCGAAGCCAAACTGGCTGGCGGCAGCGCAGGCTGCGCGGTCAGCGGGCAACAAATGAAAAACTATGTCGCACCCGCATTATCGAAACGCGTAGTTGTCGTTCTGCCGATCGAAGTCGGCGTCGGTCAATGGCCGGTCAAAGTCGACGTCGGTGAACTGATACGATTCGATCAGCGTGGCGGCATCGAACTCGTCCCCCGACCGATCGAGTCCTGGCCGCGGCCATTCGTAGTGCTGCGAAGAGAGCGGGACGTTCCATTCGCGGTCGATGAGCGTGACGGATTTGCGATATTGCGGCGAGGATTTGGGATCTTTGTAGACGGTGGTGAAAGCCTGGCAATCGCGGCCGTCGAAGGCGACGTGCGGTTCGTAGTCGCACGTCGTGTAACTGGCGAGTTGCAGATCCGTGCGGTGGACGCCGATCATCAAGTCGATCAGGCCTCCCAAGCCGGCATTCGTGACTGGATAGCGGGAGTCGCGCATCGCGAGGCCGGAATTGGGCGACAGAGACAACGCGGGCAGCCGCGCCTTCCAGCCGCCGTCGTGCCCGATCAGCCGCCCTTGGTTCTCCCCCTCGATGTACAGCACCTCCCGTCCGGGATCGCCCGTTTGCCAGAGCAGGTACACGCTGAAGGGTTGTTGACGGCATTTGAGCGAGATGATGTGCTCGGGCAGCAGTTCGCCCCCGACCACTTCTTGTTTGGCCATTTGAGCGGAATAGCTGCCCCGCGACTCCAAGAACGCCAACCCGCTCTGCAGCAGTTCCACTTTCTTGCGGAGCGCCTCCTCGGCGGGGAGTGGATCGCTCGTGGAGGGACGGTTGTGCGGACCACAAAGATCCTCAGTCTGCCGACTGGGCGGTGCTGCCGAAGGGATCATCTTAGCCGCGACGACGGCTTCCCTTCGATGATCGACAGGGGTCGATGACGTGCCCAACGAGAATAGGCCAACCACCGCCAAGGCGAGCATGACCGGTTTGGAACTGGAGAAGAAATGGCTCAAATACATCGTAACGACCTTCCGAGACACCGCGGCCCCTCGCGTATTGAGGCTGATCAGCGATTCGCCAAACCCCGCATCAGCAAAACATGCGCCAACTCAGCGGGGCGTCTTCATCGAGGTTTTCGGGTTGGGGCGGCACTGGCGCGCTCGGCGACGTTCAATTGGTCGAGCAACTCGTCCGGGCGGACATCCTGCTTGAGCTCGGGCATTTCGGCCGCATCCCCGGCGTCCACCCCCAAATGCTGGGCGATGGCGTCCGTCAATCGCAGCAAGCGCGTGATCTCGTGCTCCGCGAGCAGGTTGATGTGCAGATCCAGATCTTCGCGCCGATCGGCGACCTTCGCCAGCCGGTTCTGAGTGATCAACACGAACGTCGACAGAAAGATCGCTTCCAGGGACACGATGGTCGTCAGCATCCCGAACGGATAAGGATCGAACGGGTCCGGGCCTCCCCAGCCCGCATTCCACAGCACCCATGCTCCGAACCAGACGAGGTGCAAATAGACAAACAACATGCTGCCAGAGAAGGCCGTAACGCCGTCCGCGACGTGTTCTTGCAGCCCCTTTTCGCGCTCCGCCCGCTGCCGGGTTTCCACGAGCACGGCGATATTGCGATCCATCACCCGGGCGCAAGGCTGGGAATCGGGCGGATCTCCAGCAGTGTTGTTCTTCCACATGCCAGCGACTTTCGCGAGACGGGACCACACGGGCTTACAGCGGATTTGCGCGATTCTGCTTCCCGAACGCGAGCCCCGCCCAGACGACAATCAGGGCGCCCACGATCGACATGATCCAGCCCGCGCCGTCGAACACGCCGCGCTCCGGTCCGCCGTTGATCGCCCACGCGATGAACCCGCCGACCAGCGAACCCACAATCCCCAGGACCATCGTCATCCCCACTCCCATCGGCTGACGGCCGGGAAACAGCGCCCGCGCCACGAAGCCCACGATCAATCCGAACACGGCCCAGACCAGAATCGCGCCGATCGTATTCATGAGTCTTCTCCCCGCACGTTGCATTGTTGGCGACCACTTCCGGGAAACATTTCCCCGGAAACTGTTCGAAACCGCTTAACGCAAATGATGGGCCGAAGATTCGCGAGCGATGGCACCACGATCGTCCGTCAAAGTCCGCTGCCACCAGCCACACACACGAGACTCATCACCGTGTCGCGACAGGTCTGATCGGCTGTTGACTGGCCACGGCACCGAAACTGCTTCTCGGCGGTTCGGCCCGCGTCTTCCCCCCGAAGCTTGGCTGAACGGGGTTCCACGGCGCGGGCAATGAGCGTTGAGAGATCAATCTGGCCACCATCCAAGCAGTCCGAATGGAGGCTGGCAGGTCAGATGCCGTTGACTCGCGGAACTCGTTCTTACATCAAAGGAGGCGTCATGCGCATTCAGGGAATGCTGTTGGTAGCGGTCCTGGCTCTGTGCGGTTGTGACCGTCCCGCAGCCCCCCCGACAACCACAGGAAGTCCGCCCAAGGACAACACGGCCATCAACGAGCGGGACCAGTCGCCTGTGGCCAAGACGCCCATCGATCAGGACGAGAACGCCGCGGACGTCGCCATCACGGCGGACATCCGGAAACAGGTGGTGGCCCAGCCCGACTTCTCGGTGAATGCCCAGAACGTGAAGATCATCACGTCCCAGGGCCGGGTCACGCTCCGCGGGCCGGTCACCACCCAGCAGGAAATCGACGCCATCGTGAAGATCGCCGAGCAGGTGGCGGGCGCCACCAACGTCGACAATCACCTCGAACTTGCCCCGTAATTCGAGTCCGAGCCCACTCACAGGAGAAACCAACATGTCGAGCGTCTATTGTCTGGCCCAGTCAGAAACTCAAGCCGCCCGCATTGCCGACCGGCTTCGCACCGATGGCTTCACGCCCGGAGACATCTCCGTGCTGTTCCCCGACAAGCGCAGCACCCGCGACTTCGCCGTGGACAATTCCACCAAGATGCCCGAAGGGGCCGCGGTCGGCGCGACCACCGGCGCCGCGGTCGGCGGCGCGCTGGGCTGGATGGCGGGGATCGGGATGCTGGCGATTCCCGGCCTCGGGCCGCTGATTGCCGCCGGTCCGATCATGGCCGCCCTCTCCGGAATGGCGGCGGGAGGCACTCTGGGCGGCCTGTCCGGCGCACTGATGGGCATGGGCGTGCCCGAATACGAAGCCCAGCGCTACGAAGGCAAGCTCAAAGAGGGGCACCTGCTGATCTCCGTCCACACCGATACGAGCGAAGAGTCGGCTCGGGTGCGGAAGATCTTCACCGAAGAAAAGGCCGAAGCCATCTCGACCGGCAGCGAAACCGCGGTTCCCAGCCGGTAAGCAGGTTCGACTCAGCTTAGAGCCAGGCAGGAGTTCCGTCACTGCGGAGCTCCTGCCTTTCTGCGCAGATTCGCTTTCGACGAACAATGCCGACAACGGAGACGGACCACCCATGGCCAAGAAGCAGGCTTCCCGTTCGGCGAAGACGGCCGCCACCGCCAAGGCGGCTGATCTGTCCCGCGACACCGCGGAGGCCGCGGGCGAGTTCCTGACCACGAACCAAGGGGTCCGCGTCAACGACAATCACAACTCGCTCAAGGCCGGCGAGCGCGGGCCGACGCTGCTCGAAGATTTCATTCTTCGGGAAAAGATCACGCATTTCGACCACGAACGGATTCCCGAACGAGTCGTGCATGCGCGGGGCAGCGGCGCTCACGGTTATTTTGAGCTGGACCAGTCGTTCGCCAAGTATTCTCGGGCCGCGTTTCTGCAAGAGGCCGGCTCCCGGACGCCGGTCTTCGTGCGGTTCTCCACCGTCGCCGGCTCGCGCGGGTCCAGTGATCTCGCCCGGGACGTGCGCGGATTCGCCATCAAGTTCTACACGCAGGAGGGAAACTTCGACCTCGTCGGCAACAATATGCCGGTGTTCTTCATCCAGGATGCGATGAAGTTTCCGGACCTAATTCACGCCGTGAAGCCCGAGCCGCACAACGAAATCCCGCAGGCGGCCAGCGCTCACGACACGTTCTGGGACTTCATTTCGCTGACGCCGGAATCGGCTCACATGATCATGTGGGTCATGTCGGACCGGGCGATTCCCCGCAGCCTGCGGATGATCGAAGGCTTCGGCGTTCACACCTTCCGACTGATCAACGCCAAAGGGGTCTCGCACTTCGTCAAATGGCACTTGAAGCCGGCGCTCGGGTTGAAGTCGGTCGTCTGGGACGAAGCAGTGCGCATTTCCGGGTGCGACTCCGACTTTCACCGGCGCGATCTGTGGGAAGCCATCGAGGCGGGCCACTTTCCGGAATGGACCTTGGGCGTGCAGATCGTCCCCGAGAAGGACGAACACAAATTCGACTTCGACCTGCTCGACCCGACGAAGCTCATCCCCGAGGAACAGGTGCCGATCACGCCGATCGGGAAACTCGTGCTGGATCGCAATCCCGACAACTTCTTTGCGGAAGTCGAACAGGTCGCGTTTCACACGGGGCATGTCGTTCCCGGCATCGACTTCACTAACGACCCGCTGTTGCAGGGCCGCCTCTTTTCGTACACCGACACCCAACTCATCCGTCTGGGCGGCCCCAACTTCCACGAGATCCCCATCAATCGCCCGGTCAGCCCCATGCACAACAATCAACGCGACGGCCACATGCGGCAAACGATCAATCGGGGGCCAACGGCCTACGACCCGAACACGCTGGCGAACGGCGATCCGCACCAGGCCCGTATGGCGGACGGCGGGTTCGCCTCTTTCGCGGAGCGCATCGACGCCGCCAAGATTCGGGGACGCAGTCCGAGTTTCACGGACCACTTCAGTCAAGCCGCCATGTTCTTTCACAGCCAGTCCGAAATCGAGCAGCGGCACATGGTCAACGCCTTGCGATTCGAACTCGGCAAATGCCAGATGCCACCGGTTCGCGAACGGGTGTTGTATCTGCTTTCGCAGATCGACATCGGCTTGGCCGGCGCCGTGGCCGAGGGGCTCGGCATGGTCGTGCCGAAGAAGATCGATGGTGACCTCAACGCCCACGTTGGCGCCGACGCTGATGCGAAGTCGCTCCAGCCCCGAAAATTCTCGGGAACACCCGTCGATTCTCCCCCCTTGAGCATCGTCCGTTCGGCGAAACCGGGCATGGAGACGGCCAAGGTGGCGGTGCTGCTTGCGGACGGCTTCCAGGCGGCGAGCCTGGCTGCGATCAAAAAAGCGGTCGCGGCTGCCGGCGGGATGACGAAGATCGTCGCGCCTCACGGCGGCACAGTCACCGACGAGCAGGGAAAGTCGTTGCCCGTCGATTTCAGCCTGCCCACGGTGGCCTCAGTGCTGTTCGACGCCGTTTACGTGGCGGGGGGAAAGGCCTGCGTGGCGACGCTGGCTTCAGAAATGCGGGCGGTTGAATTTGTCGAGGAGGCGTTCAAGCACTGCAAGGCGATCGCCGCGACCGGAGCTGGCGTCGAGTTCCTGAAAACCACGCGCGTGAGCGTGGGTCTGAACGATCGTGACCCCGCCGTTGCCATCGGCGAGGACGGAGCCGCCAAAAATGTGGCCGCCGCTTTCGTCAAGGCGATCAGTCAACACCGCAACTGGGATCGAGAGTTGAAGTCGCTGAAGAATGGTTGAAGACACGAGCACTCGGCGGTCGTTCGTGCGCCGTTTCCGATATTGTTCGTGCGGGAGTTGATGCGATGCCCCAGCAACAGCAACCGAAGTCGCCCCTGCCCGCTCAAACCCAGCCCAAGCCGGGGTTGGATTCCGCCATGACCCCGCGGCCCGAATACCAGGCCCCGTTGTATCGCGGCTCGGGCAAGCTGCAAGGCAAGGTCGCGCTCATCACCGGCGGCGATTCCGGCATCGGTCGGGCTGTGGCCGTGCTCTATGCCCGCGAAGGAGCGGACGTCGCGATCGTCTATCTGCCCCCCGAGCAATCCGACGCGGACGAGACCCAGCGGGCCGTCGTGAAGGAAGGCCGCCAGGCGCTGTTGATCTCCGGCGACGTCACCGATCGTGGTTTCTGCGATCGGGCTGTGGACCAAACTGTCGAGAGATTCGGCCGACTGGACATCCTGGTCAACAATGCGGCTTATCAGGAGACGCGTGAACGGCTGGAGGAGATCACCGATGACGACTGGGATCTGACGTTCCGCACGAACATCTATGGCTACTTCTACCTGGCTCGGGCAGCGCTGCGGCATCTGAAAGCGGGAGGCGTGATCATCAACTGCGGGTCGATCACCGGCCTGGAAGGAAACAAGACGTTGATCGATTACGCGAGCACCAAGGGGGCGATCCATGCCTTCACGAAATCGCTTGCACTGAATCTGGCGGATCGCCAGATTCGGGTCAACTGCGTGGCTCCGGGGCCGATCTGGACGCCCCTGCAACCGGTCTCCAAGCCGCCGGAGCAGGTGGCGGAGCACGGGGCCAAGACGCCGATGCAACGGCCGGGCCAGCCGGAGGAAGTCGCCCCGGCGTTCGTCTTCTTCGCGTCGGAAGCGGATTCCAGCTACATCAGCGGCGAAGTCTTCACAATCCTGGGCGGAGAAACGCGCGCGAGCTGACTCAACTTGTAACGCAGGTCAGTCGTCACAGGAGATCATGACGATGCAGGACACAGAGTGATCGCATTCCGCGCAGCGCTGTCTGAGTTCCGTCAATCGAAGCTGCTCGAACGCATCGAAAGGACGCTCCCACAGATCAGACGGAATACGCGGACTTCAGGTGTTCGCCGGCGTCGCCCAGTTCGCGCAGCACGCGGCACGGGTTCCCGGCGGCGAAGACGTCGGGCGGAATATCGCGCGTCACCACGCTCCCCGCGCCGATGACCGACCGCGGGCCGATCTTCACGCCGGGGCAAATGATGCCGCCGCCGCCGATCCAGACGTCCGCGCCGATCTCCACCGGGCGGCCGTATTCCACTTTGCGCCGCAACGTGGCGTCCAACGGATGCGTCGCCGTATAGATCTGCACCGCGGGGCCCATCAGCGTGTGATCGCCGATCGTCACGAGACACACATCGAGCACGACGCAATTGAAATTGAAGAAGCACCGCTTGCCGAGAAGGATGTTCGAGCCGTAGTCGCAGAAAAACGGCGGCTGCATCCAGACGTCGTCGCCCCCGGCGCCGAAGAGCTGCTTCAACAGGGTGCGACGCTCGTCCGCATGGGCATCGAGCGTGGCATTGAGGGCCCAGCACAAGTTGCGGGCGCGTTCGCGGGCGCGGGCCAGTTCCGGATCGAGCGCGTCGTACATCTCGCCGGCCAGCATTTTCTCGCGCTCGGTTTGCACGTTCGTTTCCTCTTCACAGCCTCGTGGCGACATTCCGACTCACGACGCGGGGGTCGCAGCGGCGGTCTTTTCCTCGGTCATTCGGGACGCAGTGGTCGGCAAAGTATAACGGCGTTCCACCGCTTTCCGAATGGAGTCGCGCGTGGCGTCAGCCGTCGGTTGCGGCTGACGCTCGATGGCTTCCGCCTCGCCGGCCAAAACGTCGTCTTTGATGCACGTGCGGAACCAGTCCGAATAGTCGCCCTGCTTCAGATGGTGCAGCCAGGTGTCGTCGTCGACCCCCTCGGCCAGTTGCAGGAACAGGATAAGATTCTGGGCCCGCAGATTCAGTTTCTTTTCCGGGCCCTGAAAATAGAAGCTGCGATCCGGGGGCAGCTCCCCTTCCGAGTATTTGCGGATGTGGCGTCGCCGCTCGACGGTGTTGGGCGCCACGCGCACGCGGGTCGGAGGTTGACCGGCGTGCCTGGGCCAGACGAGCACATGGCCCGACTCCAGTTCCGACTGCTTGATGCGCGGCGGCCGCTCGTTCTGCGACTGGCAGAACAGCCCGATGGTGTCCTGCGGGTTCGCCCCGACGGCGATCACTGTCCCTACGGATGACAAAACGGCGGGATGCACTTGATCGGGGTGAACCGTGATGAACACCGTCCGGTTGACGTCGGTGGCGAACACCGTCCCCAACTCCCACGCCGGCGGCAGCAGATGGTGGGCTTCATCGACGATCAGCCAGTGCGGCCGGCCCGATCGCTGGCGCAGCTCCAGCAACTGCGGCAGCAGCTTCGAGAAGAATTCGGGACGATCGGACAGCCGCAGGCCGATCAGATTCACCACGACGTTCTGTTCGGGCTGGGCGAGCACTTGCAGGACTTCGTCGACGCTTGGCCCGCGATCGCCGGTGCCAACGGCGATCGCGAACTCCAGCGATTCGTAATCCCCTTCCGGATCGATGACGCAGAACTGGTAGCGGCGCTCGACCAGCCGCTCCAGAAGGCTCGTGGTCGTCGTCGATTTGCCGCTGCCGGACGGTCCGGCGATCAGCACGCTGAGGCCATAGGCGGGCACGGTGATCTCGCGGCCTTCGTCGTCCGCGCCGATCAGCAGGTCGTGTCCGGTGAGTTGCGGTCCGCAATCGGCGAGTTCGTTCGCGATGATCCGATCGATGAACTCGGCGACGCCGACGCCGTGGTCGCCATGCGTCACCAGATTCGCCCGCTCCTTGAGCGCCGGCAGCGCGTTCGCCACGGCGGCCGAGCATTCACAGAGGCTGAGAAAGGCGTGGTCGTTTTCGGCGTCCCCCACGCCGGCCGTTTCGTGCTGCGACAGGTTCATCTGCTTCAGGGCGGTCAGCAGCCCGGTGGCCTTGTTGACGCCGGCCGGCAGGATCATCACCGCGCCCTTGTTGAAGATCACCTGCAATTCCAGACCCTGCTCGCGAATCGTGTCGAGCACCGTCGTCTCGTGCGGCTCCCACGTGGCGACGATCACCCGGCCGACGGAGATCGGCCCCACGCCGCGCTTGTGCAGGGCCTGCACGAAGTCTTCCAACGGCGGCTCAGCGAGGATCTTTTCCTCGCGATTGGAGGGCCGGTACAGCAACCCGCCGTTCTCCGCGACGACCCACTCGAACAGGCCGACCTCCGGGAAGATCTCCAGCAACTCGTCGAGTTCGCGGCCCGTGACGAGCACCAAGCGACGTCCCGTGTCGATGAACCGCTGCAACGCGGCAACCGTGTCCGCCGACACGCGGCCATTGTGGGCGATCGTGCCGTCGTAGTCGCAGGCCAGGACGAAGTAACGCATCAGCATCCTCTGTGGGCCGGTTGTGCGGCGGATCAATCGAGATTCAGCAAGGGCAATCGCGTCTCGGTATCGATCACGCGGTGCAGGTGCGCCGGCGTCTCGATGAGCATGACTTCCAGCGTCGGTCGGACGATCGCCTCCAGGAGATGCCCGCCAAACGCCTGGCCATTCCGTTTGCCGACCACGAGATGCGCGTGCATCTTGTGTTCGTCGTCCTGCATCGCCATGTTGCCGACCAGCGACAAGACTTCCACCTGCTCACGAATCGGGATGTTCTCGTAGACCTTGGACTGCGGGTTGAACCAGCCCAGCATCGCCGAGCTTAACGCCCCGATGGCGGAGAACCGGGCCGCCGTCAGATTCTGTTCGCGGGCGAAGGCCAGCAATCCCGAGGCGACTTCCTCGCCGGCATCGAAGACGACGACGAACGTCTTCGCCGCATTGTCGTGGCTCAGTTCCTGCGCGTGCATGGTCAATGGCTCCCGCTGCCGGCTCCGACGGTTTGGGTCGCGCTGTCGACGGCTTGCAGATCGGAAATCGCCGGACCGTTGATGACGTGCCCGTGGGCGTCGAACCGCGAGCCGTGGCAGGGACAGTCCCAGACCTTTTCGAGATTGTTCCAATGCACGATGCAGCCGAGATGCGGGCAGACCGCCGAGCAACGATGCAACGCCCCCTGCTGATCGCGGTACACAGCCTCCTTGGTGAGCCCGTGCCGCACGACCGTCCCTTCGTCCGGATCGAGACGGCCGATGTCGGGCCGGTCGCCGCCGAGCAGCCAGTCCTGCAGGTACTCCTTGCCGACGTTCGCGTTCTCCGACAGGAAGTTCCGCCAGGCCATGCCGGCGACGGGCTTCCGCGACGGATCGTAGAACTCCGTCCACGGATTCTTGCGGCCTTGAATGAGGTCGGTGAGCAGCATCCCGGCGATGGTGCCGTGCGTCATGCCCATTCCGGAATCGCCGGTGGCGATGTAGACGTTGTCTTCATCGCCGGGGTTGCGGCCGATGAACGCGCCACCGTCCACCGTTTCCATCACCATGCCGGACCACTTGTACGCGATCTCGCCCAAGGACTGGAAACGCTGCCGGGCCCAAGCTTCCAGGTGCGAATGCCGTTCGTTCTGATCGGTGGCCTGCCCGGCTTTGTGGTCCTCGCCGCCGACGATCAGAATGTCGGTTTGCGCATCGTGCGGTTGCAGACGGACGTAGTGGTAATTCTCCAGCGTGTCCCAGAACAAGGCCCGTGTGACGGACCCGTGTGGCACCTTGATGCCGATGGCGTAGGTGAGATAGGGCGCCTGCTTGGTGTGAATCGCGAGGATGTCGTTGATGGGCGTATTGGTCGCGACGACGACCGCCTCGGCAGAGACCGACGGGCCATGCGCCATGGTGACCAGCGCGCGCCGCGCGCCCGCGACCTGCTCGACCGCGGTGCCGTGGAAGATCTGCCCGCCGGCCTGCTGGATCTCGTCCATCAGGTGCTTCATGTATTTCAACGGATGAAACTGCGCCTGACGCGGATAGCACAGACAGCGCCCGGTATCGAAACCGATCAACGGGGCGCGGCCGCAAAACTCCAAACCCTGCAAACCCGCGCGCCGTGCCGCTGCAAACTCGCGATCCAGCACGTCCTGCGAATGGTCGGGGGCGCAGAACAGGTAACCGGGCACGCGGAAGAAATCGCAGTCGATCTGTTCTTCCTGCACGATGCGTTCGATGCGGTCGATGGCCGCCGTATGGCTTTCCGCGGCGATGCGGATGCCCTCGACGCCGTGAATCTTCTCGACCTCGTGGTAGTAATTGTCGTGGGCGTTCGTCAGGTGAGCGGTGGTCCGCTGGGTTTGCCCGGCGGCGACGCGGCGGCTGTCGAGCACCGCGACTGAACGGCCTTCCCGCGCGAGCATGTAGGCCGTGGAGAGACCGGCAATGCCCGCCCCCACGATGCAGACATCGACCGTCAGATCCCCCTCCAACGCTGGTCGCTGGGGAATCTGACTGGTCGCCATCCACACAGATGTCGTTTGTTCCATTTGTGGCTTCACGGTCAACCCTTCGGCGGAAACAGGCGGATGCGTCCCATCACAACGGGAACGCAAACGGTATGCCGCTTGCTGACCGCCCCGTTCGGGGAGAAAATCATCATGTCGAACGTGCCGGCCGGTAATCGTCGCGTTTTTTTGCAGCAGACGGCGGCCGGGCTGGCTGTGCTGTCAGCGGGGGGAACGGCCATGTCGCAGGTTGTGGATGACACTGGTGTGCCGCGGCGGCGCTTCGGTCACACCAAGGAACTCGTCAGCATCATGTGCCTCGGCGGTCATGCCAGCACCAACCCGGAGAAGCTGGAAGAGGCGGCCAGCGTGCGGCTGATCCAGCGGGCGGTCGACGAGGGCCTGACCTTCATGGACAACTGCTGGGACTACCACGACGGCGTCGCCGAAGAGCGGATGGGCAAGGCGCTCGCCGAGGGGGGCCGTCGCGACAAGGCGTTCCTGATGACGAAGGTCTGCGGCCGGACAGCCCGCGAGGCGCAATCGAATCTGGACGACAGCCTGCGGCGGTTGCAGACCGACCGGATCGACCTGTGGCAGTTCCACGAGATCGTCTACGACAACGACCCCGACTGGGTGTTCGCCAACGACGGCGCCATTCAGACCGGCCTCAAGGCGCTCGAGCAGGGAAAGGTGCGGTATCTCGGCTTCACCGGGCACAAGGATCCCAGCATTCACCTGAAGATGCTGGGCATGCCCTTCGAGTGGGCCAGCGTGCTGATGCCGCTCAATGTCATGGACGTCCATTTCCGCAGCTTCCAGAAACTGGTGCTGCCGGAACTGCTGCGGCGCGGCATTGCCCCGCTGGGCATGAAGAGCCTCGGGGGCAACGGGGCCATCGTCGCCAAGGCGGGCCTTTCGCCGCAGGACGCGATCCGATACGTGTTGTCGCTGCCGATTGCCAGCCTTGTCAGCGGCATCGACTCGGAGCAGATCCTCGATCAGAATCTCAAGATCGTGCGCAACTTTCAGCCGATGTCGGACGCCGAACGGCAACAACTCGAGGCCCGCACATTGCCGATGGCGGGCGACGGCCGATACGAGCTGTTCAAGACATCCAAGACATTCGACGGCCCCGTGCATCGCAAGCAGCACGGTTTCGCGACCGACGAAGCGCAATGAGCGAAGGCCCGGCGACGACTCATCCCAGCCGAGAGCGCCAGCGAACGGCGTCCGGAGCCTGACCCGCTTCCGGTCGCCGTTCGCTGACGCTCTCGGCTGGGATGCTCAACGGCCCGTCTGATTGAGCAATTTTTCCACGCCACCACGTCAGGGCTGCGTCGTCCACCACAGCCCCAGCGGAAAGCTGTGCAGCGCTTCGGCCACCGGGAAGCACCCGGACCCGACGTCGTCAGTCGTTAAAGAGGGCCACGTGCGCCGCGTGAACAGTTCACGGAACGGCCGGGTGTCGAGCGTGTCCGGCAAGCGAATCGCTGTGTCCTGCCAAAGATCGCCGATAGCGGGCGGTCCCCCGAACCCGGCCACCTTCACCGTCAACCGCGGGGCGACGATGATTGCGCATTGGTCACCGTGCCGCCGGGCGAAGGCGACGACGCAGTCGGCGAATCGTCCCGTGGTTTCGAGCGGCAGGTACTCGCCGGTCGCGAACAGTTCGCCGCAATGCCGCCGCGCGTGCAGGCCGAGCAGCGTGACGAAGAGCTTGATGCGGCCGTCGGCGCAGGTCTCCAACAACCGTTGCGAGGCCGTCGGGACAGATTCGGTCTCCCGCGCCAGCCAGGAATCGATCACATCCTCCGGCGTTGTACCGGGCAGTTCGCTGGACAGCAGCGTTCGCAACTCGCTCAGTGTTTGGTCCCGGGCGGCGAAATCGACCGGCTGTCGATTGTCGGGATCGACTAGCGTGAGGTTCCACGCCTCCATCCCCTGAAAGAAATCGGGCACGCCCGGAGCGGTCAACTTCAACAGCAACTGCGACAGCGAATTCCAGCGCCCGTGCGCGGCAATGCGGCCGGCGAACTCGTGCAGATCGGCGAGAAACGGGCGGCGACGATTGGTCGCGAACAAATCGGCGACGAAACGGCTGACGGCGGTTTCGTAAGCCTCGTGGGGGCTGATCCAGCTCGTGTGGACTTTCGCCTCGCGTTCGACCTTCAGCATGTACTGCTGCATCCGGGCGACCAATCGCTCGCGGTCGGCCCCATCCGGAATGGCGTCCGGCCAGACGCCGATCAGCGTCTGATACAGCAGGTACTCCGCATTCCGACTCGGCACTTCGCCGCCGTCGACTTCCGCCTTCAGCCGGCGATGCCAGCGGCTCCACGCCTGCACTTTGCTCCGCCACTCGCGGGGAATCTCGCTGAGCACGCTGATGCGCGCCCGGACGTCTTCGCTCCGCTTGGTGTCGTGCGTGGAACTCGCATTCAGCGAATGCGACAACCGGGGCAGCCGCGCCTGCTGGAACCGATGAAACCCGGCGACCGACGTGCCAAATGCCGCCGGCTCGCCGCCCACTTCGTTGAGCGAGACGAGGCGGTTGAAGCGATAGAACGCCGTGTCTTCGACGGCTTTGGCCATGATCGGGCCGGTCAACTGCTGAAACTTGCCGGTGAACCGCTGGATCGCCTCGCGTTCCCGCTCGTCGGCGACGTCGCGGTCGCGGAGCAGCAGCACGTCGCGGAGGAAATCAAAGATTTCGCCGCTCATCGCGGGATTGCGGCGCTTGGCGCGGGCCACCGCGCGCTCGATGTAATGCGTGTCGCGCTCCAGCACGTGACCGGGATGGACGTAGGTGCGATAGACGCTGAAGCACGCCACCACCTCCTGGAGCGCCCGCGTCAGGCTGCTGAGCGTGAAGTCGCGCGTGCGGCGGTTCCGTTCCGAGATGCGGTCCAGCCGGTTGCTGAGCACGTTCAGCTCGCCGGCCATGCTCATCCGCACGATCAACCGCTTGCATTGATACGCCAGTTCCGCGAAGTCGGTCGGCTGTCCGGTGAACCGTTCGTACAGCGCGGTCAGCGGCCGTTGCCCCGCGGGATCGACGAACAGTCCGTTCACCGCGTTGAGAAACTCGTAACCGACGGTTCCATGAACCGGCCAGTTCTCGGGGAGCGCCTCGTCGGGCGCGAGGATCTTTTCCACCACGAGATAGAGAGGCCGGGCGAGCGGCGAGCCGGGAATGAGCGACGAGGCTCGCCAGAACTCGACGAGCTTCTCTTCCGGGAGCGGGTCTGCGGAGCCGCCATCGGCGCGAGCGCGACTCTCCTCCCGGCACAATCTCAGGAACTGTGCTTCCTGCAATTGCAGCAGATACATTCTCGGGTCGTACAGGCCGTCGGGATGGTCGATCCGCAGGCCGGTGACGGTTCCCTCGTCGAGCCAGTCGAACACCAGCCGGTGCGTCTCCGCAAAGACCGGCGGCGACTCGGTGCAGATCGCGGCCAGCTCGTTGATGTCGAAGAACCGGCGATAGTTGATCTCGTCCGACGCCACCCGCCAGTAGGCCAGCCGGTACGCCTGATCCCCGAGCAGTTCGTCCAATCGGTCGAAGCTCCGCGGATCGCCCACGCGCCCGTTCATCTCCCGGAGGTTCCCGGTGACGAACTCCGCGATCTTCTCCGAACGGCCGACCAGCTCGTGCAGCCGCCGCTTGATGATCGCCGCTTCACGACGGCGCTCGGCCAGGCGTTCGGCGTCGGTCTCGGTGCGCGGCGGCAGGTTGCGGATCGCCGTCAGAATGCTGAACAGCTCGAGCACGTCCGCGTCCTCGGTTCCCAGCCGTTCCTGCAATTCCTCCAGCCACGGCGCGAGGATCATCGAGTACGTCCCCGGCGCGAGGGGAAATTGCTGCTCGAAGTACGCGATCCAAAACGAGCCTTCGCCGTAGCAGACCGACAACTGCCCGTCTTCCAGAACTTTGCCGAACTGGTCCCCCAACACCGGCAGCAGCACCTTGTTCGCCAAGTCGGGCTTGAGCGGCATCCAGTCGATGTCGAAATGCCCTGCGAACGCCGAACCGGGACCGTTCTCCAGCACGTCCTGCCACCAGCCGTTGAGTTGTGGGACGGCGGCCATGTGATTGGGAACGACGTCGGCGATCAGTCCCATGCCCCGGTCGCGGAGCGCAGCCCGCAGCGCGTGCAGGTCCTCGAGCGTGCCGATCTCCGGATTGATCGCCGCGTGGTTGACGATGTCGTACCCATGCACGCTGCCGGGCCGGGCCTGCAGGAACGGCGAAGCATACAGGTCGCTGATGCCGAGCGCGTGCAGATACGGCACCACCGCGGCAATCTCGCGGAACGTGCAGCCCGCATGGAACTGAATGCGGTACGTGGCCGTCGGCAGCCGTTCGCGCTCCATCCGCCGCATCACTGCGGCCAGGATTTCGTCGACGGCTTGCTCAGGGGCGGTCGTCATGCGTCCGACTCCGATCCCAGTGGTGCGCAGCCGAACACGACGAATTCCCACGGACTCAGGATTCGCTCCGACGGGTCGCCGCCGATCGCGCCGCCATAGTCGGCCTCTTCGGAACGGAGTTCCAGCCGGCATTCGGGCCAGTCGGGGGGCGACCAGACGGCGGGACGATCGCCGAGATTGAACGCCGCCCACAATCGTTCGCCCGGCCGGTCGGCGTCGCCGCGATGGATGACCAACACGCGCCCCCCCTGCGTCTCGATCAACTCCGCGCGGCGGTTGTGATAGTCGCGCAGCGCGGGCTGTGTGCGCCGCAGCGCCAACAGGTCGCGATACAGTCGGCGCAGGCCGGCATGGACCGTGCCGTCCGGCCACGACCACGTCAACACCGCCGACGCGAACGTCGTCTCAGAGAACGGGTCGGGAACGTCGCCAACTGCGATGTGGTCGAACTCCGCCCGACGGCCGCGACGCACGGCGTCCTGCACGCCGGTGTCGCCGAAGTCGCAGAAGAACGGAAACGGCCGCGATTCGCCGTACTCCTCGCCCATGAACAGCATCGGGATTTGCGGCGAAAGTAGCAGCAATCCGGCGGCCAGTCGCTGCTGCGCCGGCGCGACCAGCGCCGACAACCGCTCGCCGTGCGGCCGGTTGCCGACCTGGTCGTGATTCTGAATGCTGACGACGAACCGGTCGCCGGGATGGTCGCCCACCGGCTTGCCGTGCGGCCGGTCGCGGAACCGGCTGTAGCCGCCGTCGTAGACAAAAATGTCGTTGATCGTCTTGGCCAGTTGTCGCGGGGGATCGTCGAAGTCGATGTAGTAGCCGTGCCGCTCGCCGGTCAGCAGGGCGTGAACTGTGTGATGGAAATCGTCGTTCCATTGGGCGTCGAGGCCGTGACCCTGGCGATCGTGCGGGTCGAGCAGCACGGCATCGTTCAGATTGCTCTCCGCGATGACGTGAATCGGGCGGCCCTGCCGGGCGATCTCTTCGACGACGGTCCGCTGGATTTCGACGAGCAGATGCACGGGGCTGGCATCGTGCAGGGCATGAACGGCGTCGAGCCGGAGACCGTCGAGATGAAACGCGCACAGCCAGTATTGCACGTTGTCGAGGACGAATCGCCGCACGTTCGCCGAGCCGGGGCCGTCGAAGTTGACCGCCGGCCCCCACGCCGTGGCGTACCGGTCGGTGAAGTACGGCCCGAACTCGCGGAGATAATTCCCCTCGGGACCGAGGTGGTTGTAAACCACGTCGAGCAGCACCGCGAGGCCGTGCGCGTGGCAGGCGTCGACGAGCCGCTGCAAGCCGTGCGGGCCGCCGTAGCTGGACTGGGCCGCATACCAGTACGTGCCGTCGTAGCCCCAGCCGCGCGTGCCGGGAAACTCGCCGACCGGCATCAGCTCAATCGCGGTGACGCCCAACTCGGCCAGCGCCGCGAGGCGGGGAATGACTGCGTCGAACGTCCCCTCTGCTGTAAACGTCCCGACATGCAGCTCGTAGATGACGAGATCCGTGCGCGAGACGTTCTTCCACGCGGCATCGGTCCAGGCGAACGATTCCGGCGACCAGACGGCGGACGGCGCATGCACGCCGCCGGGTTGCCACAGCGAAGCGGGGTCGGGTCGCACCGGGCCGCCGTCGAGCTGGAACGCATAGCGCTGTCCCTCGACGATGCCGGTTTGCTCGCAGCGGTAATGTCCCTCATCGCCGGGAGTCATGGCGTGCCGGGCCGGTTCGTCGCCGTCGCCGTACAGCAGCAGATCGACGTGCGAAATCTGCGGGGCCCACACCACCCAGCGGCAAACGCCGTCGTCGCCGAGCCATGCGCCGCACTGGGGGGTTAGCATGGCTTGATCTCGAACCAGAAGAACGCGTGCGGTCCCAGCGAGAGAAAGTACGGCTCGGTCCCGATGCAGGGGAACTCGGCGCCCCCCATGACTTCGATGGGCCGCTGACCCGCGAACTCGGCCAGGACCGGGGCGGCCGGCTGCACGAAGCGCGACAGGTTCGCCACCACCAGCAGCGCCTCCTCGGCGGTCCGTCGGACGAAGGCCAGCACGCTGTGGTTGCCGGTCTCCAGCAGCTCCAGGGTTCCCACGCTGAGCGTGACATAGCGGCGACGGACCGCGATGATCCGCTTCATCCAGTTGAGCAGCGACGACTGGTCGCGCTCCTGCGCCTCGACGTTGATCGCCTGGTAGCCGTAGACCGGATCGGCGATCAACGGGCTATACAACCGGGCGGCGTCGGCCCGCGAGAAGCCGCCGTTGCGGTCGCCGTTCCATTGCATCGGCGTGCGGACCCCGTTGCGGTCGCCGAGGTAGATGTTGTCCCCCATCCCGATCTCGTCGCCGTAGTAAATCACCGGCGTGCCCGGCAGCGACAGCAGCAGGCTGGTCAACAGTTCGACGGCCCGGCGGTTGTTCCCCAGCAATGGAGCCAGCCGGCGGCGAATGCCCACGTTCAGCCGCATTTGTGGATCGGCGGCGTACTCGTTGTACATATAATCGCGTTCTTCGTCGGTGACCATCTCCAGCGTCAGTTCGTCGTGATTGCGGAGGAAGATCGCCCATTCGCAGTTCGTCGGAATCGCCGGCGTCTGTTGCAGAATGTCGCGGATCGGCCGGGTGTCCTCCTTACGAAGCGACATGAACAGCCGCGGCATCAAAGGGAAGTGAAACGCCATGTGGCATTCGTCCCCGTCGCCGAAATACGCCCGCACGTCTTGCGGCCATTGATTGGCCTCCGCGAGCAGCATGCGGTCGGGGTAATGCTCGTCGACGACGGTCCGCAGCTCCTTCAGATAGGCGTGCGTCTCCGGCAGGTTCTCGCAGTTGGTCCCCTCGCGCTCGATGAGGTACGGCACCGCATCGAGCCGCAAGCCGTCCAGCCCCTGGTCGAGCCAGAACCGCATGGCCTTGATGATCTCCGCCCGCACCGCCGGATTGTCGTAGTTCAGGTCGGGCTGGTGATGGAAGAACCGATGCCAGTAGTACGCCTTGGCGACGTTGTCCCAAGTCCAGTTCGACGGCTCGGTGTCGGTGAAGATGATCCGCGCTTCGCGATACCGGTCGGGCGTATCGCTCCAGACGTAATAGTCCCGCTCGGGCGATCCCGCGGGGGCATGACGGGCCGCTTGAAACCACGCATGCTGGTCGGAGGTGTGATTGATGACCAACTCGCCGATCACCTTCAGCCCGCGCTGGTGGGCGGCCTCGATGAACTCGTCGCAATCTCGCAGCGAGCCGTACGTCGGATGCACGCCGCAGTAATCGGCGATGTCGTACCCGTCGTCCTTCAGCGGCGACGGACAGAACGGCAGCAGCCAGACCGCCGTCACCCCCAGGCCGGCGATGTAATCGAGCTTCTCGTACAGTCCGCGGAAATCGCCGTAGCCGTCGCGGGTCGTGTCGAAGAACGCCTTCACATGCACCTGGTAGATGATGGCGCTTTTATACCACAGCGGTTCCTGAGCGGGTGTCACGTCGGCCCTCTCTTCAAATGCCAATTGAGCCTAGTTCGCAGAACTTCCCTTCGGTCGCGTCGCGAGTGTGTCGAGGTGAATGATCGCAAACCGCCCTGGCGGTTCGCCGCGCACAACGCATCCCCATTGGCCGCCGCACTCCACGAACTGCGAAGGCTGCCCGGCGATCAATTTCCCCCTGAACGGCACACAACGATGCTGAGCAGTGGTTTCAAAACTCTCTTCTGGTTGTTGCTATTGGTGGCGGAACATCGATTCGGAGGTCAAATACGCCGCAGGCGTTCGATCACACAGCCCAGGGTCGCGAGTCTGCGAGCGCACCCTGGGGAAGTGGCGTCCGAGTCGCATCGACCCTGACGGGGTCGCATCACCGGCGGTGCCAAATCCTGATGAAACCCCTTCAGGGTAGGGGTTCGTCATCGATCGCCACCCAGGGTGCGCTCGCAGACTCGCGACCCTGGGCTTTGATAGACAACGCCTTCGGCGTAAAACCATGCGGTTTGGAAACCGCTTCTAGCAATCAGGATGCCAGCCTGCTTCACTTTCAGCCGCGGACGCAACGCCATTGGATGGCCCCTTCGGCATGGTGTTGCATTCCCCCTTTAGCGATGGCGAGTGCTGAAGGACGCTGTCACCCCACCGGAAATGTCGCGCGGATGGTTGGAGCACACATGGCGAGCCGGGAGCGTCGGTGGCACAACCCCGCACGACGTTCACTCCCCAAACAGGGGGACGCGGCCGTCGATACCCACGCCCCACGGCGACACGCTGAGCGGTAACGCGCCCGCATCGGGACCGTCGGCGTCACGCAGCAAGTCGGGCCAGTCCGCGGGGATCGGCACCCCCGCGTTGACCGCCGGGCTGCCCGGTTGCAGACGCAGGTCGGGCGGTGTCGTGCGGTCGGTCGTCAGTCGCACGAAGTGCGGATCGGCGATGCGGTCGTCCGTCGTCCAGCCCGCCGGATAGCGGTTCTGGCTGTCGAGGAACAGCGGCGATGCGCGGAATTTGGCGAACGGATCGCGGTCGAGCGCCGGTCCCTCCCCTAAGCCCCACAGAATGTTGCCTCCCTCGCGGACGTTCTCCGCCTGCTTCATCGCCACGAAGCCGACGCCGGGGACGCGGTCGGTCTGCACGAAGACGTTGTTGAACACGTCGCGCTCGGTGTTCCGCAGGCCCTGGCTGCCGAGGCCGAACAGATACGAATCGCGGAACACCGGCGTGTCGCGGAGCAGCGTGTTGTGATAGACGTGCATCACCGGCCAGATCGGCCCGCCGTGATCGCCGACGAGGTGCCCTTCCTGACGCAGATAGTCGCCCGTGGAATCGGCCTCCTTCGGCGGCGATTTGTACGTGCCGCCCCGCAGATCGATGACGTTGCGGTAGACAAACACGCCCGCCGCGGGATTGTGATCGAGCGGCGAGTCGTCCTTGTCGATCTCGTGCTGCGTGAATGGAATCAGGCAGCGGCCGATCCGGTTCTGCGCGATGAACAGCGTGTGCTCGCGCAGCTTCGGACCGCATTCCAAGCCGTCGTCGTTGAAGTTGTCGACGAAGTTGTGATGGAACTGCAACTGTTTCACCGGCCGTAAATAGGCGAAATCGTGATCGTCGGTGAACTCGCAATGCGCGAACTCAATCCGCTCGTTCACCGGCTGGTTGTTCTGCAACACGATCTGGTACGACGCCGTCCCGCGGTATTTCATGTGGGCCCGCGCCGTCCACGCCGCGGCGAGGCCGCGGAAGGCGGAGTGCGTGATGCGGAGATCCTGCGACGCATTCACGAGCAACGCCGGAAATCCGCCGTAGACGGCGATGCGATCCAAATCGACGTTTTGCGAGCCATACACGTTGATCATCGGGCTGCCGGTCGCGCCGCGGAGCACGACGTCTTGAATGCGGACGTGCTTCACGCCGGTGATCCGCAGCACATCGTTGCCAAAGCTGACGGCGATCACCAGCGGCAACTTGCGCGGATCGGTCTCGCCGCGGTAGGCGTGGTCGCCGAGGCCTTCCAGCCGGTGATGTGCGAGGCGGATGTGAATCCGGCCGGTCTCTCGGTTGAACCACAGGCCGGGGCCGCAGGACAGGCCGGTGTCGCGCATCTCGTTCTTGTTGCCGAGCCAATATTCGTTGTCGGACCGCAGATCGATGGCGAGCCGATAACCGTGCAGCGGGACCATCGAATCGGCGAAGTGACCCAATGCCAGCGGACGCTCCTCTTCGATCCCCCACATCGGCTCCCACGATCCGGGCAGGAACTGCCGCGGCGGCTGGCGGTCGTCGGCGTCGAAATACGTCCGCGTCGAGACGAATTCGCCCGGTGCGCCGCCATCGAACGGTCTCCAACTGGATTCGGGGCTGTCGAGAAACTCGCGCAACCCGCCGTCGAGAATCGCCAACTCGCCGGGATACCCGCGAATCGTGATCGGCGCATCCGCCGTCCCGGATTGCGTCAGCGCCACGTGCTCGTGATAGACGCCGCCCCGGACGAGCAGCGTCTCCCCCGACCGCAACTGCCGCACGGCGTGCTTCAGCGTCTTCCACGGCGCGGCTTCCGTCCCGGCCGCCGTGTCCTGCCCACGAGTGACATCGACGAACCGCCGCGGGCTGTCCGGCAACGGTCGCTGCGACGCCGTCGGCAGCGGTCGCATCGGGGGATGCGAGCGGACGCCGTCCGCTGCGGCGACGACCAACGCGCCGCCGAGAAGCCAGCCAACCGTGAGGAGGAATTGCCGCATGTTCGCAGTCTCCGATGTTGGGTGCCACTCAGAGGCCGCTCGTGTCTTCTTCGGCCTGTGCCCCACAATGTTACTCGAACTCGCTCCGGAGATCGACAAAAGCACTGGCGAGCGAAGCCCCTCGCCAGCGGCACCCGGCGGTTTTGTGGGGGCGCTTGGCGAGCCGGGAGCGTGCGCTCGCGAGTCTTGCGATGTACTCTAAGACACGTCCGTCGCACACAAGCGTCGTGCCACTGCTTCGGAGTCTTCGGAGAAGCAGTGAGCTTCGGGTCGTTGGCCACTGCACAGCACTGCTTCTCCGAAGACTCCGAAGCAGTGGCACCAGGCGATTTCACCAGTCCTGCGAAGCGCCCGAAGACACGGCCGACACGGCCGTGGCACACCAGCCCGCGCGACCGTTCCCCGTCTGCCACGGCTGTGTCAGCCGTGCGGACGCTTCGCAGGACGCCGATTCCACGATCAGAGCACCCGGCAGTGGTGAACGCCGTGACTGTCCTGAGTCCTCTTGACATTCAGGCACGATGCTTTAGAATCTCAGGCGTCGTGCCTAAGTGTTGGCGTCCAGCCGGCACGGTCATCCCCACCGTCTCGAAGATTGACCCATGTCGAAGCCGCTGGCTGATGTGACCGACACGGAACTCGCCATCTTGGACGTGCTGTGGAATCGCGGCCCGAGTCAGGTGCGGGAGATCGCGGAGACCATTTATTCCCAACACACGCCCGCGTTGCACGGCACGGTGAAGAGCCTGCTCGAACGACTGACCGAGAAGGGTTACGTCGCCTGCGATCGCAGCCGCTTCGCGCACCGCTTCTCCGCGATTGTGAAACGCGAGACGTATGTCGGCCAGCAATTGCAGAAACTGGCCAACAGCCACTTCCAGGGTTCCCTCGCGCCGATGCTGATGACGCTGATCGAGCGCGTGAAGTTGAAGCGTCAGGATCGAATCGCAATTCGTCAGATCATTGAATCGATCTCCGAGTGAGTGAACCCGCATGCTGGCGACCCTGCTGACTGCGCTGTTGTGCAACCTCGTCGTCATGGCGTTATTGGCGGCCTTCGTGGCGGGGCTGAGCCTCTTTCCTGTCGTTCGCCGTTATCCCGTCCTCCGGCACTCGCTGTGGGTGATTGTGCTGCTGAAGGTGGTGACCCCACCACTGATTCCGGTGCCCGTGCTGCCTGCGATTGAAGACCGAATTGATGTCGGCGTCGCTGAAACGATTTTGTATCAACCTGCGATGAGTCGTCGCTCCCCTGTCGAGGGAATGGCCGAGTCGAACCCTCTCAAGGTGTCGTCAGCCGCTTCGACGGCTCAACATCGATTCGATTGTGTTCTGTGGCCGCTTGTCGCCCTGAGTGTTTCCGGCACTCTGTTGCTGCTGGCACTGGCCTGGAAGCAGGTCATCGGGCTGCGCCGTGCTTTGCGGCATGGCGACTCAAACGATGAACGGCTTCGCCGTCTCGTCGATCGCAGCGCGCGGCGGATGGGACTCGCGACGCCGCCGATGATCTGCGTGGTCACCACGAACATTTCGCCCTTGCTGTGGGTCCGCAGCAACGGCCCGGTGATCGTCATTCCGAGTTCGCTCATCGAGCAACTGAGCGACGAGCGCCTGGGGTGCGTGATCGCTCACGAACTGGCGCATTACGTCCGCCGCGATCATTGGACCAACCTGTTGGCGCTGGCCGTCGCCGCGGTCTGCTGGTGGAACCCGGTGGTCTGGTGGGTCCGCCGGGAACTGCGGGTGACTCAGGAATTGTGTTGCGACGCCCTCGTCATCGGGGGCAAACACGCCACTCGCCGCGACTATGCGGCGGCCTTGTTCCAAGTTCTGGAATTCACGCAAGCCGAACGAGCGCTCGTGCCGGCGTTGGCCAGCGCGTTCGGTGGAAGGACTTCCATTCGCAGGAGATTTGAAATGATCGCCGATGTCCGTCTGAACCATCGCCTGTCCTGGTGGAATTACCCGCTGCTGCTGGCCGGATTCGCGCTGCTGCCGTGCCTGCCGGTCTCCGCCTGGGGCAAGGAACTCAAACTCGCCGACTGCCCGAAAGCCGTCCAGAAGAGCGTCCGCAACGAACTGAGCGGCGGCCGCATCGTCGACATCGAGAAAATCTCCCAGGAGGGGCAAGTCATCTTCGAGGTCGACCTCCTGATCGACGACGACGAATACGAGCTGCATTTCAGTCCCCAGGGCAAGTTGCTGGCCAAGGTGCTGGAGCCCGCGCAGCCGGCCGGCAAGGGCAAAAGCGACAAAGAAGATGCCGACGACGATGAGGAAGACTCCGACGACGGAGATGATGAGGACGAAGACGAAGATGAGGACGACGAGGACGACAAAGGCAAAGTCGTCTTGAAGCTCTCCGATCTGCCCAAGTCCGTTCGCAAGACCCTGCTGCGCGAACTGCGCGGCGGGGGCTCGCTCGAAGAACTCGAACGCGAGATCGAGGACGGCCGGATCATCTATTCGGCGGAGATCGAGGTCGACTCCGACTCCGGCGAACTCGTCTACGACGTGGAAATCGCCGAGAACGGTGTGCTGCTCAAGAAGGTTCTGGAAGACGACGACGACGATGAAGAGGATGAGGACGACGATCGCGATTAACTGAGCCGGTTTGATGGATGAGGGAGCGGTCAGTGTGAGAACCCAGTCACACCCGACGCTCCCTCCTCCTTCCTTGGTCAGCCCTCACCTCTGCCGACTGACACCTTTGCAACCGCGGATCACGTCTTGGCCAGCAACACCGCTCCGCAGACTATCAACAGACGGCCCGATGCCACTGCTTCGGAGTCTTCGGAGAAGCAGTGCCGAACGGTGATCGACGCATGAAGACACTGCTTCTGCGAAGACTTCGAAGCAGTGGCACGTCTCCATTCCCCTCAATCACTTCCCGAACTCGTCAAACTGATTCGCCTCCGGCCACTCGGTCACCGCCTCCGCCCCCCGGAACAGCACCACTTCCAAATCGCGGCCGAGGTGCGTGGACCTTGGGCTGATGCGGGTGTTGAGCAGGCCCACGAAGTTGCGGCCGTCGTGGCGACGGATGAGGACGGTGGCGGTGCCGTTGAGCGAGCCGGTGTGCCAACTGTTGAGTTTGCCTTCGGCGACCACGCGGTTCTGCCAGCCGAGGGAGTAGAAGACGTCCTTCGGCTCCCCTTTGTCGTTGTGCCCGGCGAGGCCCGGCGGGCGGCCGTGCATCAGTTCGATGCTGCTGCGCGAGAGAATCGGGCAGTGGTCCGGGTCGTCGAACGCCGATGCGAAGCGGGCAAGGTCCACCGCCGAGGCGATCCACGCGCCGTGCGAGTCCATCGCCTCCAGATTCCACGCACCGTACGGCCACGGGACTTCCTGGCCGATGTCGGTCTGGAACACCGACGTGCCGGTCCCCGGTTGATAGTACCGCACCTCGCCCGGCGCGCGGCCGTCGTGGCGGGTCGCGCCGATCCGCATCGTTGTCACACCAATGGGGGCGAGGACGTGCTGCTTGACGTACTCCTCGTACGTCTGCCCCGACAGCTTTTCGATCACGCGGCCGAGCAGGTTGTAGCCGTAGTTGGAGTACGCGTACCGCTCGCCCGGCTCGAAATCGAGCTTGTGCCGCAGCATCGCCCGGATGATGTCGTGCGGCCCGGCGGGGGCCGGCACGTCGAGCAGTTTCGCGAAGCGGATCGATTGGAACATGCCGTCGAACGACACGTCCCGGTCCCAGCCGCCGCGGTGCTCCAACAGATGCCGGATGGTGACGTCGCGCTGCCGGGCGTCGAACTTGTCACCGGCTTCGGCGATCTCGGCGGTCTTGTCGAGGACGTCGAACACCTTGTCATCGAGCGTCAGTTTCCCCTGTTCGACGAGCTGCAGAATCGCGACGGCGGTGATCGGCTTGGAGATGCTGGCAATGCGGAACAGGCTCGTCGGCTGCACCGGCTCGCGCTGGGCGAGGTCGGCGTAACCGTAGCCGCGGGCGTGAACCAGCCGGCCGTGATCGGTGACGGCGACCGCCGCGCCGGGGACGCCGTGCTCGGCGAGGAAGTCGTGCATCAACGCATCGAGCTTGGCAAGCCGGTCGTCCTTCGTCCCGGTGGAAACATTCGGCGGGGCGAGGTCGGCCCGATAACCCGGCCCGCGCAGCACGCGGCCCGGTTTCTGGCCGGTGAAGCGGCCGTCCTTGAGGACCGCGCGGCCGTTGACGAAGACGTGCTTCATCCCCTCGGAGACGGCGCTTGGCTTGTCGAACGTGGCTTTGTCGGTGAGTTGCTCATAGTCGAACACGATGACGTCGGCGGCCAGGCCTTCGGCGATCCGGCCGCGGTCGAACGCCAGCACGTTGTTCGCCGCCGCGGCGCTGGCCTGGGCGACGGCCCGTTCCAATGAGATCGCCCCGAGATCGCGGACGTAGCGGGCGATGATCCGCGGGAACGAACCGTAGGCCCGCGGATGTGACGCCGAGCTGTCCGGACCCGCCGGGCCGACATCGGTGCAGAACGACACGAACTCCTGTTGCATCGCGAGGATTTTGTTGGCCTCGGTCATGCTCTGCGGCAACGCGAACGCCCCGGTGGCAACGAGGTTGAAGAACGTGTCCCACGGGTCTTCCTGCTTCGACTTCGCGATGGCGGCGACGCTCTGCCCGACGACGTCAGCGTACTTTCGATCGTTGGCCTGACCGATGACGACGCGGTCCCAATCGTGGCCGACGTGGCGGAACCAGTTCTCCCAGCCGTCGGTGGTTTCCATCTCCTTGCGGATCTCGGCACGGAGTGCCGAATCCGACAACCGGCGGCGGAGCGGCTCGTGGCCGTCCTTGAAGTGCCGGGGGTGAATCAGAGCCGCGATGCCCAGCCCGTTGTTAATGTACGGGTAGATGTCCGCCGTCACGGACTGCCCCGCGGCACGGGCGGCCTGGATGCGGGCGATGGCGAGCGGCATCTTGCCCCAGTTCTGCCGGCCCGCGGTCTTGAGGTGGAAGATGTGGACCGGCGTGTGCCCCTGCTTGCCGATCTCCAACGCCTCGTCAATCGCCTCCAGCAGTTGGTCCCCCTCATTGCGCATGTGCGTGAAATATTTGCCGCCGTGATCGCCGGCAACCTTGGCAAGAGCCGCGATTTCCTCCGTCGTGGCATACACGGCGGGGGGATAAATCAGCGCCGTCGAGACGCCGATCGCGCCGGCTTCCATCGCCTCGCGGACCAGATCCTGCATCTGAGACAACTCGGCGTCGGTGGGACGGCGTTCGACATCCCCCAGCACGATCCGCCGGACCTGCGTATGCCCGACCGTCTGCACCACGTTGACCGGCAGCCCGTTCAGCTCCAGCAGCGCGAAGTATTCGGCCATCGTCGTCCAGCCCTGCCGCATGCCGTCGGCGCGACCGAGCGGCGCGGCGGACGAGCCTTCGCCGGCGTTGATGGTGGTGATGCCCTGCGTGAGCAGGTTCATCGCGGACCGCGGCTCTTCGACCATCGGCGACGCCGTCTGGCCCATCATGTCGATGAACCCCGGTGCGATGACGAGGCCGGTGGCGTCGATGACCGTCGTCGCGGCCTCCGCCGGAATGCGGCCGATCTTGGCGATCTTGCCGTCGCGCAGGCCGACGTCGGCGAAGTACCACGGTGCCCCCGTGCCATCGACGACGCGGCCGCCGCGGATGGCGACGTCGTAGACGGGTTCAGCGGCCGTGACGGTGACGGCCAGGCAAACGAAGACGGCGGACCAAATCACTCGGTCGTTCATGGGGGTTCAGCATCCGGGGGAGGGAGACAGGTTCCACCAACCCGAAGCGTGAGCGAGGGCGAGCGCTCGCCCTCGCTCACGCTTCGGGTTGGTGTGGACAACGAAATCCGGCCCGCGAACGCACGCCGAACCGTGAAGTTCCCGAATTCTGCGGTGATCAGGGGGCCGGACGCAATTCCAGCACGGCGAAAATTGGCCGGTGATCCGACGCGACCGTTTCGTCCAGCACCCGGATTTCTACAGTTCGCCAACGGTCGGCCGGTCGGACCAGAATGAAATCGATCTGCCGGGACGGTTTGCCGACGGGAATTGTGGGCAACGGTTGAGCCGCGGTGTCGCGCCATTGCTCTTTGAGCAATCGCAGCGGTTCGGAGTCGGGCGTGGCGTTGAGATCGCCGATCAAGAGCGCGGCTTGGTCGGCGTGATCCGTCGCCCACTGATTGAGCTGCTTCGCCGACGCGATCCGGTCCCCCGGCTCCGGGCGGTGATCGAAGTGCGTGCCGAGGATCGTGAGCGGTTGCCCGCCGCACGTCACCTCGACGGCGAGCGCCCCGCGCTTTTCTCCTTCGACCAACTGCGGCAACGGATGATTGCGGTGCGATTGAATCGGCAACTTCGTCAGCACCGCGTTGCCGTATTCGCCTCCTTGCAGGTCGATGTTTTTCTCGAAGACCGCCGTCAGGCCGGTGAGCCGCGCCAGTTCGGCCGGTTGATCGACGCGCTGCGTCCGCTCGGTGACGCGATCGACCTCCTGCAACGCGACGACATCCGGCGACACGCTGCGGATGACGTTTGCGATCCGTTCGAGATCGAGCTTGCCATCCACCCCTTCACCGTGATGGATGTTGTAACTCAGCACTCGCAATGTCGTGGGTTCCGCAGCCAGGGCGTGATGGCCCATCAACGCGATCAACGACAGCAGGCCGGCAGAGACTGCGACACGCATGGCGACACCGAAGCCGATCGAAAAGTGGTTCGCCCCAGCGTCGCAGAGTTGCGGAGAGACTGCAACGCAGCCCTGGAAAAGTAGACCGGTCACTCCGTGACTGGAAGATTTCGCGTCACGGAGTGACTCGTCTACTTTAAGACCAGAGACCGCGACTGGAACCACGCCAGCGTCTCGGCCATCCCCTCCTGGAAATCGACGGCAGGGTTGTAACCGAGTTCGCGGCGGGCGCGGTCGATGCAGTAGTCGAGGTTCAGGCCCAGAAACTTGATCCGCGCGCTCGACAGCAGCGGCGCTTCCTGCTTGCCGAGCGTCTTGTAGACGAACTCCAGCCCGCGGGCGATCGTGCGGGCCAGGCCGAGCGGCACGACTTTCGTCGGTGCTGGCACCTCGGCCGCGGCGGCGATCGTTTCGATAAACTCGCGCTTCGTCACCAGCCGGCCGTCGGTGATGTTGTAGACCCGGCCGAGGGCGTTGTCGCGGGCGATGGCGAGAAAGATCGCGTCCACGAGGTTGCCGACGAACGTGTTGTTCATCACTTTGTCGGGCGACCCGAGGTACGCGAACTGCCCCGACTTCAACCGTTCGAGCAGCTTCGGCAGGATCGTGCGGTCGCGTGGTCCATAGATGAACCCCGGCCGCAACGCGACCGCGGGGACGTGGCGATTCCGGACGTAGTCGAGCACCAGTTGCTCGGCCTCGACTTTGGTGAGCGTGTAGCCGTCGATGCCGGTCGCGCTCGGCGGCGTGTCCTCATCGGTCCCGTAGTGGTCGCGGGCCGGGTAGACGCCGAGCGAGCTGAGATGCACGAACCGCCGCAGCGCGCCCCCCTGCCCCGCGGCGTCGAGCAGCGTGCGGACGCCATCGACGTTGATGCGGCGGTAATCGTCCACCGGCCCCCAGTCGCCCACCTTCGCCGCACAATGCACGATGACCGTCGCCTCGCGGACGGCGTTCGTCAGCGACGCGGCGTCGCCCAGATCGCCGATCGCCAGTTCCGCACCGGCGTCCGCCAGGTCTTTCGCCGCAGTGGCTGACCGGACCAATGCCCGCACGCGCCAGCCGTCGCGACGGGCTCGCATCACGACATGGCTGCCGACAAGCCCGGTCGCGCCGGTGACGAGCATCAGATCGTTGGCGGTCATGTCCAAGGACGACTCTCCAGATCAATTCAAGAGGAAGAGATCGTCCACAGATTTCACAGATGACGCAGATTTAAGAGTGACAGAATTGTGTGATTCGTCAACTCGACTCTTGCTTCTTCAATCTGCGTCATCTGCGAAATCTGTGGATAAACCTCTTCGATTACGCCGCGGTTCGTTGCTGGTCGAGGAGCAGGTCGAGCACGCGGTCGGCGGCGTCGGGGCGGGCGATGTCGCGGGCGGCCTGGCCCATCGCGAGACGCTGGTTCGGGTCGTGCAGCAAGGGTTCCAATGCGGACCACAATCGGCTCGCCGTTTCCGGGCAAGCCGACGCCTGTTCGACGATCACCGCGGCCGCCTGGCGGGCGAACGAGTCGGCATTGGCCCGCTGATGATTATCGGCCGCGTGCGGATACGGCACCAGCACCGTCGGCTTGCCCGCGCACGCCAGTTCCGACATCGTCGTGGCGCCGGCACGGGAGATGACGATGTCGGCCCGGCGATACAAATCGGTCAGATCCTCGAAGAAATCGTGGACCACCGCGGTCTGGCCGAGTTCGCGATACGTGGCCCGGACGGAGTCCAACTGCCGCGGCCCCGTCTGATGGATCACGGTCCAACCGGTCAACTCGTGGCGATGCCGGCGGACGAGTTCCATCAACGCGGTGTTGAGACCGTCGGCCCCTTGGCTGCCGCCGAGGACCAACAATGTCCGTTCCGTTTCGCTGTGTGATTGTCCGAGCGGTTCGTGAAACAGGTCCGCGACGGCCCGGCGGATCGGGTTGCCGGAGACGATGACCGGCCGGCTGGTGGGAATCCACTCGAGGCTTTCGGGGAACGTCGTGCAGACCATCTTCGCATACGGCGCCAGCCAGCAGGTGGCCCGACCGGGGATGGCGTTCTGTTCGAGCAGCACGACGGGCACCCGCGCGCGATGCGCCGCCCAGACAAGGGGCGCGCTGGCGAAGCCGCCGAGTCCGATGACAAGTTCGGGCCGCTTCTTCTCGATGATCTGTTTGGCCTGCACCGCCGCGCGCCAGTTGCGCCACACGAAACGATCGGGCCGCTGCGTCAGATCGCGGAGCGACGCCGTGGACATCGCGCGGTGCGCGAGGCCGTGCTGCTGCATGATGCGGCGTTCGATCTCGCGGTCGCTGCCGACGAACAGCGGGACGACCTCGGGCCGCCGCAGCCGCAGCGCTTCGACGAGGGCGATGCCGGGGAACAGATGCCCTCCCGTTCCGCCGCCGGCGAACAGGAAGACCGGGGGTGAGATCATCGCGGCAAGGCCTGGCGAGGAAGCGAACATGTCTCATCGACAGCGGGGCCGCGATTCGTAACGGCTTCCCATCAATCGGGCAATGCCAACCCGCGGAGGGAATGCACGTTGTGCATTCGTCTTTCCCTCCGGTCCCCTCGCCCCCGTCTTCGGGGGGGAGGGCTAGAGTGAGGGGGCCGAACGCTTCACAGGGCAATGAACATCGGCAACACCAACCCGAAGCGTGAGCGAGGGCGAGCGCTCGCCCTCGCTCACGCTTCGGGTTGGTGTTG
>JAWXBB010000017.1:0-8006 GCA_034439795.1 Planctomycetaceae bacterium | reverse complement strand
GTGCTCGACGGTCTGAGCAACACGGCCGCCATGTCGGAAGTCATCGTGGGGAAGGAAGGCTGCAACACGGTCAGGACGGGCGCAACGTCCTGGCAGTTCAGTCAAGCGCAATTGCGGGGCAACCCGGCCGTCTGCCTGACGGCGGTGAATGCCCAGGGGATCATCACCTCGCTCAACGGCAACTCGCAACGGCGGGGTCAACGCTGGTTCGATGCGAACATCATCTTCACGGGGTTTAACACGGTGTTCGGCCCGAACAAGATCAGTTGCCTGTCGAACAACGGCGGCGATTCGGGCGACGGCATCCTGAACGCGTCGAGTCAGCACGTCGGCGGCGTGCACGTGCTGATGGGGGACGGAGCGGTTCGCTTCGTCAGCGAGAACATCGATACCGGGAATTCGACGCTCACCAACCCGCCGATGGGTGGCGGCGGTCCGCCGACCGGTCCCAGCGTGTACGGCGTCTGGGGTGCGTTGGGTTCGGTCGCCGGCAACGAAACGGTTTCCGAGTTCTAAGCCAGCCCAGTCAGCAATTGACGAGTGAGTTAGACAGCGTGGAATGAGGGCTGCCCGTGCAGCCCTCATTCTCGTTCTTAATCCAATCCTTCGGCAGAGGCGACTTGGGGAATGCGGAAACATTGCGTGCGGGCCATGACGGGCTTGATGCTGGGGCTGCTGGTGACGGGTTGCGGCGGCGGTGGCGAAGGGGCGGCCAACCGCGCCAAAGTGTATAAGGCGTCCGGGAAGATCTCCTATCTGGGCAGCCCGCTGATTGGTGCCATCGTGACGTTCGCGCCGCAGGAAAAGCAGCCGCCGGCGATCGGCCGAACCGACGACGCGGGCGAATTCGATCTGACGACTTACGGCGGCGCCGATGGCGCTGCGGCCGGCGAGTTCAAGGTGTTGGTCATGATGAACGACGCCGGGGCCGCGCCGGCGCCTCAAGAGGCGCACAGCACCGAGCCCGGGTTCAATCCCGGGAACTCGCATTCGGCCGCCGCGGCCAAGCCCACGGGCAACCTCCTGCCGGCCAAGTTCGGCAACGCAGATCAAACCCCCTTGACCGCGAAAGTCGAGCCGAGCGGGGACAACAAATTCACGTTCGAGATCAAGTAGACCGGGACTGCGGTTCGCGCGAAACGGACGGACCGCACTCTGATCGCCGGCAACTCCCCAGCGCGGTTGGGAGATGGCGGATGGTTCCCTTTGTCGTCGCCCTGGCGGCGTTTTGCGGTTGTGGGGGGAAGTCTGCGCCACCCGTTCCGGTTCCCACGTTAGCGGAAGTTCGCGCGGCACTGGCCAACCGCGACTTCGATCGTGTCGAACAGTTGGCCAGCCGCATCCCCAGGGCGAATGCGGATTGGATGACCGCGACGTCAATCGCCGGTGAAGCCGCCGCCAAGGCGGGACGCACCGACGATGCGGTGCGGCACTATCGGACCGTCGCCCAGCGACAGCTCCAGACGCGCAAGCCGCCGCTCGGCCTGTTCTATGCCGCCGAGGCCTGTCGCGACGCGGCCCGGCTGTCGGACGCGGAGCTGTTGTACCGTCAGTTTCTGGTCTCCGCCCCCAATCACACGCTGACGCACGAGCGACTCGCCTTTCTGACCAGCGTGTCCGGTCGGCGGTGGGAATCGGTGCCGCACTATTGGGCGCTCGTTCGCAGCGGCACGGCGACTGTCGAAGAACTGGTGTTATTCGCCGATCTCGACCGTCCGGTCGAGCAGCGGCCGTATCTGGAAGACTGCGAGCGGAAGTCACCGGGAGATTGGATCGTCCAACTGGGACTCGCCGCTCATGCACTCTGGGATGGTGAAAGCAGCAACGCGATGGATCGACTGAAGGCCATCGTGTCGGCGATGCCGGAATCGGTCGCGGCCCAGGCGATGCTGGGGGAACTGCTGGTCAATCAACCGGATCGCGAGTTTTTGGACTGGCATCGGCGTTTGCCCCCCACGGCCGAGGACGACCCCGACATCTGGTACGTGCGCGGCTTGTGGGCCCGCAAACGCGACCGGTCGGCGGTGGCGGCGCGGTGTTTCTGGGAGGCCATCCGGCGTGCGCCGACGAATCGCCGGGCGATGTTTCAATGGGGGCAGGTGCTGCGGTCGCTCGATCATCCCGCCAGCGAGGCCGTCGAGTCCCGGTCGCGGGAGTTGATCGAACTGACGCAGTTCATCGATTCCGTCCTACGGACAGAGTCGCGCCGCGACGAGCCGTTCCAGAAGGTCGCCACGCTGCTCGAACGAATGGGCCGGATTTGGGAAGCCGGGGCGTGGGGCGTGGTGGCGCGCAACCAATTCCCCGCCGCGGCGTGGCCGCCGGAGTTGTTGACGCGCGTAGCGGGCCGGCTCGATCCGCAGCTTCCGCTGGTCGTCGACGGCGAGAATCTGGCGCTTCGGTACGACCTGTCGGCACTTCCGGGCTTCGATTCGCTGCTGACAAGTCCCGCGGAACCGCCCTCCCCGGACGTGCGGTCGCCCGTGGCGGCGATCCGTTTCGAGGAAACGACGAACGGCCCGGATTTCCTCTACGCGAATGGCGCCGACCCGGCCACGCCGGGAGCCCGGCAATTCGAGCAGACGGGCGGCGGCGTGGCGGTCCTCGACTTCGACGGCGACCGCTGGCCGGATTTGTTTTTCCCCCAAGGAGGCGTCTGGCCCACGGGTGAGAATGTGCCGCCCCCGCCCGGTGCGCTCACCGATCGCCTGTTTCGCAACGTGGGCGGACAAGCGGCGGTCGACATCACGGCGGCGGCACATCTGGTCGACCGGGGATTCGGTCAGGGGGCGGCGGCCGGCGACTTCGACAACGATGGCTTTCGCGGTCTGTACGTCGCCCACGTCGGCCGTAATCAATTGCTGCACCACAACGGCGACGGCACGTTCTCCGATGTGACCGACGCCGCCGGGCTGACCGCCGACGATTGGACCACCAGCTGTGCCATCGTCGATCTGAACGCCGACGGCTTTCCCGATCTGTACGACGTGAATTACCTCACCGGCCCGCGCGTGAACGAGGTGATCTGCGACGGCAAGGCCTGTTCACCCAGCGCCTTTGCCGGCGCGCCCGACCGGCTGCTCCTCAGCCGGGGCGACGGCACATTTGAGTTGGTGGACCCGCTATCGCCCGAAATCGACGGCAAGGGGTTGGGCGTCGTCGCGTTCGATTGGCAGGAGCGCGGGCGGCCCAGCCTGTTCATCGCGAACGACCAGGTGCCGAATTTCCTGTTACGCAACCATTCGACTGGGGACCGCCGCAACATTCGCCTCGACGACGAAGCCTTCATCAGCGGCGTGGCGTTCAATCAGGATGGCCTGGCGATGGCGTCGATGGGAATCGCCGCTGACGACGCCGACGGCGATGGACGGATCGACTTTTACGTCACCACCTTTAAGGACGAAGCCAGCCTGCTGTTCGTGCAGGATGCCGCGGGGCTGTTCGTCGAGCGGGCGACGCCGGCGGGGTTGCGGTCGGCGACCTGGCCGTTCGTCGGCTGGGGGACGCAGTTTCTCGACGCCGATTGCGACGGCCGGCCGGACCTCGTCGCGGTCAACGGCCACGTCGACGATTACCGCGATCAGAACGGCGAGTATCACATGCGGCCGCAGTTCTTCCGCAATCTCGATGGAGGCCGGTTCGAGGAGCTGGCGGCGGCCCAGATCGGCCCGTTCTTCGATCACAAACGGTTGGGTCGAGGCTTGTCGCGGTTGGATTGGAACCGCGACGGGTTGATGGACTTTGCGGTTTCCAACATCGGCGACCGGGCATCGCTGGTTCTCAATACGACGGGGCAGGCTGGGCACCGCATCGCGGTCCGACTGACCGCACGGCAAGGTGCGCGCGACGCCATCGGCAGCGTGGTCGATGTGCGGGCGGGCGACCGCACCTGGCGCAAGCAACTCGTGGCCGGCGACGGTTACATGGCCAGCAACGAACGGCTGCTTCAATTCGGCCTGGGGGAGGCGACGGAGGTGACCGAACTGACCGTGCATTGGCCGTCCGGCACGACGTCCACCGTGCAGCGGTTGCCCGCCGAGGGTACGCTGGAGCTGGTCGAATCGGCGGCGGCGGGCATCGTGTGGAGCGATCCCCAGTCGCCCGAAGTGATCGCCGTCACCACCGGTCGCGAACGCTGACCTCGCCGCCAGCCCGTCTCGAGGATTCCGCTGCGACGAAAGGGGCCTTTGGTGTCGCGAAGACGTTCCTCACGACCCCCCTTGCGTCGGCGGCGATGGGCGGCGATCGGCGCGACGGCGGCGATCGTCGGTGTCGGACTCGCCGTCTGGTGGTGCCTGCAACCGAGCCGCAGCGCCATCGCCGAAACACTGATGAGCGAAGCCCGCGCCGCGCAGCGCCAAAAGGACTTCGCCCGCGCGGAAGCGCTGGCGGTCCGCGCGGGGAAACTCGACCCCGACCGGCCGGACGCGGCTTGGCTCGCCGGCGAGTCCGCCGCCGCGCAGCGCGCCTGGTCGCGGGCGCTCGAGCACTTCGATCGTGTCGCCGCAACGGACGATCCGGCCGTGCAAGGACCGGTGCAGTTGCGACGGGCGGAGATTCTGCACAAACATCTGCACCATCTGCGCGAGGCCGAACGAGCTTACCGGGCCGCGCTCGCGATCGCGCCCGATGACATGGCCGCCAACACCGGTCTCGTGCGGTTGTTGAGCCTGTGCGGCCGAATGCGCGAAATTCCGCCCCACGTGCTCCGCGTCGTGCGGCAGGGGGGCGATCCCGACCTGCTGCTGCTGCTGGTCCGCGGCGAAATGGGGCTCGACGACCTGCCCTTGCTGCGTCAGGCGCGGCAAGCCGATGCCGCCGACCCCAATCCGCTGGTCGGTCTGGCGTGGCACGCCCTCCAGCAGGAGCGCCCGCAGGAGGCGGAGCCGTTGTTGAAGACGGCGCTGGACCTCGATCCGGACAACGTGCCCGCCACTTTGCTGACGGGGCGGGTGCTGGTGTCCGCCCAGCGAACCGCGGAGTTCGCGGCGTGGTCTCGGAAGCTGCCGTCGGATGCGTACGACGTCGGCGAAACGTGGTTGTTGCTCGGGCAGATGGCCGAGGCGGTGGCCCACCGGCCGGGGGCGATTCGCTGCTACTGGGAGGCGGTCCGGCGGATCCCGGAATCGAAAACGGCCACGTTTCGGTTGGCGCACGAGTTGGCCGCCGCGGGGGAAGACGACGCCGCGGATTTGTTCCGCGCACGCGTCGAAAAGATCAATGCCCTGGAGCAGCTTCAGAATCGCGTGCTGTACACGGCGGACCGCGGTCGTCCCGAACTGTTGTTGCCGCTGGCCGAGGCCTACGAAGCGGCGGGCCGGTTGTGGGAAGCCTACGGGTGGTGTCAGTTCGCGATGGAGATCGGCGCGAAGACCGCGGAGCTGACGACCTGCGCGGAGCGGTTGCGTCGCCGGTTGAAGGACGAACCTCTGCAACTGGTCGTCGATTCCGAAAACGTGGCGCTGTCGATCGATCTCTCGCACTATCCCCTGCCCGTTCTGCACCCCCGATCAGCACCGGCGTCGCGCGACTTGACAACTTCCGCTGCCGTGCCGACGTTCCGGGATGATGCCCCGTCGGTCGGGTTGAGGTTTCGGTATTTCAACGGCATCGCGGGTCCGCCGACGCACCGGATGTTCGAGTTCACCGGCGGCGGCATCGGGGTGCTGGATTACGATCTCGACGCTTGGCCCGATCTCGTCTTCACACAGGGGCGAACCTGGCCTCCCGGATCGCCCGATGCAAATGGCGGCGACCGGCTCTTTCGCAACCGATTTGGGACCGCGTTCGACGACGTCACCGATCCGGCCGGACTGCGCGAGGACGCCTTCGGACAGGGAGTCGCGATCGGCGATTACAACGCCGATGGATTCCCCGATGTCTACGTCGCCAACATCGGCGGCAACGTCTTGTGGCTCAACCTGGGGGATGGAACGTTTCGCGACGTCACCGATGCGGCCGGGGTGCATTCCCGAAGCTGGACGACCAGCACCGTCATGGCCGATCTGACCGGCGACGGACTTCCCGACATTTACGATGTGAACTATCTCGTCGACGACGACGTCTTCGACCGCGTTTGCCGCCACACCGACGGATCGGTCAAGCAGTGCCTGCCGCACGATTTTCACGGCGACCCGGACCGTCTGTGGAGGAACCTGGGGGACGGGCGATTTCGCGAAGCGACCAGCGATGTGTTGGGCCAGATCCCCGAAGGAATGGGGCTGGGCGTGGCGGCGTGGGATGCCGACGGCACGGGCCGGCTCAGCCTGTTCGTGGCGAACGACACCACGGCGTGCTTCTATTTCCGCCCCTTGACGGGCCATGTCAGCGGTCGCCTGCGGGAATGCGGGATCGAATCCGGCCTGGCATTCAACGGGGTGGGCAAGGCGACCGGCTGCATGGGGGTGGCTCTCGGCGACGTCGACAACGACGGCCGCATCGATCTGCACATCACCAATTTCTACGCGGAGCCCAACACGCTGTTCCTGAACTCCACGCCGGGGTTCTTCGAGGATCGGTCGCGACAAACGGGACTGGAAGGGCCGTCGCTCAACAGGCTGGGCTTCGGGACGCAGTTTCTGGATGCCGATCTCGACGGGCGGCTGGAGTTGTTCGTCGCGAACGGCCACGTCGACGATCTGAGCCGACTCAATCGGCCCTACCGTATGCCGGCACAGCTGTTTCGATGGGACGGTGTTCGCCAGTTCGTAGAATCGCCGGCCGCGAAGTTGGGGCCGTACTTCGAGCAGTCGTGGCTGGGCCGATCGGCGGTGCGGCTGGATTGGAATCGCGACGGCCGCGACGATCTGGCGGTCGGTCATTTGTACGATGCGTCCGTGCTCCTGACCAACACGACGGACGATGTGGGGGGTAGCCTGTCGTTGCGGTTGTTCGGCATGGCGTCCAATCGCGACGCCATCGGAACCATCGTCGAGGCCCGCATCGGCGCGCAGACGCAGACCCGCCAGCTCACCGCCGGCGATGGCTACCACGCCAGCAACGAGCGGCGGCTGATCATCGGGACCGGGCGCGAACGGCAGGTGGATGAGCTGGTCGTCCGCTGGCCGTCCGGCCTCGTCCAGCGGTTCGCCAACCTGACCGTCTCCGGCGAATTGTGGCTGCGCGAGGGGTCGGCCCCGATCGCGCCGCCGTGACGTCCAGTTGATTCCGGATGCAACGGTTGAGACGGGCGTGCATTCTGTGCCGATGCTCGGCACGCGGTGGATTCGCGACGTAGGTTACACGTGGCACGCCCGATTTCCAGACGGCACAATCGGCCTTCGATGCGTCGCCGGCCCGATTGTGTTGCCCAATCGAAACGTCGCCGACTGCTCGGCGAGTCGCGTGCGCATCGTACAACCCCGTTCCTGGCGGCAGGAGCGTGACAAGTCTGTAAGCCAGCACGGCCGGACCAGCACGCGGCCGGATTTGAGTCCACTATTCACTCACGTGAGCCAGTTCACCCAGGAGACACCCCGCAGAATCCGCAAGGACGACACAACCCCTGCCACTCCGCCCGGCAGACGCTGTGTGTTTCTCCCGGATTCTGAACGGAGCTTGAGATCGTGTGCGGTATTGCCGGAATTGTCCGCTGGGACGACCGACCCGTTGGCCGGTCCGCGCTGGGACGCATGGTCGAGACCCTCGAACATCGCGGTCCCGATGCGCAGGGAATGACGGTGCTCGGACCGGTCGGACTCGGTCACACCCGGCTGAGCATCATCGACCTCGCCGGCGGTGCGCAGCCGATGACCTCGGCCGACGGAACGTTGACCGTCACGTTCAACGGTGAACTCTACAACTACCTGGAGCTCCGCCAGGAATTGATCGGGCTGGGACATCGGTTCGCGTCGGATTCCGACACGGAAGTGCTGTTGTCCGCCTACGCGCAATGGGGCGAGGATTGTGTCCGGCGGTTCAACGGGCAGTGGGCGTTCGCCATTTGGGACGCCCGGCGGCAGGTGCTGTTCGCCTCGCGGGACCGGTTCGGGAAGCGTCCGTTCTTC
>JAWXBB010000016.1:0-3859 GCA_034439795.1 Planctomycetaceae bacterium | reverse complement strand
AGAGGCGGCCGCTGCTCATCTCGGCGGCGACGATGATGCGGGCGGGTTGCCCGGTGTAGGTTCCAGGGTGGCGTGGATTCAGCTTCATGGTTGGGCTCCGTGGTTTTGGTTATTGGCTGCTCTCTTCCGACAGACACACATGAGCCATGCGGGGCGAAATTACTCAAGCGCTTCAGCGAAGATTCCGACCGGATTTCGCAGCCTTTTTCGCGGGGCCCAATAATGTCGGAGAATGCTGAGAAAACACCTGTTTCCGGCTTGAATCCGAGCGCCCTGGCGCTGGCGGATGCGGCGCGCTTGCTGTCGAAAGTCGGCGGCCAAGCGGTCACCGCCGCGATGCTGCAGGCCGACATCGCCGCCGGTGCGCCGACGAATGCGAACGGGGCGGTGAACCTGGTGCACTATGCCGCGTGGCTGGTGCAGGAGATGGGTCGTAGCGCGGAGGAACGACATGCCGACTGATCCGCGCAAGCTACGGCCGAGCGAACTTTGTCGGCTCCTCAACTCGACGCCACTGGGCGAGGTGCTCAACGAACGGCAATTGCATCGTCATCGCTCGCGCGCCGGTATGCGGATCGGTGATGCGCGGCACGTCGATCTCTTGCGCTATACGGCGTGGCTCGTGCAAACGCGTCATGCGCCCAAGCCTGAGCCCGCCGGCGATCCTTACGAGAAGCTGAAAGATCGCGCCCGCGCACGAAACTCCGCCATCGCGCTGGCGGGCCGCGACATCGGCGATCTGCCGTCGGTCGTGAATCCGGAACGCAAGGCGCGGGCCGCAGCTGGCTTTCGGAATTTCTGCGATTCGTATTTCCCGCTGACGTTCCATTTGCCGTGGTCGCCCGACCATCTCAAGGTCATCTCCAAGATTGAACAAGCGGTGCTGCGCGGAGGCCTCTTCGCGATGGCGATGCCGCGCGGCAGCGGTAAGACCACCATCTGTGAGTGCGCCTGCATCTGGGCGGTGCTGAACGGGCATCGGCAGTTCGTCTGTCTCATTGGCTCGGACGAAGGGCATGCGATGGACATGCTCGAATCGATCAAGATGGAACTCGACGGTAACGATCTGCTTCTCGAGGACTATCCCGAGGTCGTCTATCCGATTCAAGCCCTCGATGGAATCGCCAACCGCTGCAACGGCCAGCTCTACAAGGGCGAACGGACGCACATCGGCTGGACCGCCCGCGAGGTCGTACTCCCCACCATGCCTGGCAGCATCGCCAGCGGCGCGATCATCAAAGTGGCCGGCATCACGGGTCGCATTCGGGGCATGAAATACAAGCGGGCTGATGGACGCACCGTACGCCCAACGCTTGTCGTTCTCGATGATCCGCAGACGGACGAATCGGCCCGGTCGCTTTCACAATGCGCCACGCGTGAAAGCGTCCTTGCGGGTGCGGTTCTCGGTCTCGCAGGGCCTGGCCAGAAGATCTCCGGCATCATGCCTTGCACGGTGATTCGACCGAGCGACATGGCCGATAGCATTCTCTCGCGCGACAAGCATCCTGAATGGAATGGCGAACGGACCAAGATGGTGTATGCCTTCCCTGCGGACGACAAGCTCTGGCAGCGCTACGCCGAGATTCGGTCCGATGGCATGCGACAAGGGAGTGCTGGCGAAGAAGCGACCGCGTTTTACCAAGCGAACCGCGCTGCGATGGACGAGGGATCGGTCATCGCCTGGCCCGAGCGGTTCAACCACGACGAGTTGTCAGCCATCCAGCATGCGATGAACCTCAAGCTGCAGGATGAAGCCGCGTTCTTCGCGGAATACCAGAACGAGCCGCTCCCCGCGGAATCGGCGGGCGACGACGAACTCACGCCTGACCAGATCGCCGCCAAGCTCAATCGCATGGGGCGGGCGCTAGTGCCGATCGGATGCAACCATGTGACCATGTTTGTCGACGTCCAGGGTGCGCTATTGTTCTATGTGATCGCGGCCTGGGAAGACGATTTCACCGGGTATGTGATCGACTACGGGACGTTTCCCGATCAGAAGCGGCCCTACTTCACGCTGCGCGACGCTCGCCAGACGTTGAGCGTCGCGACGAAAGCCAGCGGACTGGAAGGAGCGATCTACGCCGGCCTCGAACAGGTCACCGGCACGTTCCTCGCGCGAGAGTGGCGACGTGATGACGGAGCCATGCTGCGAATCGAACGTTGCCTGATCGATGCCAACTGGGGTTCGTCAACCGACGTCGTCTATCAGTTTTGCCGGCAATCAGCACACGCGGGGATCGTCATTCCCAGCCACGGTCGGTTCGTCGGCGCTTCGAGCCAACCGTTCACCGAATACAAGCGGCGTCCCGGCGACCGCATCGGGCACAACTGGCGGATGCCCAATGTGCATGGCAAGCGGGCCGTGCGACATGTGCTGTTCGACACGAACTTCTGGAAGACGTTCGTGCATGCAAGACTCGCGGTACCGATGGGAGATCGTGGCTGCCTCTCGCTGTTTGGAGACAAGCCCGATCAGCATCGCTTGCTGGCCGAACATCTCACGGCCGAGTATCGAGTGAAGACCGAAGGGCGTGGCCGCACGGTGGATGAATGGAAGCAGCGTCCGGAGCGAGGCGACAACCACTGGCTGGATTGCCTCGTGGGCTGCTCCGTTGCCGCGTCGATGCAGGGAGCTGTCCGCTGGGTGGCGAAAGCTTCGGCATTCCGAAACGCCAGCGCCAGAGCTTCGCCGAGTTGCAGCGGAGCCGCGGCCGTTGAGACACGCCGACCATTCGCCAGCAACTCGACATCGAGTGTCCGGCGGGCGATCTGCCGAAGCCGATCATTCGAATCCCAAGATGGAGCAGCATTCCGCTCCTCCAAAGAATTTTGGGACAACCCGGCCTCGCTTCCGGTAGGTCTCCAATAGCGGCGCCGGCTGGATGTCGCAGCTTTGTGAAGCGAGGCCGCTATGCCCGACGAGCTCGACGATGCAATCCGCGAGAACGCCCAAGGGCCGGCCAAAGCTGCCGGCGACTCGGGCAGCGTCGAGCAGCACAAACTCCCCGATCAGATCGCGGCTGACAAATACCTGGCCTCCAAGGAGGCGGCGAAGTCAAAAATGCGTGGCCTGCGGTTCAATAAACTTGTCCCTCCGGGAGCCGAGTAAATCGTGTTCAACTGGTTCGCCAACCTGTTCGCCGCCAAGCCCGCTCGGACGAGCCCGTCTCGCGCGGTCCGCTCGGTGCGGGCGCGCTACGACGCGGCCGTGACCAACGATGACAATCGTCGGCACTGGGCCAGCGCCGATGGCCTGTCGGCCAACAGCGCCAACAGTGCTGAAGTGCGGCGTGTTTTGAGGAACCGCAGCCGGCACGAATCGGCAAATAACTCGTATTGCCGCGGAATTATTTTGACGCTGGCACACGATGTGGTCCTTCGCCCCCCGACTGTGAAGATGCTGGCGCGGCCGTATGTCTTGTTCAAACTCGTCGTTACTGCCGGCTCCCGTCCTGAGCGGTTGCTTCAAATTGGTAAGATTAACCTCGCCGAGACGGCCGACTCCATCGAGCAGATAATGGCTGGCATCTTCCAGCCGGCCTCATCACTGAAGCAAGCGCCGGCTCGGCGAGTGACATCGCGCAGCCACCTTAGTTATCTTCATCTTAGTTTTCTCCCGGCTTGGGGGATCGGGCACGATGGAAAGACGACTTCGACAGGTGGAATCGGCTCGTCGTGCCCAACCATTGGCGGTTCGTCGGCCACTTCATTCGCGAATCGGATCAGTCGCGTCAGATTCCAACCCAGCCAATCCGCACTGTCTGGATGAGCCGACAGTGACTCAGCCACTTGACGAAACAGTCGCCCAGCGCGGCGCGCGTGAGACGCTACTCCAGCGGCTTTCCCTTCGCGCACTTTT
>JAWXBB010000015.1:0-8475 GCA_034439795.1 Planctomycetaceae bacterium | reverse complement strand
GACGCGGTCCAGATTCGTCGTGGTCTCTCCGGTCACATCGTCAACCGTCTTGCCCGTCGCGCTCCACGCCGCGCGATACGCCGCCATACCAACAGAGAATCCGGTGATGATCGAAAGCGCCGTTGAATGGGCTTTCCCGAAGCCGGTAACTTGTGCCACACCGCGTGACGCGACCTCCGCACCAAAGTCGAGCGTTTCCGTGACGACTTTCTGAGCGCGGGCCAGACCAGCCAAGGCGGCGGCCCCGGCGTTCGCGGTGGTCGCCAAAAGTTTGTTGTAGAACGCGATCCGCTCGGCGCTCTCGGCGTATTTCATCCCCGCCGTGGCCACTCCCGCCGCTGCCGTGACCGTGGTATCCCCCAACTTAGAGAACGACACCGTCTCTTCGTTAACGACGCGCACCACCTGCTCTTGCGCCGCGGCGACTTCGTCGGACACGGCCGTCAGCCGGTCCAACTTCTCGGCGAGCGCCTCGGAAGCCGCGTCGATCCGGTCGAGGTTCGCTGCCGCGGACTCTGCCCCGGCAGCGGTGTTGTCCTGAAGCCCGATTTCGATTTTGTCAGTCATCGTGGTTCCTTTCGTTTTTACGCTTACCGCCGCACCGCAGAACGTCGTCGGGCGAGTTCGTTGTCTTTGTGCAACCGGCCGCTGTTCTTCATCATCAGCCCGGCCCCGCAGCCGGAGCACACCCAGCGGTCGCCGCGGGAAGGATGCACGTCCAGCGACCGGCACGACGGACACGACAGCGGGGAGGTTCCACGATCCCGGATACTGGTCCGGTTTCCAGCATCCAGCGCCACGTCGCACAGGATGCGTTCTGCGGCGTTTTCGCCGCCGGACGGGGATTGAGCCGTCCCCAACGCTGCCAACGTCTCAGCCGCACGATGCCGCAGCCGTGGGAAGCCGGCCAGACCACGCCGCGCGAACGCCACGATCTGCTGACGGAGTTCGGCCTCCGGTTCCCAGCCGCTGCGGACCAGCCGTGTCAGCGTCTGCAACGTCGACCGTTGGGGAACGTCCTTGAAGTCGATGCTGTTGAGGAAGATCATCAGGTTATCCACGGCGATGCCCTCCCTGACGTGCGAGGGCGCGGCGGCCGGCGCGCTGGCCAGCGCCGATCCAGTCGTGTGCCAGAACCAGACGGCCACCGGCAGCACGTCTCAGCGCCTGAGCACAACCGTTGCACATCGACCTGCCGCTATCGAGGTGCGCGATGTTGGTGGAATGGCAGCAGGGACAGCATGCCGACGTGCTGGACGCGGGCGTTGCGAGCGCGGCGGGGGTCGGAGCCGTCGCGGTTGGTGGTTTGGCGGTTGTAGGCATAATGTGTTGCTCTGGTCTAACGTGACTGTGGCGTGACTCTGTCGGTTCAGTTGTCGCCATCTCGTTTCGCTTCATTGCGTTGCGTCTTCGGTGTTGTGGATTCTGAATCCACGGCGGCTTCGGCTTGTTCGCGGCGATCGTTCAATTCGCGGGCGTTGAGGTGTCGCGGCTGTCATTTCCTCCCTCTCCAGTGGTGGAACGGCATGTCGGACATGGCAGGGGGGTTGTCTGTCGGCATCTTCTGTTCTCCACTCACGCGGAACGTAGGGTGGGGTTGTCGGGTTGTATGCCGTCCCCTTATAGGGACGCATACCCCCCCCCCCTACGTTGTCTGGTTGTCCGGGTGGTTGTCGGACACCCCACAGACAACCCCCTCTTGGTTCGGAAAATGACCAGTCGCCAGATAGGCTGCCAGCCGGTATTCGTCGCACTCGTTTCCCCATTCCGTGACCGTCTCCGTCAGCAACCGACCGTCCTTGACCATCACGGCAGCCAGTCGGGTGAATCGGCCGCGTCCCTGTCCGGTCCATCCTCGGAGTTTGCTCGCCGTCCCGCGGCCGTGTTCCCGCAATGCGGCGATGATCTCGTCGAAACCTTCCGCATCCTTCGTCGCCTGCCGCTGGTCGGTCTTCGTTGGAGCCTGCTTGAGCGCCGTCGGGTCGAGTCCGTCGACGGGTTCCCACAGGGGGAAGTTCCACTTCAGCACGACGGGTTCGATTGGTTCCCACGAACGGATCGCCGCGTCTAAAACGACGTGGCCCTCCTCGGTGTGCGGCCTGAGCACGAGATGCACGTCCGTGGCCCGCGCCATGGCCCCGGCACCCGAACCGACATCGACGACATCCTTGCCGCTTTGGTCGCCTTTGGTGGCATGGACCACGACGCCGAACGCCGCTTCCAAATCCATGCCGTAGGAGTCAATCGCGTTGTAAACCGCCGTCGTGGCGTTCTGACCGTTCTCGTCAAACCCCGTGGGCTGTGCCCGGTACAGCGCGTCGACGACGATCAAACTGAAGGTGCCCGGATGGATTGTGCGAAACACCAAGCCAAGGGCGTTGATATCCAGCAACCGGCCGCGGAGGCTCAGAACATGAATCCGGTCCTGCCAGTCTTCCGGCTGTAACTGGAGGGCTTCGGCGACGGTCTTGAGACGGTTCGCCAGCGTCTCGGCGTGGAGTTCGTTGTCGATCAGCAGCACCGGCCCGGCGATGCACTGAAACCTACCGAACCACTTCCATCCCATCGCCACACAGAACAGCAGCAGATACACGAACCACGACTTGCCGACCTTCGACTTGCTGATGAGATTGATCGTCTCGCCGAGCCGAAGCACGCCTTCAATGACGCCGCGGCGAAGACGCGGGTTGTCGGCAATCAGTTGCCCGGCCGTGATGATCTTCGGCAACGGCTTGCTGACGGTGGGCGTCGGCTGTGTGGTCGCGTTGCCGGCGTTCGCGTTGTAGGCCCGCGTGATCGGCGGGTCGAAATGCTCCGGCTTCCGCGGGCCGATAGCCACCCGGAACTCTGCCCAGCCCTTCCCAGCGCAACCGTTGTGGAAGCACGACGCTGACAACGCGCCGCTGGCGTGCTGGGTGATGTTCGCGTCGCCGACGTGTTCCGGGTTATCCGGGCAGGTGATCGTGTAGACCTTGCGGTCGGAGAGTTCCTTGACCTTGAACTCCACGCCGCAGTCGCCGAGCCACTTAGGCACGTCGAGCCGGTGATTCTCGCCGGCGTGCCCGTTGGTGTGCTGGATCGCAGGGGCGTGTCCGTTGCGAGTCGTCACCGGGTCCGGCACGTCCATCAACGCCAGAGCACGGAGCATGTCGTCGGCGTCTGCTCGGTCGTTAATCACGGATGCTACCTCCCGGCAGATAGTCGGGGATGTAGGTCAATCGGCTCCGTCGATGCGGCCGGTCCGGCGTGTCGTGGCCTTTTCTCGCCGTCGTTCCGTACAACCGACAGATTCGGGCTGCGTTGAAAACGCTGGCATCAATCGAAACGGCTGGAGCGCCGGGGCTGGTGAACTCCGCCGACTTGGCCGCCAACGTCTTGAGCAGCGTCTCCACGGCGCGGCGGGAGTCGTCATCGTTGGGCATCGTCATCGGCGTCAGAACGTGGCAACCGTTGCCGCTGATGGCGTGGACGGGTTCCGGCAGCCCGCGGTCGCGCAGATACTCGCGCACGTTTTCGGCCGCGGTGATTGCGGATTGCAGTTCGTCATCGGTACTGCTGATGCCGCGGGGACGAACGGGGTCCGCGTCTTTGAGGGTCCAGCGTCGTTCGATGATGTTATTGTCGGCCGTCGTCAGTTCGCAATGATCTGTGATTTGGTTCGGCGAACGTGCGAAGAGCGCCGGGTTGACCACGTTCAGAGTGTGATAGATGCCCTCCGGTTTTCGCTCGCCGTCGTATTCCGCCACGATCTTCGCGGCAAGGTCGAAGTCGTCGAAGTAACCGGACGCCTGAAACGGCTTGCCGCGGCCAGGCACACGCAGGCACCGGATTTCGACGATCTCGCCGGGCTGGTGGAACAGTCGAAGGGTGCGGCGGATTTCGATCTCGGCGTCGGTGGTCATCGTGACGCCTCCGACTCGTACCGCCGCCCGGCGAGGTACGTTGTCAAGTCTTGCTTCGTGTACCTCACGCGCCGGCCAACAATCTGACTTGCCCCGACGCGGCCCCGCAGCCGTTCGTCGCGAAGGACGTGGGGTTCCAGCGACAGCAACCGCGCCGCCTCGGCTTCATTGAATGCCAGCCGGTCGCCGAGCTTCGCGGAGTCGGCCTGCATTGTCGCGACCACTTCGGCCACGACGGCTTGCACGAGGGGGCGGAGGTCGGCGGGGTCTAAGTTCAATTGCATGGGGTCGCCCCCAGCTTCTTTGCCGCTGGCTGGCGATCCGAAAATCGCACGGTGACACCCATGTCCTGCAATTTCTTTTGCGCCTCTGCGGCCCGCTCAAAATCGTTGTTCTCTTTCGCGTGCTTGAGCACGGCGAACAGCAGGGTTGCCGTGTCGCGTTCGCTTCGTTTTGCCATTTCGTCGTCCCCGGTGTTTCGGGCTTCCTACCCAACGGGCGACGGTGAACAATCGCGGGAGTGAACTTCGCCTTTGCACAAACGAAAAGGGGCGGTTTCCACTTGGAAAACCGCCCCTACACAAATCTTTGGTGAAAATGGATGGTGAAAAGCTACCGTTTCACCGCCCGTCCATTGTGCCTCGCATCACCGCGGGTTGCCCCTCGGTCGATGGATATCGCCGATGCTTGTCGAACCTTCCGATCCGCCATCAAGCCCTTCCACACTCGACACTTTTTGATCGTGTCAGCTTTGACCCCGGTCAATCCCTCGAACCTCGCCGCAGTCCACCCGATGGTAATCTCGACGCCGCCATTGTCGTTGATGGCGGCAAGCATTTTTTGATCTGTCGTCTCGCGTTTCTTTCGGGCTGGCGACTGTTTCGGATCGACGGTCTTCGGTAAAACTTCGCGAACCTGATTGCTGAGCATCAACAGTTGAGACTTCGCGTCCGCCAAGTTTTTCGCGTCGTGCCAGGCGAACGAACTTTCGGCATGGAAGAATTGCAGCCATTCGGTGCCATGCTCGAGCGCCACACCAGCCCACTGAATCGCCGCCGGGTAAAGCCGCGGATCACTTGACCATCGGGCGACTCGCTCCCTGTGATCCTCGATCCATTGCCAGAGTTCCGACAGGTCGTGAATCGGGACTGGATTTCGCGTCTTCGCATCTCGCGGATAGACGCCGAACGATCCGCCTGGGCCGGTGGTGATCGCTCCGGGGTCGACACAGTCCGGCCATAGTTTAGAAGCCTGTTTGTGTGCCATCGACTCATCCTTTCCGACGGGCCGGCCCGCTGGTGCGCCGCGGGATGAGTCGCAGCAACACCAGTAAGCCGCTTGACCGCCGCGTTTGCAATCGCGACGGCCGTCCCGTTGTTTCAACTCCTCCCTGCCGCGATGGCACGGAGCACATATTCTGCACCGCGGATATCAGCGTCCTTGAGGACGATGAAGTTCAGTGGCTCGCCCCAGTTGTCTGTCTCCGCTGCGACGATAATGAACGCCGGAGCATCCGGGAACGCCGCCGGCTTCAGCACGAGCCTCGGGGTGAATGGCATTTCTCTGCTCCTGTTGGTGTCACGTCTACGTCACGTTGCGAGGACGATTTCATACGCTCACGCACGACAGACGGAACTTGGCCACGCCGCATTCTACAGTGGTTTCGTAGCCTGTCGAAGTACGGCGTAGCCTGTCCCGTGGATTGCAAATCCACCATCCCCGGTTCGAATCCGGGCGGAGCCTTTCCGGGACATCCCCGGACAACGGTTGACAACAGACGCCTAACTCTCTGCCTTCCAGTGAGTTAGGCGTTTCTGTTTTTCGCCCCACTTCTTCCACCATCGCGACAGCCGATGACACCGCAGGACAGGGATCGACAACCTGACCGGTAACAGGAGCGGTAACAGTTTCAGTATCCTGTTCAGTCACCTTCGCGACAACCTCAGCCGTCGACTCGACCACCACGGCCCGTTCAACCGGGACGGCAGGAAGCGAGGGCTTGGCATCGAACCGCGGGAGTTGCCCCACTGCTTCAACCAGCCGGTCCGAATCGAGATGGGTGTACACGTCCATCGTCAGTCCAATCCGAGAATGCCGCGCGAGGGCTTGAGCGGTCTTCGGATGCACGCCGGATAGCGCGAGGCACGAAATGAACGTGTGCCGCAAGCTGTGGAAGTCCAGTCGCCGTTTCTGACCATCTTCAAACTTGATCCCGGCGGCTTTCAGATCGCGCCGCAGCATCTCAGCGGCCTTATTCGGCCAGGAGCCGGGCCACACGTGCTTAATCCCCTTCTGCTGCTTTGCTTCGAGCCACGGCAGCAACTGATCGGCTAGGGAAATAGGCAACGGCTGGACCACTTCCTTGCGGTTCTTGGAATAGGCGGCTGCAACGCGCACGACGGGCCGGTGGCCGCCGAGGTCGAAACTCTCGACCGTCAAGCTGGCGAGTTCACTGGCGCGAAGTCCGGTCTGAATGGCGACGACGTACAACATCGCCCGATCCGGCCCCGGCAATCGAAATGGCTTGCCGTCATAGGTCGCTACGAGAAGCTTGTGCAACTCGTCGATACTTGCCGCCCGCCGGACCCGCTTGAGCGATGTCACTTTCGACTTCTGCAAATGACCCCACGGATTGCTCGGACTGCGCCGCCCCTGAACCAACCACTTCCCGAACTGCTTCAAGGCCGCCAGATAGTAATTCGAGGTCGTGGCCGACAGACCGCCGCTTGTCTGGTCGCCCAGGAAGGCTTCCACGCGAGCGCTGGTCAAATCTGGCAGCCGCACGGCGCGAGAGGACGCGATAATTTCTTCAACGCGGGCCACCGTGACCGACACATGCTTCGCGGAGTTCCCGCGACGTTCCAGCGAAACCCGAAACGCGGCGACATGCTCCCCCAGAGGCTTCATCACTTCGACAGTCACGTCATCTTCAAACCCGGCCCGGCGGCGCTCGACACTGTGCAGCCGTTCCGACAGCATCGCCTGAGCTGCGGACTTGTCCGTCGACAGCGGCACGCGGCGAGTGACGCCACGTTCATCGCGGAATTCGCCATACCACTTCTTTGACTTGCGAGTCGTCTTCTCGCCGGTCACCGAATCAATCCGCGTAATGGTCTGCTTCAACAGTCGCGACATCAGGCACCTCGATTCAGTTTCCAATCGCGAGGATTAGGACACCCCGCGTTCACCCACGAGAGGAATTCCGTCCGCAGCCACCGCCATTGCGAGCCGACCTTGAAACCCGGCAGAATCTTCCCGGTCTCTTGCTGACGACTGACCGTCCGTACGTCGATCCCGAGCATTGCAGCAACAGCACGACGATCCAGCAAGACACCATCCGCAGCAAATGACCTTTCCGTCATGCCGCATCCCTTTCGTCAAAAGGGTGGAACGAAACTGTCTCATCAAGGGTTCCGAGTTCTCGCGCCCGCTTCAGGTAGCGGGATTCCCAATCGTCATCACTCCCGCCATGCTGACCATGCATCCACTCGAGTGTATTCTGTGCGTCCGCCAACGACCCAAGGTAGACCCCTCGCATCGCGCTGGCAGTGACGATGCCTCCACGTACCCTTGCCCACACGTTGGCGAGCGAGGCTCCGAATCGTGGGATAGGCCGCAATGGACCGCTCGGCTCTCCGGCCCGCGCTAGCATTACCTGGATGAGTTCAGCCCAGACAGGCAGCAATTCTTCGCGTGATTGGTGATGATTGGCTCGATCCGGCTTCCGACTCAGAAGGCAAAAAAACCGCCGCGGTTCCTTTTCCACCAGTTTGGCCACGATGTCCGCCATAGAACCCAGCGCGTACTCCGCATCCGTCAGCCCGTAAACATCGAGCCATTCCTTCCCAATCTGGTATTCAAGACGAGTTGCGGCCTCAGGAACAACGCCGTTCCACCGCCGTTCCTGCATTGCCACCTGATAAACGCCGTTTTGCTTCTCGATTGTGTCCAGCAGTTTGTCGTAGCAGTTGAGCTTCAAACGTGGACGCGAGCCTACGGAGAAGCCTGTCTTTCCTTTCTTTCCGTCCCACGAGTTCCACCGTGTGGCGGTCGTGGTCATTTGCCCGGCTTCGAACGCGGGCAACAATTCGTCGCGGAGCGATAGACCAGGGACATCGAGACAGAGGTCCAACCGTCTAACCCATTCGTCGGTAATCGTCCCACCGAGCAAGGTCACAATGTCTTGCACAATCTTCCGCGATTCCGCCGCCCCAACAAGGAGACAGGCATTGCCAGGAACGAGGCACGAAAAGTTGTAGAGCTGCCGCTTCGAGCATTCTCGCGTGGAGAGGCCGATTGTGATGCCGCAGTATTCGATCCGAAATTCACGGCGACTGTCCCGCCCCGATCCCATGCCCCGCTCGTGGAGGATGCATGAGTATCCGGGCAGATCGAACGGTAACGGCGTCTTTGCTTCCACCGCCTTGCGCAACTGATCGTGAAGCCTTGCAAACTGATCCTTAGCGACCGTCATGTCCCAATCGACGATACCTGCCGTCTCCCACCAATCAATGGCAAATGTTGCGACAGACAACCAACGATTACATTCACTCTGGCTACTCAGCAGGTGCGT
>JAWXBB010000014.1:0-3687 GCA_034439795.1 Planctomycetaceae bacterium | reverse complement strand
GTGCATATCCGAGAGGCCGGGCATCAGGTTGCGGCCACGACCGTCAACGCGCTGAGCACCGGTGGGAACCACGACCCCACAACCGATGTCGACGATTCGGCCGTCACGGATGAGCACCGTCACATCGCGCCTTACCCTGTCGCTGGTCAGCGCGACGACGTTGACGTGTGTGAATGCGAACGGTCCACGCGTGGCCGCGCCGCGCCGTTGGGACAGCCGAGAACCGTCAGGAAGAAGATCCCGGAAGAATCGCGTGACAGCGGGTCAGGACCCCGCCGACTTCAGCTCAGGACGTGATCGAGATGCCCCGAAACGGGCGATCGGCATGGACCGAAACGGGTGATCGGCATCCCCCGAAACAGGTGATCGACATGGGCCGAAATACGCACGCAATCCGGTCGTGCTGGAGCGGTTGACGTACGACCGGACCGGCACGAGCGTGACGTATCGCTCCGACAATTCGGACAGCCCCACCGCCGGGCACCGAAACTGGACCCGCTGGAGAGCCTCGCGCGGGTCGTGGTCCACATTCCGGACAAAGGCCACCTGACCAAAGGCCACAAGACCACGCGGTAAGGCGGCTGGTATGCCTGCGCGAGCTTGCGGCGGAGACCGGTACTGCGTGCCGGACCTTTACTTGAGGTACATGTCAAAGAACGACAGCATGTCCAAGAGCATCTTTCGCGTGTTGGACGGGCTGCGCACGTAATAGTTCTCGCCGGGATACGCCTCATACCGGAATGGCTTGTACTGACGCTCCATTTCCTCGGCGAACTGCTTCATCTGGGGTGAGCCTGGAAACTTCCCCTCTCCGTTCAGCAGGAACAGCGGCATCTGGATGTTCCGGATGTCGAAGAACGGTGAGTTCCGTCGGTAGACGTCCCTGTTCTGCGCGAAGGGGCCGAACTCGTAGTCGAGTTGCTTGATGTGCCTGATCTCACCTTCGTCAACGAATGACAGTCGGTTTGGATAGCCGGAGGCAGCGATACCCGCCTGAAAGACTGTGGGTGCCCACACCGCCGCCGCCGGAACCATGAATCCGCCATAGCTCGTTCCCGTGATACCCATGCTGGAGGGATTCACGTACGACAGCGTCTTGAGAAAATCGACGCCTGCAACGACATCCTTCAGATCGCCGTGCCCCCAGTCGCCATTGTTCGCACGCTCGAACGCGGTGCCGTATCCGGAGCTGCCACGGATGTTCGGCAACAGGAGCACGTAGCCTTGCTGTGCGAAGAATTGCGCCTGCAGTTCGTAGCGATCGAGAAACTGCGACGTCGGCCCACCGTGCACGAGCACGATGCCGGGGAAGCGCTCGTTTGGCTGGATCGCCTTCGGCGCGTACAGGAGCGCGTTGATCTTGGTGCCGTCGAACGACGTGTAGCTCACCTTGGTGGGCTTCACGAGTTGCGGATCCGTAATGGTGGTGTCGGCAGAGACGGTGAGCCGACGAGGCTTACCGCCGGCAGCATCAATGACGAACAGATCCGCCGGTCGCGTCGGGGTGGCCAGTGAATACAGGATCCGCCGTCCATCGGGCGACCACGCCGGGTTCGCCACCATTCCCATGACCGGATCATACACTACACGTGCCGCGCCGCCGGTCGACGCAACGGTGCGCAGGGACAGCGTGCCGTTGTGGTTCTCCACGTAAGCGATCGATCGGCCGTCGGGGGCCCACTCGGCCTCGCTCTGGTCGGCTTCAGCTGGCGCTACTGCAGTTGCCGCTGATGCACCGCCGATATCTGCGGTCCAGTAGTTGATCCACCCGCTGCGTCGCGAGCGAAACAGCACCCGCCGTCCGTCTGACGAAACAGAGGGATAGCCGAACGACTCACCAGCACCGTAGTCGAACCAACCCGAGTCCCGCACCACGAGACGCTCCGGGCCCGCGAGACCCGGGCCCGAAAGAGGCAGGGTAATCACGTCGTGCCGTTCCCAGCTCTCGTCGAGTCGGACGAAGGCGAGACTTTGTCCGTCCGGTGTCCAGGTGGGAAACACATCCAGGGCTGGATTGGACGTCACCTGCCGCGTGGTCCCGTCGCGGGTCACTTCCCAGATGTCGAAGTTCCCGCGAACGTCACCGGCAAATGCGATGCGTCCGCCGTCCGGCGACCAAGAGAACGAGTTGATGCGCCCGCCCAGCCTGGTGAGCTGGATCTCCGCACCGTCGGAGGCGCGCCACATCCACAGTTCCATGCCGCCCGAACGGTCACTCACCCACGCGATGGCGTCTCCCTTGGGAGACCACCGTGGCAGTTGCGATGAAAGGAAGTGTCCGGGGCCGCCGATGCTCTCCACGAGTCTTTGCGGAAATCCGCCATTAGGAGAGACACTCCACAGGCCACCGCCTCCCAGTGACGATGCAAAGAGAATGGCTTGGCCGTCGGGTCGCCATCCCGCAGGCTCAGAGCCGGCGAGGGAGCGAATGCCCATCACTGTCTCGAGCCACGCCTGCACCGGCACGCGTGCTCCTCGCTGCGCGCTCACGGTGCCCGGTAGCAGCACGAGCAACCCGTATGCGAGCACCCTTCGCGCCCTTGGCATCATCGCTGCACCCCCAGGTACCGATCGAAGAATTCGGTCATGTCGAGCAGCATTTGCCGGACATTGGCACGTCCGCTTACGTAGTAGTTCTCCCCCTGATACGCCTTCCACTGCTGGGGCTTGTACTGGCGTTCGAGCTCTTCGACGTAGCGCTTCGAGTTCAACGATCCCGGCCACTTGCCCTCGCCCCAGATCACGAACATGGGTGTGTCGACCTGAGAGACGTGATAGAAGGGCGAGACATAGCGATACAGCGCCTCGTTCTGCTCCATCGGCCCGAACTCGTCATGCGCCTGTTGAATGTGTCGCAGTTCCTGCGTGCGATAGTAGTACATGCGATCTGCCGTGCCGCCATGCGGGATCGATGCCTTAAAGAACCCCTTCGCGAATGTCGCACCGGCCATGCTCAACAAGCCACCATGACTCGTACCCGTGATTCCCACACGCATGGTATCCACAATGCCCAAGGTACGCGCCACGTGCCGTGCGCCCGCGATCAGGTCGTCGAGGTCGCAGTGCGCCCAGCACTTGTCGTTGAGCTTCGTGAACGCCTTGCCATAGCCGGAGCTCCCGCGGAAGTTCGGGGCGAGTACGACATACCCGAGGCCGGTGAAGTACTGCATCTGCTGCTCAAACGTGTCGTTGAACTGCGACGTGGGACCGCCATGCCCGAACACGATGAGTGGCCGCCGCTCGCCAGCACGGATGTCTCGTGGCGTATACAGGTAGGCGGTGAGCGCAAGCGTGTCGCTCCGATACCGGATCTTGGTGGGCTCGACGAACTGCTTGTCGAACATGCCGCTCGTGCCGGAGCGCGTGACCCTCACGGACGTTCCGCCCGCTGCAGGGATAACGAAGAGATCACTGGATTCCGTGGGCGACTGCATGGTGAAGCTGATGCGAGTGCCGTCCGGAGACCACGCGGCATTCGCGGTGACACCCAGCTTGGGGCGCACCAAGACGCGTGCAGGCCCGCCTGCAGCGGCCACGACTCTCAAATCGTGTGTGCCGTCGTGGTTCTCGGTAAGCAACAGTTGCCGACCGTCCGGTGACCAGCGCGCGTTCGACTGATCGAACTCGGCGGCAGCAACCGGCGACGGATTTCCGCCGGTCATCGGAACCTTCCAGTAGTTCTGGAAG
>JAWXBB010000013.1:0-10203 GCA_034439795.1 Planctomycetaceae bacterium | reverse complement strand
GACCTTCCAAGACTCTTCGCTTCGGCATCGGTCGCCCCGTCTGGTCCGCTCCAGAATAAGCCTTCCAACTGTCCGAAAAACCGGAAGCAGGTCAGTCGGAGTTGTCGGAACAGGGAGCGTGTCAGCCGGCGGAGTGATCCGGCCGAAGCTGTCGTATTGCAGGTGGTTGACGACGCTCGTCGTTTCCGTCCCCGAGTCGTACTCCGCCACGTCACGGATGGTGCCCTGCTGGTCGGCGAGATACCACACGGTTTCGGTCGCCTGTTCGTCGGCGAACACTTGATCGGTCTGCGGGCCGCGCAGGAACCGGTCAGTCAAAGCACCAGCTTCATCATAGATGAGAATGACATCCGCGCCGTCGTACACGAATGACTGACCGCGATCGATTGCGGAGTCGCCGTCGTCGTCAACTTCCTTCACGATCAACCGGTCGAACACGTCGTAGGTGTAGTGGACCGACTTCAGCAGCGCATCTTCGTCATCGTGGAATTCCACACCCGTCAGCCGATTCCGATGATCCCACGAATAGACGATGTAATCGCCGATGGCGATCTCGGTCTTGAGAACGCGATTCCCCTCGGCATCGTACTCGTAATCGTACGTGCCGTCCGACGTGATATGGTTAAGCGTCACTGCGCATGACCCAGGTGTCGACCGCATCGTCCGGAGTGGGGAGCAGCGAACCGCCGTCACGAGTGGCCTGTTGTAAGAGGTGCAGGGCCAGTTGGCGCTCCCCGCAGCGGAGCGCCGTCCGCACTTGGTCCGCAGCGTCATCCGGGACCACGCTCCAGAAGCAGACCGCTTGGCCGCGGGTCCGCTCCACGCGACGCTGCAAGAACCGCACGGTTTGCGGATGCTCGGGACAGAAGACTTCCAACCCCTGACGACTGACGATGCCGACGTACGCTTGCAACATGAGCGATCCGTAACACATCTGGGGCTGCCCAATCAATCACCTCTTCGCGGCGTTCTTGCGCTCCGTAACATGATCGGCCCACCGTCGCACTATCTGCGCATGTTGCCTTTGTGCCTGGTCATCGGCGTGCTCTGTGCCCTCTTTCCCCGACAGATGTTGGCCGTCTACGCCGCCCTGCTCCTGTTCTCCCATTGGTCAAGCCGTCGCTGACGCCGTCCCCACAGTGGATCGTGGAGACGAGTGGCATTTCCAATCCTCCGCAAACCGCCTTCACGAGTCGGAACCCCGACTCTGGTCCTGCGGGCGCTCGGCGGTGGCTTGCCGTTCGGCCGGTGCCGCGTAAAGCTAATGGTCACTTTCTCGCTTCCAGGTCTCGTCAAGGGAATTCCCATGCGAGCGGCGGTCCAGCCATCCCGGTGGTTTCGCGGCCTGGCGGTCGTCGCCAGCCTGACGTTCAGCAGCCTGGCGGCGGGCGGCGAGCCTCCCGCAGCGACGAACGCGCGAGCAGTCGCGAACGACTCGCCTGAGCTCTCGACCGGCAATACACCCTTCACCGAGGAAGACGCGCCCGATTTCGATCCCAAGCTCATCCTCGCCTGGCCCGGCGTTCCGGAAGAAAACCGCCGTCGCATCAACGTGGGAATGGCCGACGAGACGACGATCTACAGCGCCACGTTTTTTCAGACGGAGACGGGGACGCTCACCATTTTCGGCGCGAGCGTTTATCAGTTCACAGAGAAAGACCTGCAAGGTTCCGACCCGAAAGAAATGCTCGCCAGCCACGGCACAAGAAGCGGCGACGAAATCGAACTGACCCGCAAGCAGATCGAGCACGGGCCGAGCAAACTCCTGGGCTTCGACGTGATCGTGAAGGAGGAAGGCGGCTTTCGCCGGCGCGTGAACATCCTAGCCGGCACGAGGATTTATTCCGTCCAAGTTGTCAGCTCCAAACAAGAAAGATTGAATGCCGATGATGTCGCGAAGTTCTTCGAGTCGTTCGCGATCAAGGATTAGAATCCGCCACGAATTCATCCGGAGACCGATCATGCTCAATCCTCGAATGTTGACGCTCGTCGTTCTTGCCTTCGGACTACTCGCCGAAACTCAGCCGGCGCTGGGTCAGCAGACGACAGGGCCGAAGCTGTCCATGCCGTAGGTCGCGAGGCCGACGGACTTCTCGGCGGTGCGGCGGTTGTGAATGTGGTGCTCGGTCAGCACCAGGTCCGACACCATCCGGCGGGCTTCGCGGATGTAAAGTTGATGCGGCCAATGCCGATTGTCGATGAACACGTCGCGCGGCAGTCCGAATCGGACGGTCTCCGCGCGGACGTGCTCCGGCACCCGCGGATCGGTCACCAGGAAGTGCAGGAACACGCGGAGATAATGCTCGTGGTCGTCCGCGATTCGCCGGCGCTCATCGGCGTCGGCTTCGGGCCAGCGGTCGGCTCCACCGAGGTAATCCGTCGAGATCGGCCAGCGGTTGTTGAAGTCGAACTTGCGGTTCGGCAGTGGATCGTATTTGCAGAACGAGCGCAGCGTCAGCGACTGCCCGGCCTGTGTCGCCGCGGTGATGAACCGGCCCAGCAGCTCGAACCGCGCGGGATCGTAGTCGGCCGGCGGATCGAGCGGTACACGATTCGACGGGTCATCGGTCAGACAGAGCCGATGATTGTATGACTGCACGCGGCGGTCCGCGGAGCCGATTGGTTCGGGGGCCTGACCTTCAATGAGCGGCAGCAGGCCGCTCGTCGGGTCACCCGGTTTGACGAAAGGATCGAGGGGGGGTGGAAACTTTCCCGACGCCGGCCCGTGCTGCGGGCCGCGGACACCGTTGATCGTTTCGCCATACTGCGAGTTGGCTTCGCGGCCGATGGTGAAAGTGACGCCTGCGGCGGCCAGCAAATCGCCCTCGTAGGTGGCGTCGATGAACATCTTCGCGGTGAACGTGGAACCGTCGTCAGTGACAAGCCGCTCCACACGGACGCCGTCTTTGACGAGCGACTTCAGCCGATGTCCGCGAAAGACCTGCACGCCGGCTTCGCGCGCCAGTTCGTCGAAGACCCGTTCGGCAACCTTCGGCTCGAACGCCAGTGACGGCGGGCGGATAAAGTCCACGCCCTTCCGTGTGCGGTCAACGGTCTCCGGGGCAGTGACCTCGAAGACGGTGCCTGGATCCTGCCCGTAATGCCGGCCGATGCGCTGGAAGACTTCACGCGCCAGGCCGCCGAAGCACTGGGCCCGGTCGGCGGACCCAACATCGGTCCAGCTCAACCCGCCGGACATCATGCCGCCGAGGTGCTGTCCGGGTTCGACGATCACCGCCGTCCGCCCCATCCGCGCTGCCTGCACCGCCGCGACGACACCCCCGGAAGTTCCGCCATAGACACAGACATCGGCGCGCGTCTCGGCGGCGACGCTCGTATCCGTAGGGAGAAAGAACCCGAATAAGATCGCGCAGGCCGGAAAACGCATGGAGGTCACTTTGCAGAAGGAGCGATGCTGCATTCTGGAGCAAGAACCCTTTCGGAGCAACCGCGTGGCCTGGGTCACCCCGTTACCCGAGGCGCTACAGCATCATTCGTCCTCCCTGAGGCCGTCCGCGTTAGAGATTCGGCAAACGGCTCCCGGGTGGACTCTCTGGTTTTCGCCGATTTCTGCCGTTTTAGGGCAACTTGCTTTACAATCATCGGGATGGCAGACCTTCACGACGGCCAATCCGACGCACATCCGAACTCCATGCAGTTCTTGACGACGCATTGGAGTCTGGTGTTGGCCGCCGGTCGGCGAGGGACGGTCGAATCGGATTCGGCTCTGGAGCGGCTCTGCAAATCTTACTGGCCGCCGCTTTACGCCTATGTTCGCCGACGGGTGCCGGACCTGCATGAAGCCCAGGATCTGACGCAGGCGTTCTTCGAGTGCTTGCTGGATCGAGAGTACCTGGCCGACGCCGACCCGGAACGAGGCCGATTTCAGGCGTTCCTGCTGGCCGCCTTCAAGCATTTCTTGTCCAAGGAATGGAGGAAAGCCCAGGCTCAGAAGCGCGGCGGGGATCGCCGTCGCATTGCCTTCGATTTCGTGTCGCAGGACGCGCTGGAACCGGCGGACCACCTGACTCCGGAAAAGCTCTTTGAGCGACAATGGGCCATCACGCTGCTGGTGCGAGTCATGCAGCGGCTGCAGCGCGACATGGAACGCAGTGGCAAGGGACGCCAGTTCGAACTGCTGAAGCACATCCTGAGCGGCGACAATTCTGACGTAACGCTCGCCGATGTCGCTGCAGAACTTGGCCAGGCCGAAACGGCGACGCGGATGGCAGCCAGTCGCATGCGTAGTCGTTACCGCGAACTGCTCCGTGAAGAAATCTCGCAAACTCTGTCGTCTCAGGAGGATGTCGAAGACGAAATCCGCAGTCTTTTCGCCGCATTTGAGTCGTAACTGAAAAATCCCGGTTACGATTCCGTGGTTTTCCGTCAGAAGTGGATAGCGGGAGTGGAAGCAAGCCATGACGGAAAAGACCACCTGTAAGAAATGTGGGAACGCCCTCCCGACGAATGCCCCGGCAGGGGTCTGTCCACGCTGTCTGCTGCAGGCGGGCCTGCTGGAATCATCGCCGGAGATGAATCGCTCCCAGAATGACGCCACGATTCTGACGGATTCCGCGGCACCCTACGGTCGTGCAATCGATTTGTCGACGGTGGGAGAAGGCGCATCCTCAAAAAACATTCCGGAACCAGGAGAGAAGAGCCGTCCGGATCTGGGACAGCGGTCGCGCATCACCGTGATGAAACTGGTCCGCGTTCGGTCACCTAACCACCCAAGTCCTTGAATCACTTCACACGCATTTCTGGAGCGACACATGCCCACTCGACTGTACCTGGCGCTGGCCGGCATTCTCGCGCTGACCGGTTGCGGAACCAGTTCCGTACCAGTTCCGGCAACACCGTCAACCGTGACGCCAGCCACTCCCACTGAAACTCCGCTGTCGGCCGTTGTTGTGAGTGAGACTTCACCCATCGCAACGTTGCTCGGTAAGCCGGTTCTCAGTCGTGACTGCCTCAGCCCCGCGGGCGGCATCGGATCGGTCGAGGTGGGGATTAGTAACCTCGTTCTCAGCGTGTTGATGGACGAATTCTGCCAATCGCGGCAGCTCACATTGACGCAGGAAGAGATCGACTCCTTCTGGAAGACCATGCGAGCCGGGGCGCAGCGGGCCAATCCCGATCCCACGAAACCACTGCCCGAGCCGGCATTTGACGAACCGGCGATGCAGGCCAGGCTGCGGGAAACGCAGTCCAAACTGGCGGCCCCGGATCTTCCCTGGCTCGAACGCATGGCCATGCAAGGACGGGAGCGCGCACTTCATATGGCGCTCGAGCACAAGTCGAACGCCGCTGCTATGGCCTACGAGCACTTAACACCACTCCGTTGCCAAGCGGCATTATACAAGCACTACGGTGGCAAGGTCGTGGCGCGACAGATCAGCATGGAACCGGCGGGAGCCTATGTGAAGCTGGTCCAGGAAGCGGAAGCATCGGGGAAACTCCAGTTCCATAACGAGGGACTCAAGCAGGCCTTCTGGAAGCGGATGAACGATGCCTTGCAGCATTCCGAAGTACCACCCGAACGAGTCGATTTCAGTTTGCCAGTCTGGATGCAAGGAATCGGTGCCTTGCCCGCGCGTGCCGCAACAGCCTCACCCGCATCTCATCCGGCGACGCCCGGCAGCGACGCGATGCTGCCGCACTTCGTCGGTGCCTGGAGCACGGCGGTGACCAGCAAACCGACGAAACAGCAGCTCGAACAAATGCAGTTCCAGGTGCAGGAGGTTACGGACCTGACGCTGAAGAATCGCTTCCTCATCGGTCGCGAACTGAGTCAACCGGACGGCGTGAAACGCCTGTGGTTGATGACTTATGACAAACAGCGCAACGCCTATCCATTTTGGATGTTCGACTCGAACGGGTTGATGGGTGGCGAGTGGAGCCTTACATGGGATGACGCCCAGCGCACGGCGACTGGCCGCGCCTCCGACACACCGGTCGGATGGACGAGTCTCGGGACGAACCATTTTCCCGACGCGAACACCAACCTTGTTGCAGTTTGGATGCGCGACGACGCGGGGAGGCTGTTGTTCGATTCCGAGTCGAAAAAGACCCGCCAACCCCTCACGGCCAGAGAAGCCACATTAACGGCGTGGAGTCAGACGGACCCGGAGAAGGCGAAGCCCTCACCGGAGCAGGACGTCCTGGGGCGGCTGATTGGCGAATGGGCCAGCACGACGGTCTCGAAGCCCGCCGAATGGACGCCGCAGGAGGTTCGCACGACCGCGACGCTGAAGCGCGAGTGGATTCTCGACGGGCAATTCCTCCTGGATACATCGCAACATTCGGACGGTCAGGAGGCGCTGTCGCTGTACGCTTACGATTCGCCAAGCAAGTCGTATCGCTCCTGGTGGTTCAACTCGGAGGGCCAACACGACAAAACTCAGGGCACGTGGGACGAGGCCACTCAGACCCTGAAGTATCAGGCGGACCAGGAGGGCGGTCGACGGCTGCTAACCTCCATCCATTTCGTCTCTGCCGACCGTCACGACTGGCAGGTGACCGTGACGGGCCAGGACGGCAAACTCTATCTCCAATTGGACGGCACTGTGATTCGGCAAAAGCAGTAGTCGCAGTCCAAGTCCGAAAGATAACTCATGAACGACAAACTCAAGCCTCCAGTCATCGCCACTGCTGTCGGCACCACGGCCGCGGCACTGATGGACGTGGCAGTCTGCCTGGGGTCCATCGCCAACCTGACGCCGGCCACCCAGTCGACGCAGATGCCGCTCATCGCAGTCTTTATTTTCGCTGCGGTTATGCTAATTGCGCTCGCGTTGCTCCAGTGGGTGCTCTATTTCCGCTCGTTTGTCGATTTCCGAATCGATCAGTCACGTCAGGATCGGCAGAGCAGCAATTCTCAGGAGAGACCAGCCGGGTGAGCCAGCAACTCGATGGAGGCGATACGCTCAGTGTCACTGGCCCCACAGCAAACAATTAAGACACTGCACCGAAGAACTCGCACTGGAGAAATCATGGCTCAATGGGAATACCGGACATTGATCTATGGCACGGCAATGGCTCTGCCGGGGAGGGGTTGGTTTCGTGGCTTTCGACGCTGGGTGATCACGGCGCCAACCCTCACCAGCCCCAGCGAACAAGTGGGGGAAGCCGAACCCGATCACTTCGTCGGTCGCATCTGGCAAGCCATGCGGCTCCTCGAAACGGCGCTGAAGCAGCTCGACGTCGAAGGCTGGGAATTGGTCTCCACGTCTTTCTCGGGGAACCTGGGTGTTTATGGGACCGCCGTCTTGCGCAGGCCTGTCATCAAAGAGTAGCAGCACGGATCTGGTCGGATCTCAACCAAACGGACTCTGAGCCGACGACCGCTCGGGCAGCCCGCAACAACTCAGAGTTTATTTAAGTGGTGACCGCAGCGGTCATATAAGGAGTTGCATCGTGACCCAGCAACCGTCAGGCTATAGCCAGGAAGCCAAGCATCTGTTGATGTGGCAGATTCTCCTGGTAGTCGTCTGGTGTAATGCGGGGATGTTCCAGTTAGCTCCGATGGTGGCGTTGGCCCCGCATTTGATCCTTCGTTCGTGAATGTTTCCGGAGCGAACACTGTCCGCGGTGTTTAGACTGGACCTGTTCTAACCACATGACCTCGGGCCTCAGTCATGTGCAGCTTTGGTTCGGCCCTGTGAGGAGGGATCGCGAAGATGAGTATTGCATCCGACAAGTGGTGGTGGCTTCCCGGTTCACTGACCGCCTTGGCTGGCGTCCTGTGCATCGTCGCCGCCGCCGTCATGATCTGGGGTTGGCCGGCGGCTAGATGGCCCGCCGGTGGATGGTCCCCCGCGTGGATTATGATTCTTCTCGGCGTCTTCGTTCTTTGGGCCGCGGGGAAGAACATCCGTCAGCGAGCCCCTCGGCCGAATAAACCCGCAGTGATGCCCGAGTAAGAACGCTGCGAAAGGTTCCCCGCCGATCCGCCGGCGGATGAACGCAGGCGTTCAGTAGTATTCCTGATGGAATCGATCGGAGTCGACGATGGAACCGTGGATGTGGCAGCAAATGCTGTGGACTGTCGGATTCCTCTGCGTCACCTACCTCCCCTTGCAATGTGTGGCGCTCTGGAAGTGCCGGGGTGTCGCTCGCGTCGCCGCTGCGCTGCCGCTTCTGGTGATGATCCCGATGTTGTACGGGGCCCTCCAGCCATTGAACTACCATGACGGGAGTCTATTCGGAATGTTCTTCGTTTGTCCGTACCTGCCCGCCATAATTTATCTGGTGGCTGTCTCGTTGGCCCGACCTCGTCTCTCAAAAGTCTGTCCGCATTGCGGTCACAAGAGACAAGCCACATCATTTCGAATGACACGCTCCACCACAAGCTGCGAAGCGTGCGGCATAGATTTATTGGACCATGCCGCGATCAGACCGAACTCTACGCCTGGCGGCGGCGGAAACTAACGGCTTTTGTATTTTAATGTCTCATCCGCCGCCGTGGTCTGTTGCTCGTCAAGGCATCTACGAATTCCAAAACGATTTCTTGCTGCTTTGCCGTGCCACGACCGATGAGTTTCGCCACACAGAAGTCAAGTCTGCCAAAAAGCAGAATGTCCAAAATGCTGCATCGACCGACACCATAAAGCAAGCTGAGTGGCTTCGTTCGTTCCCCCGTTCATGAAGGAGCCTGCTGGCCATGTCCTCAACCGCTAAAACTGTTTGCCCCAAGTGCGGAGCGACTGAAATCAAGAATCAGTCGTGGATGCGCAAGCTGGGCGTGCTCATGTTCTTCCTCAATGCCGTCGTCCAACTGGTGCTGGCCTTGGTGTTTTTCCAAGGCGACAAGTTTTGGAATCATGTTGGCGTTGTGGGCACAAACATTGGATGGGCGATCGGGTTTTGGTTTCTGACAATGGGGTTCCAGAATTGGCGTTGCACCAAGTGCAAACATTCTTGGTAACACCGTTTCGACCGCGTCGCGAATGCTGATGCCAGCCGAACTTGGAACGACTGGCTGAACCATACCACAATTGCGTGGCGAGCTCGTGAATGTCGAACGCGAGCGTGGAGTCATCACATGACAGTGAGAACAACGAAAGTTACCGGCCGACGACGCCTGCGGTTTGCGTCGCTAGACGAAGTTCTCGTGGAAGCAGAGCACCTCGCGGTCATTGAGACCCGACAGCTCGGCAACTGGAGTCTGGGGCAGGCGTTGTCGCACCTGGCCGCGGTCTATGAGAAATCGATCGATGGCACCGTCTTCAGGCCAGGATTGTTTCTGCGCCTGCTGGTCAAGGTCGCCGGCCCGCTGCTTAAGCGGTGGGCGCGTGTGGGCCTGCCGGCCGGCATTCGTCCGCCCGCATTCATGTTCAACGAGGTGGCCCCGGCGGATCGAGTCAGCATTGCCGAGGGTCTCGTCGCATTTCGCGGGGCCATCGGCCGGTTGAAGGCGGAGAGCAAGCGGGATTTCAAGCAGTGCTTCAACCTGTTCACGCGCGAGGAATGGGACCAGTTTCACATGCGCCACGCAGAACTGCATCTGAGTTTCATCGTGCCGGCGGAGGACGTGTCATGAGCGAGTACGCGTGTGCCATGCTGGTGTATTGTTCCTTGCAGGGTGCGTCACTGGCATTCTTGCCGCGCTGGTGGAAGCTGGCAGCCGCTCCGGCCTTGCTGCTGGTGCCACAAATCGTCCACGAACGCCTCCAACCGAGTTACATGAGCGATGTCATCACCGTTATGCTGGCGATCTACGTGTGTGCGTATCTCGTGTTCGTGTGGATTGCCTTGGGAATTACAAAGCTCGTCCAGCACTGCCGTCGGGAGGGTGGCCTGCGACTACAACCAATGACCAAGGACGACGACATTTCTGGAATCGTTGCCGGAGACTCACCATGCGATCGCTGAAATGTCTGGCCGTGTTGACCGTGATGACGTGTCTCTGTGGATGCTCGACGGATGCGTCCCCGGTAGCGACGAAGAACGCTCCGGCCGTAGCGAACGAGCCACCCGCACTCTCCCGCAATAACACGCCATTCACTGGGGCTGGTCTCGGTCTCGGGGACGACACTGGTCGTCGAGCTGACTCTTCCCACAATCGGGATCGACGCCGACGGCGTTTTTTTGCCTGCGCGCGTCGGTCGCGACTACGAATGGCACTTAGATTTTGGTAAGGCCTTTGGCCATCTCGCGTTTGACGTCGGCGCGGGGCCGCGTCAGCCAATCGTAGTGATTGGG
>JAWXBB010000012.1:0-27066 GCA_034439795.1 Planctomycetaceae bacterium | reverse complement strand
TGATGGAGCAACTGGAGGACAACCGCATCTACCGGCCGGAGTCCGAGTACGTCGGCCCGCCGGTGGGCCGCGCGTTCCAGGCGATTGACGAACGGTAAAACCAGGAGAAGATCGCGAAACCGCAAGCGTCACTCAACGCACGCTTGCGGTTTCGCGAGTCTTTGATTCTTCGACTTTTCTGCCGATCACCCATCACCTATGACTTCCCCCGTACTGCTACAGAGCGACCTCCCCGGCGTGCCCGTCCGGCGGGGAAAGGTGCGCGATGTCTACGACTTCGGCGACCGGCTGCTGTTCATTGCCACCGACCGCATCTCCGCGTTCGACTGGATTCTGCCCACCGGCATCCCGGACAAAGGCCGCATCCTCACGCAAATCAGCCGGTTCTGGTTCGCGCGGCTGGATGTCACTCATCATCTGCTCGATGCCCCCATCGAAAGCCTGCCGCTTCCCAAAGGGACCGATGTCGCCGCGCTCCGCGACCGCAGCCTGGTCGTGCAGAAGACGCAGGTGTTCCCCATCGAGTGCGTCGTCCGCGGGTATCTCGCCGGGTCGGGCTGGAAGGAATACCGGCAACACGGCACCGTCTGCGGATTGAAACTGCGCGACGGCCTCCGCGAAGCCGACCGGCTCGACGAGCCGATCTTCACGCCGGCAACCAAGGCGGAGACCGGCCACGACGAGAATATTTCCTTTGAGCAGGCGGCGGACATCATCGGGGCCGACGTCATCGCCGAACTGCGGCGGCTGAGCCTCGCCATCTACCGGCAGGCCGCCGAGTACGCCCGCACGCGGGGTCTCATTATCGCCGACACGAAGTTCGAGTTCGGCCGGGCCGCCGACGGCCGCATCCTGCTGATCGACGAAGTCCTCACGCCGGACAGCTCCCGCTTCTGGCCCGCGGACGGCTACGTGCCGGGCCGCAATCCGCCGTCGTTCGACAAGCAGTTCGTCCGCGACTGGCTGGAAACGACGGGCTGGGACAAGCAGAGTCCGCCCCCCGCGCTGCCGGATGACATCGCCGCGAAGACCCGCGCGAAGTACCTGGAGGCGTACGAACGCCTCACGGGCACGGCACTGCCGGAGTGATTGTTCAATCGTATGCCGCGATTTCGGGTGCCACGGTCGTCCACGAATTTGTTCCAAAGCTAAGCCATTTAATCCACAGATTACGCAGATTTCACAGATTCAAGATTTGGTGGATCACGCCGAGTCAGGTAGGTTGATTTCCTTCGGCCTGAATCTGCGAAATCGGCGTAATCTGTGGACAAAAACCGCTTTTGTTCTGCGAATTCGTGGACGGTGTTGAGTGGCACCCTCAAACAGCGCATGAATCAGCGCGGCCTGCGGCCCGTCACCACGGCGTAGTCCTTCACGAACTCGCTGCCCACGTCGTCGTAGCCCTTGGGCATTTCTTCCACGAACCATGCGGGGGCCTTGGTGACGACGGTCAACAGGCCGCCCGGCTGGAGCGCGCGGTAGGCCGTGTGCAGGAACAGCTCGGCGATGCGGTAGTGTGAGAAGTACGGCGGGTTGGCGAGGACGAGGTCAAACGCCTCGGTGGGAATCGCGTCGCCGGAGGCGTCGAGGGCCGTGTCGAGACCGGTCAGTCCGTTCTTCGCCGCGCCACGGAGTGCGCACTCCAGCGCGCGGGGATTGGAATCGACGGCGAGCACGTGGACGTTGTCCGCCCGGCAGAGGGCGGCGAGGCCGACCGCGCCTGAGCCGCAGCCGAGATCGAGCACCTGCAAGCCGGGCGTGATGGTCATTGTGTTGAGCAGCGTGCGGGCGCCGCCGTCGAGGCGGCGGTGGCTGAACACGCTCGGCCGCGAGTAGGCGTAGATCAGCCGACCGGCGTCGCGGAAGGCGAACTCGCAGTCGTACTGCTTGAGCTTGTCGAGCGGCTCGGTCTTGGTGGCGAGGTACAGCACGCCGTCAGCGAACGGCCGCCGCGTCACCTTCGGGAAGAACTTCTTGAGTTCGTCGTGCAGCCACTGGTCCTCCTCCTTGTCGGTCGAGGCGACCATCCGTCCGCCGAGCTCCAGCCGGTCGTAGCCGGTTTGCAGCATCTCGCGCGTCAGTTCCGATTCACCCCGCCTTCCCAAGGCCCACGCGACGAGATCGACGGGTGCTGCGGGGGGATCGGAGGTGCAGACGAACGACAGGTTCGGCGATGATTCCTCGCCCGCTTCCGCCTGATCGCGCTGGTAGATGTCGAGGAACCAGCAGGTCGCCGTGGCGGTCGGATGGGCTGCGGCATAAGCCCGCGCGAACTGTCCGCGGCCCGAGGTGTTGCACAGCAGCCGCCCGGCGGGCAGCTCGCTGACGACGTCGATCAGCAGCCGCTCCTGCGGGCGGATGCGCGGTGCGGAGGGAGTTTCGTTGTGTCGTTTGGGGAGTTTGACGCGGCGCGGCACGGGATGGATTCTCAGGGATGTCAATGAAAAAGACGCCCAGGGATTGCTATCCCTGGGCTTCCGCGGTCACACCACGCGGCAGAGGTAACACTTGAGGTAGTCGGATTCGAGACAGTGAATGCTCGCGGGATGATCGGCGCTCGGGCCGCGGGCTTCGAGGATCTGGATGTGGCGGCCGGCGTCGAGGCCCACGCGGGACAGCGTCTCGACGAAATGCTGATGCGTGACCACGCCCGAGCAACTGCACGTCATCAGCAGGCCGCCCGGATGGAGCAGATCGACGGCCAGGCGGTTCAGGCTGAAGTAGCCGCGGAGGGCCGCGTCGAGCGCTTCGCGACGGCGGGCGAGTTTCGGCGGATCGAGGACAATCACGTCGAACCGTTCCCCCGCGCCGGCGAGCCGTTCGAGCGCTTTGAAGCCATCTTCTTTGGTCACGCGGTAGCGCTCGGCGACACCGTTCAATTCGGCATTGCGTTGTGCGAGGTTGACCGCTCCGTCGGAGCCGTCGATGGCGATCACCTCCGCCGCTTGGCCGTTGACGAGGGCGTTGAGGCCGAATCCGCCGGAGTAGCAGAACATGTCGAGCACGCGGGCGTTTTCGACGAATGCATTCAGCCGCTGGCGGTTGTCGCGCTGATCGAGGAAGAACCCGGTCTTCTGCCCTTCGGTGAGATCGACGCCGTAACGCACGCCGTTCTCGGTGACGAACATCGGCCGCGGCGGGGCGTCGCCGCGGATCAGGCCGTCGGCGATCTCCAGCCCCTCGGCGTCGCGGATGCCCTTTTCCGTGCGGATGATGATGCCCCGCGGTTGCAGTCGCTCCTGCAACAGGTCGAGCCACAGGTCCTGTCGCTGGGCCATCGCGAGCGCGGTGAACTGCACGACGAGCCAGTCGCCGTAGCGGTCGATGATCAGCCCCGACAGTTGATCGGCCTCGCTGTAGACGAGCCGGCAGGCGGTGTCGGGGGTGAATGCACCGAACAAGCGGCGGCGGAGCGCTACGGCTTCATCGAACCGCTGCGCCCAGAACGGGGCATCGAGCGTGGCGTCTTCACTCCACGAGTACAATCGCACGCGGATGTTGCTGTTCGGGTTGTAGAGTCCGCGCGCGACGAACTGTCCCTCGGCGGATCGCAGGACGACCTCGGACCCCGCCGTCAGGTCCGACGGCGATTCCATCACCGCGGATTGAAAGACCCACGGATGATGGCTGAAGAACGGCAACGCCTTCCGCGGCTTGAGGCGCACTTCGGAGGAGATCGCAGTGGTGACAGTCATGGAGGCGGAAGTTCTATCGCGCGGAAGTAAGCCGTCAGGTTCCGACGCCCTCGCGCGGAGACGGTTGCCATTGTACCGAAGCGGGCGCATCATCACACGAGGGGTTCGGAGATTCCTCGTGCAGCCCCGGCAGGGGCGACCGGACTGTAGCCACGGGTGGAGCGGCGCGGTGGCGTCGCCACCCGACGCGGAACCCGTGGTTGGATTGAAGGCGTGAAATTGCCCCGGCAGGGGCAAAGGGAGCGCCTGTCAGCCGCGAACTTCCGCCGGCCCTCCGGGACGGATCACGTCTCCCCACGCTTTCCACGGGTTACGCTTCGCCCGAAGCGGGCTGCGCTCCACCCGTGGCTACAGTCCGTGGCCCCTGCCGGGGCCAACAAGGAGTTTTCGCTCAACGTCCCCCACCAAGTCACCCATCACCACCGCTCCAACCGCCGGTTCTCGCACTCCACCGCAAGTTCTGGCACAATCCGTTGCGGGAAGCCGGATCAATATGACCGTGGGGATACTCCGCGTGCGCGGCATTTGGGCGCTGTGTGAACGATCGCTGCGGCTCGATGGCCGGCAGGTGCCCTTGCACCTGCAACGGCTGATCGTCGTCGGGCTGGTGTACGTCTTCGCCGTGGTCATGGCCGACAACATGGCCATCTTCGGCGCGCCCGGCCTGCGGTTCTTCACGAGCATGGCGTACATCAACGCCGTCTTGATGCTGATCTTCGGCGTGCAGCAGTTCGCGTCGGTCATCACCGAGGAGAAGGAGCACGGCACGCTGGGGTTGATGATGCTGACCGGTCTCAACCCGGTCGCGATTCTGCTGGGCAAAGCCGGCAGCCGGTTGTGGCAGATGGCACTCCTGCTGGTGGTGCAGTTGCCGTTCGCGCTGTTCGCCATCACGCTGGGGGGCGTGACGCTGAATCAGATTGTGTGCGCGGTGATTTCGCTGGCGGCGTTTCTGTTCTGCCTCACGAATGTCGGGCTGTTGTCGTCGGTGGTCTTGCGACGGACGGGCGACGCCGCCGGCGTGACCGGCGTGTGGGGCATGCTGTACTGCTTCCTGCCGCCGTTCGCGGGGATGTACGCCTTCGAGCTGCGGCGCTACGGAGTGGGTCTGCCGGCGGCGTTGATCCCGCCAGTCGCCACCGTGTTGGAACTGGTTCGCGATTCCTCGGTGTTTTTGCGGCTGTCGCAAATCCTGACGACCGGCTTCACCGGTTCGCCGTGGTCGATTCAGGTGCTGTCCAACGTGCTGTTCGGCCTGGTTTGCTTCGGACTGAGCTGGTGGCTGTTCCCTTTGGCCAACCGCGACCCCGACCGCGACACGGTTCGCCGGGGGTTCGTGACGGCGATGTCGTCGCTGCGGCAGTCCACCTGGCGGACCGCGGGGCGGCCGTGGTCGTGGCCGCTGGTGTGGCACACGTTTCACTTCACCGCGGGGGGCTGGCCGGCCGTTGTCTTGAAGCTGATCGGGTATGTCGCCATCGGGGTGTTGCTCGCCTGGATGATGTCGGAACGGATGTCGCGCCCGTTGCGGCTGCTGGAGTTCCTGACCGCATGGACCTCGATCCTCACCGCCTTCGTGCTCGGCGAATCGCTGTTACAGTCCGGACGGCTGTTTCCCGACGAGTTCAAGCAGCAGACGTGGACCAGTCTGCGGATGCTGCCGCGGTCGGTGGCGTACATCGGGTATTCCAAAGCGCTGGGCATGATCCTGTCGCTGCTCCCCGGCGTATTGTTCTGCGGCGGGCTGTGGGTGGCGGTGATGAGTCAGACCCCGCGACTGTGGGAAGTCTTCGAGCAACCGGCGTTCTGGATCTTCGTGCTGGCGATTCTGTCCGTGATGCATCTGCTGGCGTGGCTGTCGACGTATCAGTCGCAAACCCAGATGACGGTGCGGCTGGCCATCGTCGTGGCCTGCGGCGTCGCGCTGGGCTTCGCGACGCGGCAGTTATTCGTCTGGAACGAGACCCTGGCGGAGCGATTATTATGGGCGTTGATCTGGCCGCTGCTGATCGGCTGGTGCGTGTTGACGCACTGGCTGTCCGGCCGGCAATTGATGCGCGGCGAAGGGGAGTGAGCGGGGAAGGGTCTGTTCCAGAGCTAAGCATTTGATCCACAGATGACGCAGATTTCACAGATTCAATCTGGTGGATCATGCCAAGTCAGTTAGGTTGATTTCCATCGGCCTGAATCTGCGAAATCGGCGTAATCTGTGGACAAAAACCGCTTTTGTTCTGCGAATTCGTGGACGGCGTTGAGCGGCACCCAGAAGGTTGGAATCGCTGTATGTTGTCCGGCGTGTGGGCCTTGATGGAGCGATCGCTGCGGACCGATGCCCGCGACCGGTGGTCGCATGCGCTGCGGCTGGTGGCGCTGCTCGCCGGGTATGGGGCGATGATCAGCGCAGCGGAGTCGGCCCGCTCCTTCGGAGCGCCCGGCCTGCGGTTCTTTCAGATGCTGGTGATGCTCAACGGCTGGCTGATCGCGCTCGGCGGCATCGGCTATTTCTCCTCCACGATCACCGAGGAAAAGGAGGAGGGAACGCTGGGCCTGCTGCTGATGGCCGGCATCAACCCGCTCGGCATCCTGCTGGGCAAGTTCGGCAGCCGGTTGTCGCAGGCGGGGTGCCTGGTGCTGCTGCAGATCCCGTTCGCGCTGCTCGCGGTGACCCTGGGGGGCGTGACCCCGAAGCAAATTGCGGCGGTGATGGCGGCCCTGTTGTCGCTGCTGTTCCTGGCAGCCAACGTGGCGCTGCTGGTCTCCGTGCTGTCGCGGAACACGCGGCAGGCGGCGTTTCGGATGACGCTGATCTGCCTCGGTTACTGCCTGCTGGCGTTTCTGATTCACGAGCTGCGACGAGTCTTCCTACTCGGCGGAGCGATGGGAGCCAGCATCCCGCGATGGTATCCGGAACTCGAGAAGTCGCTCTATTTCACCCGCGTGTATTCGGTCCTGTCGTCGGGCTGGTCGGGGTCCGCCATCTCCCAGCACGAGATCGCGAATCTGATTGGCGGCCTCATCGCCTTTGGGCTGGCGTGGGGCCTGTTCGGCTGGGCGACGCGGCAGCCGGACACCGAAGCCGTGTCGCGGGGGTGGCTGGGGTTCCGTTTCGGCCGGCAGCGCTATTTCACGCCCGGCCGAACGTGGACGGCGGCGATCGCCTGGAAGGAGTTCTACTTTCACGTGGGGGGGTGGTCGTGGCTGGCGTTCAAGGCGGCGGGCTATCTGGCGCTGATGGCCTCCGTCTGGGCGTACTGGCATCTGTGGATGAACTACTCGGCCACTCGCTGGGGAATGGACGACGTCGCCGTGGAGGTCAACGTCGTCTTTCTGTCGCTGCTGCTGGCCTTGGAGGCGGCGCTGCTGGCGAGCCGCATCTTTCATGACGAAGTCCGCGGCCAGACGTGGTCGGCGCTGGCGTCCCTGCCGGATTCGCTGTCGTCCATCGCCTACACCAAGGCGTTGTCGGCCTTCGCGGGGCTGATCCCGGTGCTGGCTTGTCTGTTCTGGATGTGCCTGCTGACGGAGACCGGCCGCCGGGGCCTGGAAGACGCGATAGAACACGCCATGTTCTGGGGCATTGTGGCGATGTTCACGGCGGTCGCGCATCTGGCGGCGCTGTTGTCGCTGTACGTGCGGTGGGGCATCGTGCCGCTCGCCGCCGCAGCGGTCTGGCTGCCGTTCATCGGGTTTATGATGGTCATGAACCCGTCGGGGGTCGATGAAGACACGGTCGGCGCGGGCATGATGTTCGTCTGCGGCGGCGTGTGTGTCGCGTGTCACGTCCTGATCGGGAAGCGGTTGCAGGAGCTCGCCGCGGCGTGACGGAAGCCCAGGGATTGCTATCCCTGGGCTTCCTGGGACGGAGCGTCTTGGATGACATCGCGCAGATTGCGTTCGATGTTGTCGCAGATCTGTTCGAGCGGCAGATCGTTGTCATCGGTGCCGAACGGGTCTTCGATCTCGACGCCGATCTCTTCGATGCCGAACAGAATGTACGCGATGAAGAACGTCGCCGGGATCGTCTCCCAGCCGAACTTTGACACCAGGGCGAACGGCAGCGTGAAGCAGTACATGATGAGCGCCCGGCGGAGATGCACCGCGTAGGCAAACGGAATCGGCGTGCTGTGAATCCGTTCGCATCCGCCGAGGTAGTCGATGAGCAGTTGCACGTTCTGATCGAGCTGCACCTGCTGATAGTCGGTCAGCAGCCCCGCCCGCCGGGCCGCCTCCAGCTCGGCGGTCAACCGGCGGGCGACGGCGAGCGGAACGTGATCGGCGGCGAGCACGGTCGCGACCTGTTCGGACGGCAACTCCGAGTGGGCCGCACCGATCGCCGCAGCGCCCCGCAGCCGATGCAGGCAGGCGTGCGCGTAGGCAATGGTCCAGAGCACGATCCGGCGGACCCTCACCGCATCCGTCGAGCACCATTCACTGGCTTGCCGCGCGAGGTTGCGAGTTTCGTTGACGATGCTGCCCCACAGCTTGCGGCCTTCCCAGAAGCGGTCGTACGACGCATTCGTGCGGAAGACCAGCAAGAGACCCAGGGCGGTGCCGATCATCGCGTGGCCGGTTTCGGACAGTTCGAGGTCGAACCAGGCGCCGGGTACGAACTGATGCACCGCCGTCACCAGCACGGACCACGCCACGCACAGTGAGACGCGGCCGAGAATCTCGCGAACCAGCGAGCCTTCCACGTCGAACAGGTGGCTGGTCCACGAATGGGGGTCGTATTGTGTCATGGGAAAGATCGGTGCCGGGTGAGGTCTGTTTCAGGGTTTCGGGGCCGCGACGGGACCGGTCTCAGCCGTCGGCTCAGTCGGTGTTGCGGGCGTCACTCGCGCATTCTGGTGAGTGGCCGGTTTATCGGGATCTTCGTACACGAACAGGGACGGCACGGGACGTCCCTCCAGCATGGCTTCCGCAACGCGAAAATTGTGCTGGACCATGCGGCGATGAAAGTCGCTGTGCGGACTGCTGCGGTCCATCGCCGAGGGCCAATTGTCGCGCGCAACATAGACCAGAAATCGTTCCGGCATAGAGACAAGACCCTCCTTTCCGCGGCGTTCCATGTCGGCGACGATCGGCTCGAGCTCCTTCTCGACGCGCTTCTGCAACCGGCTCCATTCGTCTTCTCCGGCCATTTCCCTGCGGCTTTCGACCTCCTGCCAGAGCGCATTCAGCCGCTGATAGTTGAGGCTCGCGTAGTTGGTCCGCGGGAAGTACAGGTACGTCAGCGCCACGACAACGATGACCGCCAGCACGGCGAAGGCCCGGCGCTTGCGCCACAGCCGCTCGCCGAGCGGAATCGCCGCCACGGCGTTCAACCCGGCCTTCAGGGACGGAAACATCTCCCACAACTGATCGAGCTTCATCAACCGCAGCACCTCCTGCATGTCGGTCGAAGCCCCGCACAGACCGATTCGGCCGCCGCGGTTCCGGACGATCTGCCCCAGTTGCACCTGCGAACCCAGAATGACGGACCCGAAATAATTGCCTCCGGACAGATCGAACAGCAGATGCTGGACGGCCGGGCTCTGGACGAGTGCCGTGATCGTCGTCATCTCGCTATGCACGGCCTGCACGCTGAACCCGGCGGCGTCGCCCCGCGGCGTCACCACCAGCGTGTCGCCATAAACGTCCACCAGATACACGCGATGCAGCAGGGTCTGCGGCGGCTGTGGCATGATGTGCGTCCCCTGAGTCACCCACTGACGGTCCCGAGGCGGCTTAATCGTCGGTGAGGTCGCCGCTCTCCGCATCATCCCTGAGAATGGAGGGCGCGGAACCGAGGGCATCGCCGGCGCCCTCGTTCTTCACGGCCAGCGTGATCTTCATGCTGGCGATGTCGATGACGTGTTCGGTCTGCCACATCGCGGGCAGGGCAAACTCGGCCTCGCGCGGCGTCCGCAAGACCAGCAGCGCCTGCTCGGAAGTCAATGCCGGACGCGACAGCCGCAGCAGGCACCGATGCCAGTCGCCGCCGGCGTCGAGCTGTGTGGCGGCCACGTAGGGCGGATCGAAGAACACGATGTCGTACGGCGCCCAGACGCGGTCTCCCTTGGGAAGCAGCGAACACCGCGCGAGGTCGACGCGCCAGCACAGGGCCTGCTCTCCGACGCCGAGCGCGGTCATGTTCTGTCGCAGCAGCTCGTACGCCCGATGATCGCGTTCGACGAACACGACGCTTTGAGCCCCGCGGCTCAGCGACTCGAACCCCAGCGTCCCGGTCCCGCAAAACAGGTCGGCCACGCGGGCGTTGGGGAGGCGGTCGCGAATCCGGTCGAAGAGCATGACTTTGGCGCGGTCGATAATCGGCCGGGTCGTGTTGCCCGAGTTCGACAGCAGTTTCCGATGACGCAACCGGCCCGCGATGATCCGCATGATCGACGATCTTACCGACCGCATAGCGGTTTGGCGCGTCACGGAGCGTCGGAGTCCTCGGACGATTCGCCGCGGGCCTCCGCCCAATGGCGGCGGATGATGTCGGCGGCCTCATCCTTCACCGTGCGCGGTTTGGCCAGTTTGGCCGCCGTGCTGGCCGGAGGCGCGGCGACCTTGGCAGCCGGAGTCACCGGCAATGCGGCCTCGGTGCGAGCCTTCGGGACGCCGCCGGCCGGTGGCCCGGCGGTTGACTCGTTCTCCGAGAGCCACGATTCAATGTCCCGATCGGAAATATCAGCCGACTTCAGGTTGCCGGCGGGACTCTTCTTTTCCTGTTGCGCTTTCCCCGCCGCTTCGTTGGTGGCATGCGCATGCACCTCGAACACCACGGCACCGACCCGCAGCGTGTCGCCGATGACCAGCAGAGTTTCGGACTCAATGGGGACGTCGTTGACGAAGGTGCCGTTCTGACTGGTGAGGTCCTTGACCTGCACCCCCAGTTCCGTCCGACGCAACTGACAATGCTTTCGGCTGACCTGCGTGGACTGCAGGACGATCTGGCAGTCGTCATCGCGGCCGATGACGACGTCTTTTTCCAACGGCAGCAGCAACCGCTTGCCTTCCAATTTGCCGCCCATGACCACCAGATCGAACATGAATGCCCCCAGGGAAACGGCGCCGTCAATGTTGCAGGATTCTTGGTAGCGGGTCAGTTCGATTGATACTAACCCGAAGCGTCAGCGAGGACGAGCGCTCGTGAGAGGATCCAACTTCCTCTCGCGGAAGCGAAATCCTAGATGCATTAGAGACGGCAGTTGGAAGTCGACGGCTCCATGTCCTCGCTTACGCTTCAGGTTAGTATTCCACCATCCCACCGTCAAACTGACCCATCACGGGATTCTTCTGTGAGTTAAACCGACCGCTTCGGAACGGTGAGCGGTTCGCCGCACTGCGGGCAGGTCATGTTCTTGCCGCGATGCGAGGAACTGACCTTGAACCGCTTGCCGCAACTGCACGTGAAACGGATTCGATCCGACTCGGCGTTCGAATCGCCGAGATGCGTGCGCTGCCAGACCTGCTCGGTGAGCTCCTTGATCGTCGCCACGAGATGCTCGGGGTCGACGGGTTTGGAGAGATAACCGTCGGCTCCAACCCGCGCGGCCAGCTCGCGCGCATCGTCCATGTCGATCGCGGTCAGGACGAGCACCGGCACCGTGTCGTCGGCCTGCTTCAGGCGCTCGCAGATCTCGAAGCCGCTTTCGCCCGGCAGAATCAGATCGAGAATCACGAAGTCGGGCCGGTGCATCGTGAACGACGCTTTGGCCTGGCCGCCGTCTTTCGCCACCCGGACCATCACGTGATTGCGCTCGAGCGTCTGCTTGATGTGCGCCGCCAGCTCGGCGTCGTCCTCGATCAGCAGGACCTCGTTCACGGGGATCTCGAACGATTCCAGACTGTCCCAGCGATTGACATCAACCATCGCGTGCTCCTAATCCACCAGCCGGCGGCAGCCTGTGGCTTCGCGCAAGCACCGCCGGATCACGCGCGACGTCGAACACGAATCGCGCGATGACGAACCTGATGCATGGGATACACCCTCGATCCCTTGGGAAACGGCTTACCTTCTCTCCGTTGGCATACCCGAATCGGTGACGAGACGCAATTCATTTTCGGCCTGAATCTCGGCCTCGGCGATGGTCGTCCATCACCGATCTGCGGGGAGCTTATGCCCCGCAGGTCGGCAGTTTCCATCGGGAAATCGCCGCCTTCAGAAGAGAAAATGCCAAAAATCCTGTGGAAAACCGGGGCCTTGATGATTGACTTTCGATTTTTACCGCAGTTTACTACCTCGTCACTGAGGTTGTTGTCAGACCTCACCAGACATGGTTGTCGAATTCGGAATGGAAGTCGCCGACAAGAACGTCGACCCAGCAGGAGCGAGGAATGGCTGCAACAGAGTCCGCGAAGCCGATGACGAAGTCCGAGATCCTCAATGCCCTCGCCGAAGCCACCGGCCTCAGCCGCAAAGACGTGGCCAAGGTCTTTGAGGAGCTCGCGAGCCTGATCTCCAAGAACCTCGGCAAGAAGGGTCCGGGCGTGTTCTCGCTGCCCGGTCTGGCCAAGCTGCGGGCGATCCGCAAGCCGGCGACCAAGGCCACCCAGAAGGCCAACCCCTTCAAGCCCGGCGAGATGATGACCGTCAAGGCGAAGCCCGCCCGCACGGACGTCCGCATCCGCCCGCTCAAGTCGCTGAAGGAAAGCCTGTAACCACACCACGGAGGCGAACGCCGCCGGCTGTGCGGCCCTCTGGGGCTGTGATGTCCGGCTGCCGCCTTTCTTGGGTGATGGATGCGAACCGTCAGGCGGCAGCCGCTGAGCAGTTTTTGCTGAGCGGCCTGCTGCCCCGGATTCTCTCGGGGAGCCAGTCTCGCAGCGTTCGCCAAACAGCTTGAATCGCCCCTCTTTCGAGTGGTCTTGCACGCAAATCTCGTGCATCAAGCTTGCCAAACATTCCCGGATTGCGCAGTTGACGGACGCTAGGGTCTCAGCGTTTCGTCTAAACTCGTTGCGCACATTGCGATTTCGTGCTTGACCGTGTGGATTGTACCACTTACAATCGCGGACGGGGTTGAGTCAAATCGGATGAGCCTGGCCCGTGAGCGGCCGGCCTGCGCCGGGGGTTGTGGGTACCTTCCGGCAGTGCCGCGCGTCATGGCCTGAACGAGGAGTCGGGCTGCCCCGGGAGTGACGTCATGCTGGTCTTGTCGCGGAAGAAGAACGAGAGCATCGTGGTGGACGATGCCATCGTGATCACCATCGTGGAAATCCGTGGTGATAAAGTGCGGCTCGGGATCGAAGCGCCGCGCGAGGTGCCCATTCATCGCAGCGAAGTGCATGCGGCCATTCAGGCTCAGGCCCTGGCAGCCATCGCCGAGCCGGCCCCCGCGAGCGAAGAACCGGCCACCTAAAGCGACAGGCGGGAGGGTCACGCTCTCCAGCCCCGCACGTTCGTTTTCGCTGCTTGTCCTTCCCGGCGAAATCGCTTACACTCCTCGCCCAAATGCGGCCCCATCGTCTAGAGGCCTAGGACATCGGATTTTCAGTCCGAGAACAGGGGTTCGACTCCCCTTGGGGTCACTAAATAGGTTCTAGGCGTCAGGTCTCAGGCATCAGGTCGGAAAGCCAAAGGCATCTGCGGGCCGTGCATCCGCCCTCCAACCTGATACCTCAGACCTGACGCCTGAAGCCTGCTCTTCAGCCGCCGGTCAGGAAGGACGACCTTGCACACCGCCGAGGCGTGGCGGACGTTGTTCGAGAACTGGCCGGAAGCCATTCCCCGCCAGGGGATTCTCGTCACGTCCTACAACGACACGATCCCCTTCCGGGACTTTCTGATCTCCGGCAGCATCGTGCTCGTCGAACGCGAAACGCCCGATAGCCAGGGCGCCCGCAAAGTGATGATCGCCTACGACAACATCGCCGCGGTGAAAATCACCAGCCCGATGGATCTCGCCCGCTTTCAGGTCATGGGCTTCCAGGCCCCGTTCTAAGCGATTGACGACTCGCCGCCCGGCCGGAGGCCGTGCGGTTGCCGAAAGGTCCAGGGATGGACATGCTCGTCGTCGAGGGTCGCCGACCGCTCCGCGGGACGGTCGGCGTGAGCGGCTCGAAGAACGCCGCGCTGCCGATCCTCGCCGCGACCCTGGCGCTCGATGGGCCGACGATTCTCGACGGCGTGCCCGACCTCGTCGACGTTCACACGCTGACCGATCTGTTGACGTCACTCGGCGCGACGGTGCAGCGGCTGTCGGAGTCGCGCTGGCAGGTGCAGGTGGTTGACGAAGCGGCGTGCCTCGCCGACTACGAACTCGTCCGCCGCATGCGGGCCGGCGTCTGCGTGCTGGGACCGCTGCTCGCCAGACGGGGCCGCGCGTGCGTCTCGCTGCCGGGCGGGTGCAACATCGGGCATCGCCCCATCGACCTGCATCTCAAAGGGCTGCGCGCTCTGGGCGCGCGGATCAGCATCGAACGCGGCTACGTCTTCGCCGAGGCCGACCGGTTGATCGGCGCCGACGTCGATCTCACCGGCCCGAACGGCAGCACCGTCACCGGGACCGCCAACGTGATGGTCGCCGCCTGCTTCGCGCACGGCGTCACCACTCTCCGCGGCGCGGCGTGCGAACCGGAGATCGTCGATCTCGGCCGGTTCCTCAACGCCGCCGGCGCGCAAATCCGGGGCCTCGGCACATCGGTCCTCACCATCGACGGCGTCGATCAGTTACACGGCACGACGCACCGCATCATCCCCGACCGCATCGAAGCCGCCACGCTGCTCATCGCGGCGGCCATCACCGGCGGCGAACTCACGCTCACTAATGTGCAACATGACCATCTTACGGCGGTGATCGACGCACTGCGTCAGATTGGTGTCACGGTTGACCCCTGCGGTCCCACTGGATTGCAGGTCGCGGCGCGCGGTCCGTTGCAGGCGACGGAGATCATCGCCCAACCGTACCCCGGCGTGCCGACCGATGTGCAGGCCCAGTTCACGGCCCTGCTGTCGCTCGCCGCGGGAAGCAGCGTCGTCACCGACCGGGTGTTTCCCGACCGCTTTCTGCACATCCCCGAATTGTGCCGGATGGGGGCGACGATCCGCCGCGAACCGGGCCGCGGCGTCATCACCGGCGTTTCGCGATTGAGTGGCGCCTGCGTGATGGCCTCGGACCTGCGCGCCAGCGCCGCGCTGTTGCTCGCCGCGCTCGCCGCCGACGGGGATTCCGTCATCCGCAGAATCTACCATCTCGACCGCGGCTACGAACGGCTGGAGAACAAACTGAACGCCGTCGGAGCCGCCATCCGCCGCGTGACTGACACCCCCGAAAACATGCCGGCGAGTCTGCGGATGCTCGGTTCGCTGCCACTGACGACCGAGGAGGAACCCTCACCCATTCCGCCGCCGAAGTTTCTCTCGCGGACTGAGGACGAGGCAGCGCGACGCGCGGTGCCGTAAACGACACGGCCTCTGGCTTTGGGTGCCATGCTCCCAGCTTTGGGGGAGCATGAGATTTCTGATCCAGCCAGGTTTCGACGCCTCTGAGGTTTTTCCCGCACGGGTTGGAAGTTCTATTGAACTCCGATCAGCGACGCCGTACGGTCTCTCGGGTTCGTTTCTTGCTCCCGTCTCATTGACCCATTCGCGGTCGTTCGGTTTCACCCGCATCTCAAGGGGATCATCATGTCGTTCGGCGATTGGCTGCAGCAGCTTCGGACCGGTTCGTGGACCCCATCGAAGGCCCGGCGTCTGCGCCGGCCGCGCCACGGAAGAGCGAACCCCGCCGTTGTGCAGATCCAGGCACTCGAACCCCGCCGGCTGCTCACCGGCGTGACGGCGGTTGACGACAGTTACTCGGTGACCCTCCCCGCGGACATGCCCGAGCCGGTCACGCTCGATGTCCTCGCCAATGATGACGGCAACGGCGAGACGCCGGCGATCACGTCGGTCACCTCTCCGGCGAACGGCTCGGCATGGATCGAAACCGCCGCGGAATCCGGCTTGGGCCACGACGTCATCCGCGTCGCCCCAACGAGCGGTTTCGACGGCGTGCTGACGTTCTCCTACACCATCGGCAACTCGCTGGAAGAGTCCGGCACGGCGACCGTCACGGTCACGGTCGACAGCCAGCAGCAGTACGCATCCTTCTGGGACTCGCCTGAAGGGCAGGCGTTCCTGGCCACCTTCGATTCTGCCAAGGCGACTCATGACGCAGCGCTCACAGCAGCTGCGGACGCCTATGACGCTGCAAACCTGGTGACGCAGACGAATCTCGTGACGGCCAATCAAGCGGCTTCAAGCCTGCGCACGGCAACTAATCTAGCGGCGAAGGGAGTGTACGACGCCGCCGAGCAATCTGCGGACGATGCGTTACAGACAAGTAATTCGGCAGCACAAAGCGCATACGGCGTCGCCGCGCAGGCTGCTGCTACGACACAAGCTGCTAACGATCTCACCGCATGGAGTGCGTATCAGGCGGCGGAAGTTGCTGCCGCCCAGAACTTCTCGACAGCTAACGCCTCGGCGTACGCTGCCATGCAAGCCGCCGCGGATGCGGCAACAACCACCGAACAGAATACACAGGCCGCCGCCGCTGCCACCTTGACCGGAATTCTGACGGGCATTCATCAAACTTACCTGTCTGCGGTGCAAGCCGCATACGATGCCTATAACGCTGCAAGTGCCAACTACTCGGGGAATGGCTACACCATTCCGTTCGATCAATGGAGCGATAGTACATACACCGCCGATTTGCAGGCAGCGCAATCGACGCTGAGCAGCGAGATCGCTGCTGCGGACTCACAACTTCAAGGCGCTGTTGCGGGAGCGCAAGCGACGCATCTCTCAGGCTCAGCACCTCTCGACGCCGCCTACAACCCGGCAATCGCAACGAATCAAGCGACCTATGATGCAGCCGAGCAATCTGCTCTGATCGCGTATGCCGCTGCGATTGCAGCCAATCAGGCGGTCGCAGACAGTGCCTCAGCGAGTCACTGGGCGACCTTGCAGGCCGCGTTGGTTGCCAATGAAGCCGCCTACAACAGCGAAGTCGCTGCGGCGGATGCCGTATACCAAGCGGCCGTGAATGCAAACGCTGCGGCTTACAGTGCGGCAGCCGTTGCAACTGATGCAGCATTGTCCGCGGCGGCAGCGTCCAATCAAGTCGTGTATGCTGCCGCGATTGCTGCTTTGGAAGCCGCGTTCGACTCCGCCATCACATCCGCAAATGTTGCTTACGACGCTGTGGCATCCGATCCTAGTTCCACGAGTGCCGACATCGAGGCGGCCGAAGCGGTGTGGGCTGGGGCCATCCGGAGTGCGTTCTCGGCTCGCATCGTCGCCAAGGCGAGCGCGATCACTGCCAAAGACAATGCAGATGCAATCGCCGAGAACGCTTGGGCGAAAGCCATAAATGCCGCATCGACGGCCGCCGTGCAGGCAGACGCTCAGGCGGCCAATGTCAATGCTCGTTCAGTGAATTCGGCTGACGCGGCGAAGTGGCAGTCCGATGAACAGGCCGGTGCGGCCTATCAGCGCGCGCAGCATGCAACTGCCGTCCAGCAGGAGCAAGCTGACGCCCAAGCGGCCCTCACCGAAACACTGGCGCGGAATGCGGCTGCGAAGCAGCAAGCCTCGGGTGACTCGCAGGCCTTGACAACCTGGTCCAATGCGCTCGCTAACCTCGACCAGGCCTACCTGATTGCCGTGGCAAATGCCGATGCCGCTCGTGAATCTCAAGTTCGCAGGGCTGAAGTCGAGTGTTATGCCGCGGAGGCGAATGCTCTTGCAGCGAGCAAAGGCCGTTGGGCGGCATCGGAAGGCACCCCGGATGCAATGCTGGAAGCAGACTTGGAAGCCGCAATCGCAGCAAGCGCCTCGTCGGCCGCTCCCGCGATCGGTGACTACAACGATACGGTCGAGGCCGCCAAGGCACAGAAAGTCTCCGATTTCGCGCCAGGGTGGCTCGCCTGTGCCAACGCGTTGGTTGCGAACGCCCAAACCTACGTGAGCGCAGTTGCTCCGGCCGTTCAGCAATTGGCGGACGCCTTGGCTGCGAATGCCTTGGCGTACATCACCACCATGTTGCCGCTTGGACAGGCGCTGGATGACGCGTTGGTCGACAACGAAGCAACTTGGGTTGGCGCGATCATTCCTGCCGCTGAGGCTCAAGCCAACGCGGAGGCTGACGCTGAGCTCGCGGAATACAATAGTCAGACGGCGGCATTGCAGACTGCCGTCGATCAGATCGACGACAACGACGTGACCGCGCAGATGGCCGAGAGCGCAGCCGACTCGACCTACTTCGGAACCGTGGCCAGCGGCTTTGGCGCGCCGGGAATGCCGCCCGGTCTTGCCACAATGATTGCGGCGGCCATTGTGGGTGCGGATCCTGACCTCGATCGCATCCTCGGACCGGTGGACGGCGGCAGGCTCGTCCCCGGCAAGATGCCGTCGAGGCACTTTCCCAAAGCCACCGTGGAACAGACGTATGAATTTGGCTCCGCCATCGTCAGTTTGGGAGAAGGGATCGTTGCAGCTTCGCCGGGTCCGATTGGACGTTCGGCAGCGCTTAAGCCCATCTCCGGCGTCGCACGGGCCTCCAGTAGCCGGTATCAACAGTTGGTGAAGCAAGCGCAGCTCAAATACCCACACCTTGCTGGCAAGGAGTGGCACCACATCACGCCGAGGTATTTGGGGGGGTGCGGCAAATGGGCCAACGGTTCAATTGGACAAGGCGTATCATCAACAGATCACCAACGAATTCCGCCGGTTGCACCCGTATGGCTCTGCGCCACCCAAGCCTGCAAGGTTGCAAGAGATCATGCGGCAGGTCTACGACAAGTTTCCGTTGCCTTAATGAGCCATGAATTCGCGGAATGCGAGGTGATCCATATGCTTGAGGCCATTGAGTTCCGAATTCCTGAACGCAGTGCGCGTAACCACCTAGAACCAGCGATTGGCACTTTGCTCGGCGACAGCGTCCGCAAGCTAGTTGTCGACACGAGTGATCCGCTGTTTCTGCGGATCGGGGCGATCGAATCTGAGTTTCGTGCAGCTGACAGGACATTCTTCACAGCTTGGATTATGCGTCGAAGATATACGAAACAGGAGTTGGATTCCGCGCACGCATTTCACTTCCAGATCACGAAAACCTTCGAGCCAGCTGGGGAGGAATGCGGCACAATCTACAATGAGACAACTGCTTGCCCCGGTTGCGGCGCGGGGGCCGCGCAGGCCTCCGATCTACGCCTTGATCTTCGCAAGGCGCCGAAAAACAAGGACATCGCCGTAACGATTGCCGGGGAAATCATTGTTTCGCAACGCCTGGCGGAACGGGTGGTCGACGCCGGATTGACGGGTTGCGAGTTTCGGCCGGTGCGGCATAAAGCCCGTTATGAAGACGATGCCATTGATCTCGCCCGCGTGCCCAGCGGGCGGTTGCTGCTGGAGCAGGCCGAAGCGGCGGGAGTTCCTCATCCCACATGGAATTTTTGGGTCTGGCTCAATCGTCCTGAAAACGACAGGCTGTGTCAGCAGGCGAGGGTTGAAGCCGTGGCCATGAAAACGGTGCGGGCGCACCGCAAGGGCGCGCCCTTGCCGGTCTGGCATCAATTGATCGTGCCTTCATCGGTCGACATTGTGCCACCGACGCGGGTGGGACTCGACCCCTTCGACGAGGACGAACAGGGGGAATGCCGGTGTCCGCGCGGGGATACGATCGGGTTGAACCTTTTGTCCGAGTTGTCAATCTCGCAGCGGGATTTCAGCAACGTCCAGAGTGACGTCCTCTCGACCAGACAATACATCGGCGTCCGACGGGGATTGCTGAGGCCCGAACGCAGGCTGATCATTTCACCCCGCTTTCGGACCATGTTGGAGCAGCACGATATGACGGGATTTCGTCTGGAAGTCGCGCATCTTGTGCCTTGAATCCTTTGCAAATCTCAACGACGCCCAAGCGCTCGAATCGCCTGAAAATGCGGCAAAGCCCGGCCGCGCTAATCCCGGTCCAATCCGAAGCAGTAGTCTCTGCACTGGATGAAGTCGAATGACCTGGAAGCATCAGCGACCGGAGTTCATAAACACTCCGGTCGCTGATGCTCCCGGCTCGCCTCCCCAAAAATCCGCGCAACATTTCCCCATAGGGTGAGACACCTAAAGACATCCGCGGTAATCGGACCCCGCGGCTTCGGGTCGTCGACCACCCGACGGGGATTCCCCATGAACGCCACCGCCCGCGATTTGCGAACGGAATTGCGGCTCCTCGCCGCCCGGACCGGGCCGAATGTCACGCTGGAACGGTTTTGCCGCGAGGTCGGCGTCGCCCCCGGCACTGTCACCAGGTTCTGGGGGACGTGGACCCAACTGCGCGTCGCGGCCGGGTTGCCGCCGCGGTGCCGGTCGGCGCTGGCGGAACGGGATATCCGACGCCTGCGGTGGCGTCGTCAGTGGCGACAAGGCGTGACCGTGGTCACGGCGGCGGTGTGGCTGGCGGCGGCCGTCGGTTGGAGTCCCGCATTCCTGCCGCACCGGTCGGACAGCGTTTCATCGGCGGCGTCCCTGAGGGGCGGGTGGCTCAATTCCGGCGTCGGCCACGGGGAGCGCTGCGTCGAGATCGCCGCACGTCCAGTCAACACGACCCCGCGCTCCCCTGCGCAAAGCCTCCGGGTCGCGGCTAACACCAATTGCAGGGTTATCAGTTCACGCCTTGAGCAGAAACACCGCCTCCACCTCCACCGCGATGTGGCTTGGCAGCGAACCCATGCCGACCGCGCTGCGGGCACCGCGGCCGTTGGTTTCGCCCCAGATTTCGACCATCAGGTGGCTGAAGCCGTTGATCACCGGCGGATGTGCGGCGAAGTCGGGGGCCGCGTTGACCATCCCCAGCACCTTGACGACGCGCTCGATGCGGTCGAGGCTGCCGAGTTCTTTCCGCAACGTCGCCAGCATCGTCAGGCCGACCTGCCGGGCCGCGAGATAGGCGTCGGCTTCGCTCATGGTGTCCCCCACTTTGCCGGTGATGAGGGTGCCGTCAGTTCGCACGGGGCCGTGACCGGAGACGTACGCGAGCCGGTCGACGATGACCACCGGCGCGTACACGCCGCCGGGCTTGGGGGCGGGGGGGAGTTCCAGTTTCAACTCGATGATGCGGGCCTCGGCGCTCATGAATCGGTCCTCGGAATCACGCGGAAGAATTGCGTCGGACGACGATGCGGGGAATGATACCACACCGCCATGAAAGCTGGGATCGGATGCCACGGTCACGTCAAAGCGCCCACGTGCTTAAGACCGAAGCGATTGGAAAACCGCGAAGGCGCAAAGGACGCGAAGGAAGATGAGGTGATCGGCGTGAGGAAACCGACTCTACCGTCTTTTTTCCCTGATGCCTGATACCTGACAACTTGATCGCCGCCTTCCTTCGCGTCCTTTGCGCCTTCGCGGTTTTCCTGTCCGTGACATCGATGTCTCCGTGACCGTGGCACGCAAATCAATCCCCCCCGGCCATTTACGACACTCGTTCTGAATTGCGAACATGACCACCCGCATCGTCGGCCTCACGGTGAAGGATCTCCGCTTCCCGACCTCCCGGCAACTGGACGGCTCGGACGCGATGAACCCCGACCCGGATTACTCCGCGGCCTACGTCATCCTGCACACCGACCAGGACGGACTCGACGGCCACGGCATGACGTTCACCATCGGCCGCGGCAACGAACTCTGCACCGCGGCGATTCATGCGTTGTCGCGGCTCGTCGTCGGCCAGACGCTGGACGAGTTCATCGAGCACCCCGGCCGCTTCTGGCGACACCTCACCGGCGACAGCCAGCTCCGCTGGGTCGGCCCGGAGAAGGGGGTCATCCATCTGGCGACGGCGGCCGTCGTCAATGCGTTGTGGGATCTGTGGGCGAAGTCGGTCGGACTGCCGGTGTGGAAACTTGTGAGCCGGTTGTCGCCCGAGCAACTGGTGGACTGCATCGACTTCCGCTATCTCACCGATGCGATGACGCGCGAGGAAGCGATCGACATCGTGCAGCGTCTCGCACCGACACGAATGGAACGAATCGCGCATCTGGAGCGCGACGGCTATCCGGCGTATACGACGTCGGCCGGCTGGCTCGGTTACTCGGACGACTGGCTGCGCGAACTCTGTCGGCAGTGTCTCGCCGAAGGGTGGGACGTGTTCAAGATCAAGGTCGGCCGCGATCTGGAGGACGACGTCCGCCGCTGCCGGATCATCCGCGAGGAGATCGGCTGGGACCGGCGGATGATGATGGACGCGAACCAGGTGTGGGACGTGCCGGAGGCGATCGCGTGGATGCAGCGATTGGCCGAGTTCCAGCCGTGGTTCATCGAGGAACCGACCAGCCCCGATGACGTGCTGGGGCACGCGGCGATTGCGAAAGCCGTCGCGCCAATTCAGGTCGCGACCGGCGAGCACTGCGCGAACCGCGTGATGTTCAAGCAGTTCCTGCAGGCGCAGGCGATCGGCGTGTGCCAGATCGACAGTTGCCGGCTGGGGGGCGTGAACGAAGTCCTGGCGGTGATGCTGCTCGCCGCGAAGTTCGGCGTGCCGGTCTGCCCGCACGCGGGGGGCGTCGGGCTGTGCGAATACGTGCAGCACCTGGCGATGATCGACTACGTCTGCCTCAGCGGCTCGCTGGAGAACCGCATCTGCGAGTACGCGGGGCATCTGCACGAGCACTTCGTCGATCCGGTCGCGATGCGCAACGGGCGCTATCAAGTGCCGACCGCGCCGGGGTACAGCATCACGATGAAGCCGAACTCGATTGCGGAGTACGAATACCCATGCGGTGCGGCATGGCGATGCTGATCGCACGCGCGACGCCCAGGGATTGCTATCCCTGGGCTTCTTTTCAGCGCACGTTGACTCGATGATACTCCGCAGCCGTGCCTTGTAATCGCAGCCAGGCGCGGACCACATCCGCCATCCGTTGTTGCCCACGGTCGGACAGATGAATGCCATCCACCGTCGCTCCCGACATCGTCAACACGCGGGCGAATTCACGCTTCGGAATCAGCGGGACACCGTATCGCCGAGCGAGCCGCCGCTGGATCACGCCATACCGGTTCGACAGCGGCGGCAGCGGCAGCTCCAGCATCACGATGGTCCGATACTGCGGCCGTGCGGACTTGAGCAGCGTCTCCAGTCGCTCGGCGAACTTCCTCAAGGGCAAGCCTTCGAGCAGGTCGTTGCCGCCGATTTCGATCAGCAGTGCGTCGCCGCGGCCCTGCAAGCGGGCGAGTTGCCGCGACGCGGATTCCACGGTCGCCCCCTGCTGCGAGGCGTCCCAGACGCTGCACGATCCCGACTCGGCCAACACCCGCGGCCAGATGGCGTCGCCGTCGTTCAACCCGGCGGTGACGGAGTCGCCGATGACCGCGAGTTCCGCGATCGGTCCCGGCTTCTTCCACGGTCCGAGCAGCCACGACGTTTCCAGCAGGACGGCGATCGCAGCGACGGCGATCACGGCCTGTCCCAGCCAGGCCGAGGACGGGACCGCTGACTGCATGGGCAGTGCCGGCCGGATCAACCAACTGCACGCCGCCACGAACAGCAGTCCCTGCAACCAGAATGACGGCCATCCAGACAGCGCAATCCACGTCAGACCGAGCAGCGCGAACAGCAGCACCGTGCCGGATTTCCACTCCCACTCTTCCGCCCGGACGGCGAGCAGCAGCAGCGCCAGTCCGAACCACAGCGCCTGTCCGCTGACGAAGTGGTACGACGCGCCGCGGAGGAGCCAGGTGGGTTCGTCCATGTGTTTTCGAGCAGAAGATGTGCGCGTCAATGCGCGACGCCCAAGGATTGCTATCCCTGGGCTTCTGGTGCGCTGTTCACGATCACGTTTTTTTCTTTTTGGTTTTCGTCTGCACGGGTTGGTGCGCCGCCTTGCCCGCTTTCCAGATGTCGACTTCCACCGCATTCTGCTGCGGAGTGCCCGGCGTGCTGCGGCCGGTTGCGACGAACGCTTCCAGCAACTGCGTCAACCGCTTCACGACTTCGGGTCGATCCGCTTCGAGGTTCTTCGTCTCGGCGATGTCGTCCCGCAAATTGAACAACTGCACGAGCGGCATCGACGACGTGTCTTGCTGACCGGGCCGCGGGGCGCTCCATCCGCCCGAGCCGGGGCACAAGGCGAGCTTCCAGTCCCCCTGGCGGATGGCGAACGAGCCGTTGATCGAATGATGCACCACCGCGCGGTCCGGGGAAGTCGGTTGCCCCAGGAGCGTTGGCAAGTAGCTGACGCTGTCTTCGGCCGCATTGTCCGGCAATTTCTCGCCAAGAATGTCCGCACACGTCGCGAAGAAATCGGTCAGGCACGTCAGCCGGTTCGTCGTCCGGCCGGAAGTCACTTTCGCCGGCCACCGCACGAGGTACGGGACGCGATGGCCTCCCTCGAAGATGTCCGCCTTGGTGCCGCGGAAAATGTGGCTGGGGTTGTGCCCCTTCGCGATCAGCTCGTCGAACTTCGCCTGCGGCGAGCAGCCGTTGTCGCTGGTGATGACGACCAGCGTGTCCTTCGTGAGACCGTGTTCGTCGAGCGCCTTCAGCAGTTCGCCGATGTTCGCGTCCTGCTGCAGGACGAAGTCGCCATAGGCGTTCAGCCCGCTCTTGCCAAGCCATTCGCCGGTCGGCTGAATGGGCGTGTGCGGCGACGCATACGGCAGATACAGATAGAACGGCTTGCCGTTTCGCGCATTGTCCGCGCGCTCGCCGATGTACTTGACGGCCTCGGCGGTCAGCGCCGGCAGCACCTGATTGGCGTGGAACTCCGGCGCTGTCGGACCCAGCCGCGACATCGCGGCCGGACGGCCGAGCATCAATTCCCAGGCTTTGTCGACCGTCGGCAACACGGTCACGCGGTCGTTGCGCAGAAACGTGTAAGGGACCATGTCGAGCGACGCGCTGATGCCGAAGTATTCGTCGAACCCGACCGACGTCGACCCGTTGGTGTACGGCTGGCTGTAATCGACGTTGTGGACCTGATCGGCGGATTCGATGTTGAGTTCCGTCACCTGCTTGCCGGGGAGCTTGACCCAGTCCATGCCGAGATGCCATTTGCCGATGCACTTGGTGTGATAGCCGCGGTCTTTGAGAAACGACGCGACGGTCGTGCGGCCCGGTTCGATGAGCCGGGGGCTCAAGCCGCCGAGCACGCCCGATTGCAGTTTCGTCCGCCAGGCGTACCGGCCGGTCATCACGCCGTACCGCGTGGGGCTGCAAACCGCCGACCCGGAATGGGCGTCGGTGAAGATCACCCCCTCGGCGGCCACGCGGTCGAAGTGCGGCGTCTTCAATTTGCTGTTGGGATTGAGGCCGCTCAGATCGCCGTAACCGAGATCGTCACACAGCACGAAGACAACGTTCGGTTTGTCCGCGGCGGACAACGAAGAAGACATCGACACCGCGAACAAAGCGGCCAGCGCGACGATCCACCTCATGATGACGATCCTGGTGCGGGGAAACGGAAGCGGGACACGTGGATCATACGTCGCCGGTGCGCGATTCGCAGCCATGACGAGGGATTGCGGACCGCGCGTCGGTTGGCGAAGATGAAGTGGCATCGCCCGCCCGATCCTGTCGGCGATGCATCCCCCAGCCGCGCTCCATTCAGGAGACGATGTGATGATGAAATCCGTAATCGCCGCGCTGTTGTTCTGTGCTTTCGTTGGGATGGCGCTGTCGAGTGCCACGACGGCGCGAGCCTTCCAGGACGCCCCCGCGGCGGCCGAGGGCAAATACGGCTCAGCCGAGGAAGCGTTGCGCGTGGCCGCGGCGTATCTGTCGCTGCGGGAGTACGCCAAGAGCCGCGAGCCGCTGGAGGCGGCTCTCAAACTCGCGCCGGACGACAAGTACCGCATCCAGGTTTATCGGGCGTTGTTGCCCGTCTACACGCAGATCGACAACTGGCTGCCGAAAGTCGAGGCGTTGGAATTCATCATTCAGCATTCGGAGCAGCCGGCCGAGCGGTCGCTGGCCCGTGGCGAACTGATGAGCTTCATTCGCAACCGGGGCAAGACCGACGCCGCGGTCAAACGTTACGAGGCGCGCCTGAAAGAAACCAGGGAGGACGCCGTCAGCGAGGCGACGCTCTACATTCTGATCGAAGTCTATTCGCGGCTGCAGAACGACCCGCGCAAAGCCGCCGAACGACTGGAACAATTCGCGGCGTTGCAGCAGAAGGCGGGGCGCGAGCTGACCGTCGGCGACGCAGCCCAACTCGCCGGGGAATACGTCAAAGCCCGCAAGTACAAGGAAGGGGCCGAACTCTTCGAGCAGACGGCGAAGCGGGACGAAGCCCTCGCCGCCTGGCATTACAAAGAGGCCGCCGCGGCGTGGTTGAAGGCCCCGGACAAGACCCGCGCCCTCGCCGCCGCGAAGCTGGCCGACACCTCACCGCCCGAAAAGCGGGGCGAACTGCTGGAGCACTTCTGGCACCGCGGCGTCGCCGACGTGTACTTTGAGACTGGCGAATACGTCCTCGCCATCCCGCACTATGAGCAGGCGATCGCCAAGACCAAGATCGACGGCTACCTCAAAGATTGCGAAAAGCGACTGGCGGAAGCCCGCCAGAAAGCCGCCGGCGATGCCAAACCGGCGAGCGGCCAGTAAGGGAGTTCGATGTCAGAAACCAGGACATCCAGCCACAAAATGCACAAATCGCACAAAAGTGGACTGCGATAATCGCCACTTTGTGTCTTCTGGGCCTCTTGTGGCCAAACTCTTGGCAATTCTGATTTCGCAATTCCCTTTGCTGACCACACGTTCTGCGTCTGACACGGTCTCTTACAGAAACGAAAAGGCCACCGTCCGGTCCAGCGGGACGGTGGCCTTTGTCCTCTCAGTCTCCGCTAGAGCTTGCGTTTCTTGCGGTAGTCAATCACCGTCTCCAGATGGTCGCGATCGTTGGCCAGCTTCTCGACCACGTCGCGGAGCGCCTTGTCGATGAACTGATGGTCGTCGATGCCCGCGCTGTTGGACAGCAGGTTGTCGATGTCGGCGGTGAGGTCCATCACGCGGGCCTCATAGTAGCGCTGAGTTCCATCGAGAAAGCTCTTGGCTAGCTCTTCCCGGGTCGGGAGCGGCATGGCTACGCCTTTCTGGTCGGGACGCCCTGTTCCGCGGCCATCGACGCCGAGGGCAATTCGCGGAGCAGTCCCCCCAAACATACGCATGCTGATCGCGATGAACAACTGATTTTGCAAATTGACATTTCAGGTCATTTTCATGGCCATCGAGATTGAAACATAGTCTCAGCAAAGTCGTTGTCGAGACTCAATCTCTGCTTGGAATGAAGTCGACGAGTGGCGGGGCCTAACAGCCCGTTGATGTAGTCCGATTCTTCGCGTCAGCTCGCGAGCGCCAGCTGCGGGAGGGCGGCCGAGGCCCGGAGGGACCGGCCGGTCAGGGTG
>JAWXBB010000011.1:0-7247 GCA_034439795.1 Planctomycetaceae bacterium | reverse complement strand
GTCGCGGCTAACCAAACCATCTGCTACGTGCGATCGTACACGACGGTGCATTCCGGCAGGCTGGCGAGGAACGTGCGGCCGTAGGGCTTGGTGCGGACGCGGGGGTCCAGAATCGCCACCATGCCGCTGTCGGTGCGGCTGCGGATCAACCGGCCGAAGCCCTGCTTGAGCTTGATGACGGCTTCGGGCACCTGGTATTCGACGAACGGGTTGCCGCCGCGCCGCTTGATGTCCTCCACCCGCGCTTCCAGCAGCGGATGATCGGGGACGCTGAACGGCAGCTTGGTGATGATGACGTTCTGCAAAGCGTCGCCGGGGACGTCGACTCCCTGCCAGAAACTGTCGGTCCCGAACAGCACGCCGGCCGGGTCGTTGCGGAACTTCTCCAGCAGCAGATTCCGCGGCAGGTCGTCCCCCTGCACGTAGAGGCCGTAGTTCCGCTGCACCAGCCACGGCGTCAACCTTCGGGCACAGTTCTGGAGCATCTTGTAGCTGGTGAACAGCACGAACGCCCGGCCCTTGGTCCAGTCGACGTAGCGCTGAATCCGCTCGCACACGGCGGACTCGTACGCTGGCGGCTCGAGCGCGGGGTCGGGCATGCCGTCGGGCAGGACGAGCTTCACCTGCTTCACGTAGTCGAACGGGCTGCCGAGCTTCAGTTCCGCCGCCTTGGTGAGTCCCAATCGTTGCCGGATGAAATCGAAGCTGTCGGCTCCGACGGCGAGCGTAGCGCTGGTGAGGATGACGCTCGGCGTCTTGTTGAAGAGCTCGTCGCGGAGCACCGGGCCGACGTCGATCGGGGCCGATAACAATCGCACGCGGGCGTTTTCCGGGCCGAACTGTTCGATCCAGTAGACGTTGTCGGTTTCCGTCTGTTGCAGCCAGGCATTGAGCGAGTTCGCCAGCCCGGCGCACCGTTCCGCGGCGGCGGTGTACTCGATTTGTTCTTCCTCGTTCGGCAGCTTCTGACCGAACTGCTGGAGGGCCGTCGCCACTTCCTTGAGCGCCGGGCTGACGCCGTTGGTGATCGGCGGAGGGGACTTCACGCGGCCGTTGGCAGCCCCGCCGGTCTGTCGCCATTCGCGGATGTCGTTGAACAGTTCCCGGCCCTGAGCGCGGGCGCGCTGGACGAGCCGTTGCTCCTGGCTTGTTCCCACGCGGGCCAGCAGCCCCTTTTGCTGCCGTTCGTTGAACAGCTTGTTGAGCAGGTACTCCAGTTGCCCGCTGGTGATCGACAGGCCGAGGTGGTCGGCCGCGACCTGCTCGACGGTGTGGGCCTCGTCGAGAATGACGACGTCGTAGTCCGGCAGGACCGACGCCCCTTCGCGGCGCAACGCCAGATCGCTGAAGAACAGCGCGTGGTTGACCACCAGGATGTCGGCGTTCCAGACGCGGCGGCGGGCTTTGTAGTAGAAGCAGTCGCTGTAGGTCGGGCAGTTCTTGCCGAGACAGTTGCCGTGCTCGCTTTGAGCCTCTTCCCAGACCTGCGGCAGGGGCTTGAAATCGAGGTCGGCGAGGCTGCCATCGTTGGATTTCCGCGACCACGTCATCAACTGATCGAGCTGCTGGGCCTCCTCCGGCCGGGCGAACAGGCTCCCCGCGCGCTGAGCCGCGCCGCGCAGCCGACGCAGGCTCAGATAATTGGACCGCCCCTTGACGAGCACCGCCGAGAACTCGACCGGCAACACCGCGTTCAGGAACGGAATGTCGCGGGCGATCAACTGCTCCTGCAGGCTGATGGTGTGCGTCGAGACGACGATCTTTTTGCGTGGTCCGCCGGTCCCTTGGGACGCGGTCGCCGCGAGAATCGCCGGGACGAGGTACGCGAAGCTCTTCCCGGTGCCGGTCCCCGCCTCGACGACGAGATGCCCGCCCTTAGCGATCGCCCGTTCGACCGCGGCCGCCATTTCCAGTTGTTGCGGACGGGTCTCGTAGGTCGACAGTCGCTGCGCGATGCGGCCGGTGTCTCCGAGCACATCGTCGATGGCGAGCGGCACGGCGGTCACTCCGCCCGGCGCAGGGCGACAACGCACAGATCGTCGCGCTGATTGCTGTCGCCGAAAAACTTCTCGACGTCGTCCACCAGATAGGGCACCAACTGCCGCACCGGCTGCGGGCCGCGCTCAAGCGTCGCCGCCAGCCGCACGCGGCCGTAGATGTCCTGGGCCGCGTTCATCGCCTCGGTCAACCCGTCGGTGTAGAGCAGCACGGTGTCGCCCGGCGCGAGCTGCATCACCAACTCGCGATAGTTCTGCTGCGGCATGACGCCCAAAGGCATCCCGGACTCCTTCTGGCCGATGGACTGCACCTTGCCCTTCGCATTGCGCAACATCGGCGGCAGGTGGCCCGCATTGCCGAGCCGCAACTCGTGGGTCACCGGGTTGATGACTGCCAAGGCCAGCGTGATGAACCGGAAGCCGAGGCCGCTCGTGGCGATCTCAGTGTTGAGGCCGCTCAGCGCTTCGCCGGCCGACAGCGAGCTCAACAGGTGATACCGGGCGGAGGCGTGCAGCCGGGCCATCAGTAGCGCGGCGGGCACCCCCTTGCCGGCGACGTCCCCCACCGCGACCGCAATGTTGCCGTTGGGCAGGGGAATGTAGTCGAAATAATCGCCCCCGACGCGGTGCGCCGGCTCGTAGTAATCGGCGAACTCGTAACCCTTCACCGCGGGCGGCTGGTCGGGCAGGAACCCCAATTGCACCTGCGTGGCGAATTCGAGTTCGCGCTCGATGTCGCGCTGTTCGACGATCGATTCGTGCAACTTCGAGTTCTGGATGGCGAGCGCGCACTGCGAACAGACGCAGGCCAGCAGTTCGAGGTCTTCGCTGGTGAACTGCAACCCCAGGTCGCGCGTGCTGACCTGAATCGCCCCCAGCCGGGTGCCGCCCGGTTCGATCAGCGGGGCGCACATCACCGACCGGATCTGCAGTTCCAGCAGACTTTCGCTCGACGAGAACCGCCGGTCGCGGGTCGCGTCGGCGCTCAGAATGGCCTTGCCGCCGGCGAGCGCCTGCTCGACGATGGTCATGCTGATCGGCACGCTCTCGTCTTCGTCCAACCGCCGCGCCTTCGAGGTCCGGACGGCCAGCTTTCCCGTCGCGGCATCCTTCAGGAGAATGAACCCCCAATCCGCCTGCGGGAAAATGCTGAACAGCGCGTCGAGAATCAGCGGCAGCACCTTCTCGAACCGCAGCTCGCGGCCGAGCACGCTGGTGATCTCGAGGATCGCCTTCAGCTTCACCTCCGGCCGCACGTTCAGCCGGATCGTCTGGATGGAATCGGCGTCCACGCTGGCGAGGATCGACGAGCCATCGCTGACGTCCCCCTCAACGGGCGGCTCTTCCGGCAACCTGAGCGCGATGGCGCTGTCGTGATCGAGCGTCGGACGCTGCCGATTCCGCACCACGGGCGGCGGCTCATTCGGCGGCCGCGGCGTCACCGGCATCGTTGCCGAGGACGTCAACAGATACTGGAAGACGTAGTCGCAGACGTGAAGCTGGTCGCCGTCCTTGAGTTCGATCCGTCCGTGAATGGTCTCGTCGTTGAGTTGCGTGCCGTTGCGGCTGCGGAGGTCTTCCAGGTAATGCGTGCCGTGATTTTCGAGAATCTGGGCGTGTTGCCGGCTGACGGCGGCATTGTCGAGCACGATCTGGCAACCCGGATGCCGGCCCAGGACGGTCCGGTCGCCGGTCAACGGCACGAGCTGCCCGATCGCTCCTCCGCGGATCAGCTTCAGGAAGGCCACGACACAAAATCTCCGTGGGAAAGGGCGAACGGCGTCACGGCTCCCTGCCGTTCCTCATTCCCCGCCAACAGGTTATCGCGACGGGGAATTCGCAGCAACGCGGTTTCGAGGACTGGAGCTGGCTGAGTGAGTAGAGTGGCGTGTTCTTGGCCCCGGTAGGGGCCGCGGACTGTAGCCACGGGTGGAGCGCAGCCCGCTTCGGGCGCAGCGCAACCCGTGGAAAATTGTGAGATGATTTGTCCCGTCCCGGAGGGCCGGCGGAAGTTCGCTTGACCCATCAATTCCTTTGCTCCTCCGGAGCAATCGGCACCATGAGACTCGCACCACGGGTTCCGCGTCGGGCGGCGTTGCCGCCGCGCCGCTCCACCCGGTGGCTACAGTCCGGTCGCCCCTGCCGGGGCTGAGGATGCGTGGGCTGCAATATGATTCGACTCACGATGAACGACGACAAGGCTGGCAGGAGCCGATGAACCAAACGAAAGGCGAGGGGTGGCCGGGGCTGGACCGACCAACGGGAGGGAAGCCCCGGTGAGCGCGCACGAGACCGGGGCTTCGCCGAAGCGGCTCCAGCCCCGGCCACCCGCCACTTCCTCACCTCCATGCCCCGTCGAACACCTGCAGCCGGTGATCGCTCGCCAGCGTCGTCCGCAATTCGTAATTCACCGGGGCGATCCGCGGGCCGGTCACACACTGGTCGATGGCCAGCATCGGCGCGAAAGAGGGCCAGGTGTAGCCACAGCCGCGGCCGACGGTGTCGAAGGCGTGGCGGTAGCCGTCGGGCAGTTGCGACAATCCCCACGAGCGGCGGGGCGCGTTGAAGTCGCCGATCACGAGGTCCGGCTGATGTTGCTCAATGAGCGCGTTGATCTCCCGCAGCACGGGGTCGCGCGCGACGTTCAACTCCGACGGCAGGTCCACGACCATCAGTTTGAGCGTTCGCCCCGCGTGGTGCCAATCGACGAGCTTCACCATCGTCCGCCGGCGTTCCAGCAGCGTCTCGCCGAGCCGCAGCGAACCGCGGGCAACGACGGCCAGCCCGGCGAACTGTGCCGTTTGATAGTCGTCGCCCAGGATCTCGCAATACGTCACCACCCCGTCGGGATGACCGGCTTCCGACAACACGTACACATCGGCGTGCAGCGCCCGCATCACGTCCATCGCTCCCGACCAACGAAGCCGGCTGGCGACGTTCCAATGCACGACGCGGAAGTCCGCCGCGACTGGGGCCGGTCGGGTCGCGAACGGGCGGTTCTCGACGAACACCGCGACAACCAACGGCGGCAGCGTCAGGCACGCCGTCAGCCAGACGGCGCGACGATGGCGTCGCCTGATCTCAAAGATCGTCGCCGCCAGAAAAACGAGCGTCACGAGCGGCGACGGAACGTAGAAGCACAGCCCCGTCAGCCACGTGGCATCGCGGAACACCTGGCCGACGATCCAAACCAACCCGATCAGAATCGTGACGATCAACGACCATCGCCCCGTGGGCTTCGTTGCTGTCGTGCCCGATCCTTCTTCCAACGACACAACCATCTCCGCCACGTCCGTGCCCGCGGGTGCGCGATTCGGGTCAACCGGGCGGCGACATTTCCGGCGTGTCGCGGAAGACGTCGCCGATCCACGTCGTCCCCAGTCGGTTCTTCATGGGCAGCGGGTTGCCGTCCACGTCGGTCAGCGGCAGCGGCTGGTCCCACTTGCAGGTGGCGTACGAGACGACCGCCATCAGGACCACGGACACCGCGAACGCCGGGGTCGAGGCGATGTACACCGCATCCCACAGGGCGGCTTGAATCAGCTTCCAGGAGGCTTCGGTCCCTTCGGGGATGTTGGTCGCGTAGGTCGTCGGATAGAGGGCGACGGCGCACGCCACCCACACGGCAAAGCCGGACACCGACGACACAATCGCCCCCGTGCGATTGGCCTTCAGCGAGTACATGCCGAACGCGAACGGCGCGAACATGCCCACCAGCAGGATCGACCACGCCATCAGCGCCAGCTTGTACGTTTCCTGAATCGCGAGGGCGAGCGCCATGCAGCAGACGGCGATCACCGCCTCCATGGTCCGCGTCCACATCAGCTTCTGCACGTCGTTGAGCCGGGCGCCGGTCAGCGGGAAGATGTTCTCGGTGACCACCGACGCCCCGGCGAGGATCGCGCTGTCGGACGTGCTCATCATCGCCGACGTGAGTGCCGCGATGAACAGCACGTTCATCCACAGCGGCAGATACTCGACCGACGCCATCAGCAGCAGGCTTTCGATCTGCTCGTCGGGAATGCCCGGCTGCAGTTTGTGCATCATGATGCCCACCAACGGCGACATCACGCCGAACGTGAAGTACAGAATGGCGGCGAAGTAGCTGCCCCAGACCGAGGTCGCCTCGTTGTGGGCCGACATCGAACGCTGCATCAGGTCTTGGGTGGCGACGCTGCCCAGGCCGATCGTCAGCCACGCCGAGATCCAGTAGGACCAGCCGAGCACGCCGGTGTATCCCAGATAGCCCTGCTCGCCCGCCAGTGGCAGCATCGCGAACGGTTCCGTCACGTTCACGCTGCCGTTGTGGTCCAGCAGCCCGTCGATGCCGCCGACTTCCTTCAGCACGCACAGGAACACCGCGGTGATTCCGCCGGCGGTGAAGAACATCTGGATGAAGTCGAGCAGGGTGTCGGCGAGCATGCCCCCCATCGTGGTGTAGCCGGTGACGATCACGCCGACCAGCACCACGCCCATCCACGGGTCCCAGCCGAGCAGCGAGTGACAGACAATGCTGCCGGCGACGAACTGGGCCGACGTCCACGCCAGATAGGCCAGAATCTGCACGATCGAACTGACGAGGCTGAACTCTTTGCCGAACCGCTTCTCGAAGAAGTCCACCACGGTCAGATACCGCGCCCGCCGCATCAGGCGGATGAAGAAGAATCCGGAAATCAGCAGGCAGACCACGGCCCCGAACGGATCGAAGATGACCCCTTGAAAGCCGTACTTGTAGCCGTTGGCGCTGGCCCCCATCAGCGTCTCGGCGGCGAACCACGTCGCCATGATCGACGACGCCGTCATGTAGATCGGCAAGCCGCGGCCGGCGACCACGAAGTCGGCCGCGTTATTCACCCGCCGCGAGGCCCAATAGCCGATGCCCAGGCGCACGAAGAAGAAGACGATGATGCCGGTAATCACCCACCGGGTGTGGGGGTAGCTCGACAAGTCCATAGCCGCGGTGCTCTCCCAGGATTGTTCGCGGAACCAATGATGGCGGCGGCCGGGCCGCCCGAGGCGCGGGAGTAGTATAGGAAACGGTGGTCCAAAACACGACAGCGACAGGCGAGGGCGTGGCCGGGGGGGGAAGTGCGTCTTGATTCTGGGCGTCTTCCCCTCCGGCCCCCTCGCCCCCGCTTCGGGGAGAGGGTCGGGGTGAGGGGGTGGGTGCTTCCTGCCGCATTCAACACCAACCCGAAGCGTGAGCGAGGGCGAGCGTTCGCCCCCTCACCCTATCCCTCTCCCCCGAAG
>JAWXBB010000010.1:0-20088 GCA_034439795.1 Planctomycetaceae bacterium | reverse complement strand
GGTGCCAACTGGCGGTTCACCACCGCCGACGCCAGAATCAAACTCAAAGCCCTGTACCCAACGCCTGACAATTAGCGATAGACGGACTACTACGGCACTGTCAGGCGGCAACACGAAGGTGCGACATGACTGACGAGCCACGAGCCACCAGGAACGTCCGCTGGCGCATTCGCGTCCTCATTGCCTCAATGGCTGTCCTCGTAATCGCCGTCGGCGCTTCATGGTGGATTGGGCATCCGAAACAAACGGCGGAGCGCTTCATCGCCCTGGTGTCCAACGGGCACCTCAAAGAAGCCGACACGATGCTGCTCGATCCGTCGGCAATCGACATCGATGCCGCCGGCAATGTCCTCATCACGGCGACCGATGGAAACTCAGCCACGCTCGCCAAGGAGGAACTGCCCTTAATCGGTCTGGACGCTTTTTACTTCCGTCCTCGCGAGGGGTTCGGCGATTACCTGGCCGGCCGGTTCCGCTTCCCAGTGGTTACGTCAGGTGCAGCCGTGCAAAATGAGCGGAAGGAACCTGCGGAAGTGTCTTGCATCGCGACCGGTGATCGGATTTCCATCGTCGCAATCAAATAGTTTTTGTAGGGGTTTGTGAGTGAGTGGTCTCGGAGGCAGGGAGGCCGCCGATGAGCGCGAAGGTGGAAGTGCATCTGATGCCCGCGACGCGGGCCGAGTTGGAGGCCGTGTGCCGCAGTCAGTCGGTGGGAGCGGCACGGCGCGACGGGCTGGCCGGAACCTTGCCCCGCAAGCGGCATGCGACGCCCGGCACCCCGCCGAAGTTCGACGGGGCCGCCGAGGCCCGGCTGGTGACACTCCAAGGCCGCGTACAACGCCCAGCGGAACGTCACCGCTCTGTCTGGTCACTGCCAGGCCAGTCCCCGCGCGTTGGAAGCAATGACGTGCGTGAATGCGACCTGAATTCCATGAAATCCTTCGGAGACCTAACCCTGTTGCCAGACGGGGTTTCTTTTTCGTCTGCACTCAAAGCTCTGCGGGAATCTCTCCCCTTCGGAACGTCGATTGCGATACCCCGAAACAGGTTTGACAAACAAAGGTGAACATGATGATCACGCACAAAGAAGCAGAGACACGAGTGGAGCGCGGCTTCTGGATTCACTTCGCCGTGTTCCTGGTGGTCATCGCAGGTCTCTTCGCGCTGAACTTCTCCCGGAACCCCGAGAATCCGTGGGTCTTCTGGGTGGTCGGCGGCTGGGGATTGGGAGTGGCTGCTCATGCGGCTGCCTTCCTCATCCCCGAGTCGCGCCAGCGAATGATTACGCGGACGATCCTGCGTGTTGAACGGCGGAATGCCCGCACGCAACACGCGGGGCACGGAGGCAGCTATGCCGGATAACACGAAACTGAAGGGCCGCCACGACGCCGTTCTAATCAGCCTGAGTGAACGCTGGGAAGTGGCCTACTGGCGGGAAGCCCTCGGCGTGTCCGAAGCCACCTTGCGGAAGGCAGTCAATCAAGTTGGGCACAGCGCGAAAGCGGTTCGGGAATTCCTGAAGAAGCGCGTCGCGTCTCCGACTTGATGTTTGATAGGGCGACCTGCGCCCCGCTTAAGCCCCATGGCGTTTGGCCGGGGTTTTCGTTTCCCACTAATACCGCTCGGTGCCGGCGTCAGTCGTTCGTGGGAAACCTCGATGCAACTGACGCCGGGCCGCTCGGAGCAAACATGTCGGCAACGGTGTCCCTCAACAGGGAACATCTGCATGATCGCGACACCGTTGCCGACATTCACCACTCTAGGAGAACGGAAATGGCGACGCATCACAAGCGGAAAATCGCGTGCAGGCCGGCTTCTGGATTCACTTGGCTTGCTATCTCGCCGTGGTCGGCGGACTGGCGATGTTGAACTACGACCGCAACCCGGACAACCTGTGGTTCCTGTGGGTCGCGGGCGGCTGGGGGATCGGCATCGTCGCCCATGCCCTCGCCTTTTTCACCAACCAGGGCCGGGCCCGGATGATCGATCGCACGGAAGAACGGATGGATCGGCGGGAAGCTCGCGTGGATCGCCGCGAGGCACGGCATGACGCCGCGCACATGACCGACAAGATGAGCGAAGGCAGCCACTAACTCGCTCTGCGAGTACACGTCGGCAACGGTGCCAGGCCCAACAAGGCAACTTGGAAACCGGGATGGCCCGTCTGCCGACCTTTTAGACGTCCCCGGAAGCCCTCGGCAGCAATGTCGGGGGCTTCTTCGTTGGCACGGAACTCACCCACCCGAGGCGACGTTCGGGGTGAGCCTCGCAGACTCGACTGCACCCTACAAGCCGCGCGGAGTCGCAGAGAAAGTTGCCCGGCGAGGATTTGAACCTCGACTAAGTGATTCAGAGTCACTCGTGCTACCATTACACCACCAGGCAGGGTGGGCCGCGCGAACCGCGGCGTTGGGCCGTGGGGGCGGGACGGCGGCCAGTATACCCGGCCCGTGGGGTTTGCCCAACGGGTCTTGGCGTTTTTTCCGGCGCGACAACCGGGCCAACGGGTTATTGCGCAGCCGGCGGCGGCTCGATGACGCCGGTCAGCGTGTTCGAGATCACCTTGTAACCGCGGTCGGGGGAATCCGCCTCGGCGAACGTGATCGAGAAGTCCCGGACGGTGTCGTCTGCGACTTCAATGCCGGTCTTGATCACGCCCTCGGGCTTGACCTCCCAGGCGTCCATCGGCTTAATGCCCCGGTTGTTGGTGCCTGGGAAGAGAATGTCGCACTGGTAATGCTTGACGGGCGCGCCGGAGGTGAACTTGTAGGCAATCTCGAAGCGCACGATGTTGTCGTCGCCGTACTTCGCCGTCGCATTGGTGAGCTCGACCACCCCCGGCTCGGCGGTCTCGATGACGGTGGAGGTTGTCGCCGCGGGGGCCGGTGTCTCGGCGGGAACGGGCGCCGTCGGGGACGGGGTGCAACCAGACGCGCCTGCGAGCAACAGGAAGAACCCCAGACCACACCCGCGTATCCGCATGCCGCGTTCCTCAGGCCAAAGCCATTCCAGGAGCCGGTTGACGCCCGACGAATCCGTCGCGGCGCTTACGATTTGCCTTTCGGCTTACGCAACTTCGCCGGAATCTCGACCTTCACTTCGCCACCCTGTTCGGTGATTGTGACCTTCAGCGGCGAGTCGGCGCCGGAATACGGCGGGGGGACCGTCTCCTGGGCGAAGGGATGATCGGCCTGGGTCGCTTCCGCAGACAGCGGTGTGCCGTCTGGATCGGCCAGCAGGCTGACCATCACCGCGTATTCGCCGGGGGGAATCCCAGTATCGCCGCGGCGCGAACTGATGACCTCGAACTTGCCATTGGCGTCCGACACGCCGAGCGCCCCGTCCCCCGGCGTGCCTCCCTTGGGGAAGAACTGCAGGGACGCCCCGGCGACCGGCGCGCCATCGACAGTGAGCACGCCGGTGATCGGGGCCCGTTTCAATCCATCGCCACGTCCGCAACCGATTGCGATTACGGCGGCGACCACCACCATCCCACGACGAACCATCAGCATGGCGATCTTCCAACTGAGGGAGACGCGATACGAACGGAGCGCATCGGACCCTGGCTCACCGTGCCCGGTCCGATGCCACACCAGAACACCGCCGGAACAGGAAGCGGCCGTTAGAATTCCCCCTGCACCTGGCCATCGGCCATGCGGCACAGGAACGTCAACGTGTTCCGATCGATGTTCTCCGACAGGAACCGCACGGTGCCGTCCCCCAGCACGGCATGGGCCCCGCCGGTGTGCAAGCTCGCGCAGTTATACCAACTGGCCCGGCGGCCGGGGGTCTTGTTGAGCGGGCTGACGTTGTTGTTGTAGTTCCAGACGTTGATGCCCGTCTGGGGGAACGTGGTGTTGAACGTGCCGACGGGATCGACGCCGACCGACACCCAGCCCGCAAAGCTCCAGGCGGACGTCCGGCCGTTGAACGTGGCGAGGGTTTGCTCGGCCATCAACAGCGTGTTGCTCAGGCCGTCGGTCGCGTGGGCGAATTTGCTGTAGCTGTTCTCGCCGAACAGATAGCGGACGTCGGTGGCCAGCGTGCGATGGTTGTTGAAGCGGCTCAAAGTCGACGACGGCGACACGAAGTCGTAGCAAGTCTTCGCGTAGAAGAGCGTGGCGTCCGCACCGAGATCCGGGCTGTAGAAGGTCGAGGCGCCCTCCGACACGGGGCCGGAATCCGACGGGCACAGAAAGGCGGCAAGAATCGTTTTCGACAATTGCGCGTGGCCGTTGGCGATCGCATCCGCCTGGGCCAGCGGGCCTCCGAGCGTTCGATAGTTGCCGAACGCCTGGCCAAATCGCATTTGGTTATACAGCGGCGCCTGATCGATGAACGGTAGCAACAGGACGAGACCCTGTCCGTTCTGCGTGAGGGGATCGGCCGGATTGGCGGCGGTGTTGTTCTGGCAGAACCCGAGGCTCATCCGGCCCGCGGGAAGCCGGCCGAAGGTGCTCTCGTAATTGTGCATCGCCAGGCCCAACTGCTTGAGATTGTTCCGGCATTGCGTGCGGCGGGCCGCCTCCCGCGCCTGCTGAACCGCGGGCAACAACAGCGCGATCAGAATGGCGATGATCGCAATCACCACGAGCAATTCAATCAGCGTGAAGCCGGACCGACCCGATGTGGGCGACGATCGATGACGTCGAACGACTGGCATGATGACCTTCCTCTCAGACAGGGTCCGAATAACCGTGTACCGGGAAAGCCGGCACTCGATGAACTGGAATGGAAACGATCAAAGCCATTTGCAGAGGTGAATACCGATGCATCCATAGTGCAACGCGCAGGATTCCGTTTGTCAACAAGCTAATTCGCAAAACGTATGCCACCGGCTTCAAGAGGGCAGGAAAAGGCTCGTCGCGGTTGGCCACCGGAAGGGAATGTCGGCACGATTTCCTCGGTTCGCCGACATTTCGCAGTGAATCTCCGCAGCCGCATGGGTCGCCAAGTTAGCGGGCAGGGCTGCACGATCACGTTGCCGTCGGGATTGCGAGGCAGCCAGATGTGGTCGCTAATTTGGTGGGGATTGTTTATGTCGAGAGGCTGTTTTCTTGGCCCCGGCAGGGGTCACGGAGTGTAGCCAAGGGTGCAGCGCAGCCCGCTTCGGGCGGAGCGCAACCCGTGGGACGGTCTCCGAGGATCAGCCCGTCCCGGAGGGCCGGCGGACGTTGATGAACTGACGGACGCTTCCGTTGCCCCTGCCGGGGCAAGGTCCGCGAGTCGACCTGCCACGGGTGGAGCGGCGCGTCGGGCGGCAAGGCCGCTGCGCCGCTCCACCCCGGTCGCCCCTCACGGGGCTGCTCAGGCCTGGACCTCAACATCTGTAGACCACCAACGAACGATCACACTCACGCGGCGGCCGAATCGGGTTCGCTATGACTTCCCTCCCCGCCGGAAAACGCCTAGACTCGTGCGGTTCCACTGGCCATTTTTTCAGAGGAGTCGGCGGCCGATGACCGAGCAAAAAGCCACCAATGTCACGTGGCACGATCACACTGTCAGCAAAGACGAACGGGCGAAACTCAAAGGCCACAAAGGGGCCGTGCTGTGGTTCACCGGCTTGAGCGCGTGCGGCAAGAGCACGGTCGCCAACACGGTCGACCATCTGCTGCATTCGCAGGGGAAGCACAGCTTCGTGCTGGATGGCGACAACATCCGCATGGGCCTCAACAAGAACCTGGGGTTCTCCGCGGAGGACCGGACCGAGAACATCCGCCGCATCGGCGAAGTCGCGAAACTGTTCGCACAGGCGGGGAACTTCACGCTGACGGCGTTCATCTCGCCGTACAAGGCGGACCGCGACAAGGTGCGGGCGCTGCTGGGCCCGGGCGAGTTCATCGAGATCTACGTCAACGCCTCGCTGGAGACGTGCGAGAAGCGTGACCCCAAGGGGCTGTACAAGAAGGCCCGCGCCGGCGAGATCAAGAGCTTCACGGGGATCAGCGACCCGTACGAAGCCCCGGAGAAGCCGGAACTGACGCTCGACGCCGACAAGAAGGGGATCGACGAACTGGCCGGCGAGGTCGTCGAGTACCTGAAGAAGAACGGCTACCTCGCGGCGTAGTTCGCACAATTGAGATTGGACATTCACAACGCCCGGCGTGGTTGCCACGCCGGGCGTTGTCGTTTCTTCTCCGGTCCCCTCGCTCCCGTCTTCGGGGGAGAGGGATAGGGTGAGGGGGCGAGCGCTCCGCAGGGCAGTGACGCCAGCAACACCAACCCGAAGCGTGAGCGAGGGCGAGCGCTCGCCCTCGCTCACGCTTCGGGTTGGTATTCCCGTAGGCCGGTCACTCCGTGACCGGCAAACTTCGCGTCACGGAGTGCCGCGTCTACAGAAGACCGTGCCCCCCTGGTGCCGAAGCTCCTCCCCGTACTCTGATGACGGACGGAGTTTCTTCGGGTAGGCTAAAATCAGCCGGGGGGCTTGGCTGGTTCAACCCGGTGTGGCGAGGGCTTCCTGCGGATTGACGACCGATGACGAGTCCCTCTCGACGGTTTCGGAGGCTGGTGCCGGCGATTGCGCTGGTGGCGCTCGGAATCTGGCTGGGGGCCCGATGGTGGGGTGCTGACCAGTACGCCGAACGGGCGGCACTCGACTTCGTCCGTTTGCACGGTTCCACGAGCGAAGCGTCCGCGTGGAACCCGCTCGCCCAGTTTCTACCGCCGATTGTGCAACGGTGGGTGCCGCGCTTTTCGCGCCGGCGAATCACGGTCTGTTTCCCTCCGGAGCAGTTGACTGACAACATGCTCGAGAATCTGCTGGCGATCGACGATCTGCACGCCATCATGGTGTTTGACCGCAGGCTGCCCCAGGGGACGCGCTTGGTTCCTTCGGACATCGGCCGGGTCGCTCCGCAGACGTCGGCCCGCACCATCGCCCGCTTCCGCGAGCGATTTCCGCACGTGAAGCTTTGGGCCGTTCCCCAGCCCAAGCCGTGACCGGCCACGTGCCACTGCTTCGGAGTCTTCAGAGAAGCAGTGCTTTAGGATGCGTTGACGACGCCCGGCACTGCTTCTCCGAGGACTCCGAAGCAGTGGCACGATGCGACGCGCGGGCGCACCAGCCTGAATGCGACGCCGACGCCGCGCCAGCGGATTCGCGAGCGCGCGATGCCTGGCGAGCCGGGAGTCCAAAAAATCCGCGCAACATTTCCGGTAGGGTGACAGGCTCGAAGACATCCGCGGGGATCGCCCCGGCGGCTTCGGGTCGCGCAACACCCTGATCGGACCCTCCCATGAGCGCCGCCCACGATTTGCGGACCGAATTGCGACTCCTCGCCTCCCGGACCGGGCCGAATGTCACGCTGGACCGGTTCTGCCGCGAGATCGGCGTCGCCCCCGGCACCGTCACCAGCTTCTGGGGAACCTGGACCCAACTGCGAATCGCAGCCGGGCTGCCGCCGCGCTGTCGGTCGGCTCGGATGGAGCGCGACATCCAACGGCTGCGAGGGCGTCGCCGCCTCCGTCAGTGCGAGACCGCGGTCACGCTGGCCGTGTGGATGGCGGCGGTCATCAGTTGGAGTCCGGCCTCACGCCAGAATCTCCAACCGCGGCTCCCCCCCGTGATTGATCGGCACGGGGCGGCCGGTGCGGTCGGGGACCGCCAGGTGCGGGTCGATGCCGAGCAGCAGGTAGATCGTGGAGACGAGATCGGCCGGCGTGACCGGGTTGGTCTTGGGCCACTGGGCCTGCGCGTCGGATTCGCCGTAGACCAGGCCGCGCTGGATGCCGCCGCCGGCCAGCAGGCTGAAGCCGCATTGGGGCCAGTGGTCGCGGCCGGCTTTGGCGTTGATGCGGGCGGTGCGGCCCATCTCGCCCATCACGATCACCAGCGTGTCGTCCAGCCTGCCGCGCGATTTCAGGTCTTCGATCAACGCGGGCCACGACTGATCGAGGATCGGCAGGTTGCTCTTCTTCAGCATGCCGAAGTTGTTCTCGTGCGTGTCGTAGGAATGGCCGAAGCGGCCGAAGATTTCGGCATGCACGCTGATGAACGGCACGCCCGCTTCGACGAGCCGCCGGGCCACCAGCAGGCTCGAACCGGTGAGATGACGGCCGTAGCGTTCGCGGAGCGCCATCGGCTCGCGCGACAGATCGAACGCCTCGCGCGTGGTCTGCGACGTGAGCAGGTCAAACGCGCGCTGCTGAAAATGATTCATCCGGTCCAGCGACTTGGAGGACCGCGACGCCGCGAACTGCGTCTCCAGCCGGTCCAGCACATCGCGCCGACGACCGAGCCGGTCCGCGGAGACGTCCGGCGTCTCGGCCAGCGACGGCAGTTGCGGATCGCCCAGGGGCAGCACGGGATCGTAATACGGCACGCTCGGCTCGCGGTCGAACTTGGGCTCGCACGTGCTGAACAGGGGATCGAACTGGCTGCCGAGAAACCCGCCGTACGGACCGGGCCGCCGAATGCCGGGGTACATGCTGCTCTCGCCCCAGCCGGGGTAACACGGCAAACAGACCGCGCCGGGCAGATGGCGCGGCCCCATCCCCAGGTACTGACAGATTGCGCCGATATCGGGCGGATCGGTCGGCTCGGCCCGAATCTGCGCGAAGTTGCCGTCGACGTAGCCGGACATGATCGGCAACGGATTGTGCGCGTTGTAACCGTGCGTGATCGTGCGGATCAGGCAGGCCTCGTGCATCAACCGGGCGGTGTTGGGCAGGTGCTCGCAGATCTGCAACCCGGGAATCGACGTGTCGATCGGCCGGAATTCCCCGCGGACCTCGGCGGGCGCGTTGGGCTTGAGGTCGAACATGTCCAGTTGGCTGGGACCGCCGAGGAGATTGAGCAGAATCACCGACTTGGCCCGCGCAGCGGCGGGGTGCGATTCGGCCGCGGTCAACAGGCTCGGCCAGGTCGCGCCGGCGAACAGCGACAACCCGCCGACCCGCATCAATTCGCGGCGAGTGACACCGTCGCGTGCCGGCGTCGGGCCGGGGGGACTGAAGAGGCTGAGCATGAAGCATCCTCTTTCGGGCGCGCGAACAAACGCCAACTGGCCGCTGAAGCCCAGTGCCTCGACCGTGTTGAGACGTTGGGTGCCACTGGCGGCGGGCTTCGGCCGCCAGTGCTTGTTCGGACTGGGAATCAAGCACTGGCGGCCCAAAGCTGCCGCCAGTGGCACCCAACTCCCCGTCAACTCAGATTTATAGAACCGTTAGCATACCACGGCCGACACAATCAAAGCATAGAAGACATCAGTCGGCGGCTAGCGCAACAGCTTGTCGAGCACTTTCGCAAACGCGTCCGCCTGACGGGCGAAGCCGAGATCGTTGGGATGACTGCTGTCGACCGCGCCATCGCCGTCGTCGCCGAGCAGGTCGTCGCCGGTAATGTACGACAGGTGCTTGACGCCGTCGGCGACGAGTTGATCGAACGCGGTCTTGAGCGCCTGATGGTTGCCGTCGTTCCGCTCCCCCTTCGACGTGATCAGCCAGGCATCGGTGTAGCGGCGATCCTCAACCAGCACGATCGGCGTCTCCGGCCGGGCTTTGCGGAGTTGTTCGACGAGCGGCTTCGTGAGCTTGGCGGTGTCGGCGCCGCTGAGGTTCGGACAACAGTCGATGACGTACACCGCGGCGTCGATTTCGGTCAAGAGCGCGGTCACCTCCGGCTCCATTTTCCCGTTGCCGGAGAAGCCCAGATTGATGACGGGCCGGTCGTAGCGCCGCTGCAGCATCGCCGTATGCACCATGCCCGGCCGCGAGGCGCAGGCCCCGTGGGTGATCGACGTGCCGTAGAACACGACCGGCTTCATCTTGACGGGAGCGTAATCGGGGGCGTCTTCGAGCGTGTTCGCCATGGGGACGCCGATCTCGACCGACGACACGCCGTTGTACAGCGGCAGATAGATGAGATACTCGCGCTTGCCGGGTTTGATGCCGGCCGCCAGCGCAGCCGTCTGGTTCTTCCCTTCGGCTTTGGGCTGCGCGACGGCGACCCACCGCCAGTGCCCCTGGTCGTTGCGGGCATACAGGTCGAGGCCGCTCACGCCGGTCGCGGGCATGTGCGGCATCGCCAGCTTGTCCGACGTCACGGTCCACCGCGCGGAGAGCGCCGGCGCATCGGTGACGAACCGCACGCACATCCCCGCCGAGTTGCGGCTGAGGTTCCACACGGCCTCGCGGACCGTCGACTCCGCCTTCGCGGGCAGCCGGTCGTACGGGGCCTTGCAATCGGCTTCCTTCCAGCCCTGTCCTTCGACGCCGAGCTGCCGGATGTCGTACCAGCGGAGCTTGTCGGCTTCGGTGAACTTCAGCGGTTCCGCCGCGGAGGCGATGCCACAGCAGGCGATGGCGAATATGGTGAACAGCGAACGAGGCAACACGAGCAGGTCTCCTCTAGTCGTGACGACGCGGTGCGAGAGTTCAGGATAACGTCCGCCTCCGTCGACAGCCAAGGGCAGGGTGCCATGCTTGCAGCTTTGGGCAAGCATGTCTTCTGTCAACCGGTGGATGACGACACATGCTCCCCCAAAGCTGGGAGCATGGCACCCAAATCACACCGCAGCTTCCTTGTCCCGGCCCCACCCAACGAAGATCACCCCCGCTGCAACCAATGGCAAGAGACCCACGGCGGCAAGGCCCAAGTCGTGGCGGCCGGTCTGGTCGATCCAGCGGCCGAACAGTTTGTGCATGGGTGCCGTCGTCAGCCACGCCATTGTCCCCAAGAGGCCGGTGACTTTTCCCTGATGTCGCACCGTCAGTTCCTGACTGAAGGCGTAATAGCACGGGAACAGACCGAGCAAGCCCATCGAGATCACCAGCAACAGGCCGAGCAGCAACGGCCCGGCGTCGAGCATCGGAATAAACACCGCGAGCGCGCACAGCAGACTCGCAATGCTGAACACCAACAACCGCCCGCGATGCACCGGCCATCCCCGTCGGCTCAGCCACACCGTCGTGAAGCCGGCCGCCAGGCAACCCACGTCGTTGGCGATGTAGAACCAGAAGACAAAATTCAGCTTCTGCTGTTGGGTATAGTGCCGGCCGTCTTGCAGGAAATTCGGCAACCAGACGCGGAAAAAGTGGTACGCGAGATTGATGAGAATCACGACGCACAGCAGCGTCCAGAACCGGCGGCTGCGGATGATCTCGAAAAACTCCGTCGACGGGGGAGCGGTCGCATTCGGATCAGGAGGCAATGGCGCGAGTTCGTTGCCGCGGATCGTCAACACCCAGGCGACCACCCAGCCGACGCCGATCAGACCGATCACCTGAAACGCCGGTCGCCAACTGCCGGGTTGTTTGGTCAGCATGGCGTTGACGATCAAGGGCGTGATGATCGCACCGATCGCCGTGCCGCTCTGCAACACGCTGTTGCCGAGCGTTCGTTTCGACGGCGGCAGCAACCGCTGCGTCGTCTTCAGCGCACAAGGCCAGTGTCCGGCCTCAAAGAGGCCCAGCCAGAACCGGCACATGAGGAGTTGCGTAAACGTCTCCGCCAGCCCGGTCGCGAACCCCATTACCGACCACGCCAGAAGCGCAGTGGGATACAGCCAGCGGATGTTCGTGCGGTCGGCAATGAAACCGAAAACCGATGCGCCCACGGCGAACGCCCAGCCGAACGCCCACTCCAGATCGCCGTACTGCTCGTTGGAGAGGTGAAACTCCTCCTGGATGTTGGTCGCCGTGTTGGACAGCGTCTGCCGGTCCATGTAGTTGATCGTGCTGGCGCACAGCAGCAACCCGCAGATCCACCACGTGCGGGCGGCCACTTCAGACGGCGTCGAATTCGTCACAGCTTGGCCCTTGTCGAAGCCCAGGGGTCGCTATCCCTGGGCGTCTTTCCCCAACCACGGCTCCAGCTTCGCGACGACGTCGGACGTTCCGAGGTCCGACTTGCCGAACCCGCGCTCGGCCCCCAGCGCCACTGCGTTGTCCTGATGCTCGGCATAGTTGGTGACGATCATCACCGGCGTCGCGGCGAGGCCCGCATCGGCCTTGATCGCCCGCAGAATCTCGTTGCCGTCGCTGTAGTCGATGTCCAGCTTGCGGTTGATCAGCACCAGATCGAACGGCTGCATGCGCATCAGCTCCAGCGCTGCCGGACCGGTGTCGGCCTGGGTGATGGTGACATCGAACGCCGATTTCAGCATTCGCGAAATCGCTGCGTGATCGGGGACGCATTGCCCGACGCTGAGGACGCGTTTGGTCATTCGATGTCACTCGTGGTTCAAGAGAAATCTCCGCGGGGGTGGAACCCCGCGGCTTCATGGGATTTGGTCATTGGCCATTGAACCTTGGTCGTACATCTCTCCCGGCGGGCGCGGGCCGTGATATTGGTAGTACGTGCATTCGATGCGGCCGTTGTACAGTTTGCGGCGTCGGTCGGAGCGGCGGCGGAAGTGGTGCTCGAAGCCGGGGTGCGACGTCAGCACGTAAATCGACCACGTCTTCAACGGCTCGAAGGCGTCGGCCATGTCGTCGTAGATCGCCGCGGCGGAGGCTTCGTCGCCGATCCGTTCGCCATACGGCGGGTTGCAGATCACGACGCCGTACTCGCGCGTCGTCTTGAGTTCCAGTACGTCCATCGTGCGGAACTGGATGTCGCGCGAGACGCCGGCGTCGTTCGCGTTTTTTTCCGCCAGGGAAACGGCGTAAGCGTCGATGTCGCTCGCCAGCAACTGACACTCCGGCGTCCCGCGCTGCAGATCGCGGGCCTCATCGCGGGCCTGCTTCCATAGCGCCCGGTCGATCTGCGGCCAGGTCTCGGCGAGGAAGTCGCGGTTCATGCCCGGCGCCCGGTTGCGGCCGATGAGCGCCGCCTCGATGGCAATCGTCCCCGTCCCGCAGAAGGGATCGAAAAACGGTCGCTGGGCGTTCCAGTAACTCAGCAACACCAACGCAGCGGCGGTGGTTTCGCGCAGCGGCGCCACGCCGACCTCGGGCCGATAGCCGCGTTTGTGCAGGCCGTCGCCGGTGGTGTCGATGGTCAGCGTCGCCATGTCGCGCAGCAGCGAGACTTCGACGGGATAGATCGGCCCGGTCTCCTGAAACCAGTGCCGTTGATGCGTCTTCTTCAGGCTGTCGACGATCGCCTTCTTGACCGCCCTCTGCACGGTGGGAACCGCATGCAGTTGCGATCGAACCGAGCGACCGTCGACAGGGAATTGGGCGTCGACGGTCAGCCACTGCGCCCACGGCAGGGCAAGCGTCTGATCGAACAGTTGCCCGAAATCCGGAGCGGGAAACGCACCGACCTTGAGCAGCACGCGGTCGGCGGTCCGCAGCCACAAATTGCAGCGGCAGATGGCGAGCTCGTCGGCGACGAACGTCACGCGACCGTCTTCCACCACCTGCTGGTCGTACCCCAGGGCGGAGAGTTCGCGAGAGACGACGGCTTCCAGGCCGAACGCGGCCGTGGCAATCAATTCCAGGCGGGACATGGGCACAGGCAGTTGTGAGAGAGCGGTGGTCGGACTGCTCACAGCATACCGTGCGGAGGAGGGCGGGGACACTGAACGCGATGTGAAGTGGCGATGAGTTTGGTTAGCCGCGACCCGGAGGCTTTGCGCAGGGGAGCGCTGGATGGAGGTCCCCACTCGTGTCGCGCGCTCCACCCCAACGCTCCCCTCCGCGGACTCCGGGTCGCGGCTAACTGGGGACTCGTCAACCGGAAAACGCCAACAGCCGCGACCGGGTGAACGGTCGCGGCTGCGGCGTGTTGAATTGTGAGATGGCCGGCCTAATGCGCGAACTCCGGGCTGCGGCGGCGGAGCTGGTCTTTGAGGCGGCAGACGATGCTGGAGTGCATCTGGCTCACGCGGGACTCGGACAGCCCCAGCGTGTTGCCGATCTCCTTCATCGTCAGCTCTTCGTAGTAGTACAGGATGATGATCAGCCGCTCGTTGCGGTTGAGGCCCTTGGTGACGAGCTTCATCAAATCCCGCTTCTGAATCCCTTTGGTGGGGTCTTCTCCCTTGCTGTCTTCGATGATGTCGATTTCGCGGACGTCTTTGTAGCTGTCGGTCTCGTACCACTTCTTGTTGAGGCTGACGAGGTTGACCGCGGCGGCTTCGCACTTCATCCGCTCGAATTCGTCGATGGGCAGGCCCATCTTCTTCGCGATTTCCGTGTCGGTGGGGGGCCGGCCGAGCGCGGCTTCGCATTCCTTGCGGGCGGCTTCGACCTTGCTGGCCTTGCTGCGGACGAGGCGCGGCACCCAGTCCATCGTGCGCAGTTCGTCGAGCATCGCCCCGCGGATACGGGGGACGCAGTACGTCTCGAACTTCACGCCGCGTTCCATGTCGAACGCTTCGATGGCGTCGATCAGCCCGAACACGCCGGCGGAGATCAGGTCATGGAGGTCGACGCCGTCCGGCAGCTTCGACCAGACGCGCTCCGCATTATACCTCACCAACGGCAGATACCGTTCGATGAGGGCGTTGCGAAGCTGCTGGTCGGCCATGTCTTTCTTGAAGGCGACCCACAGCTCGCCGATGTCCTCGATGACCTTCGTAACCATCCGACCCTCCGTGGTGAGTCAATGTCTTCGTGCAGCCTGACGGAGCGCTGTCCGTTGGAGTTCCAAACCCCAACGAGACAAGTCCTAAGTCGTCGACGCCGGTGCGGCGTCAGCAGCGGCTTTCCAACGGTCGAATTCCTTTTGCGCCTGCTCGTCGATCAGCAACTGCGCCAGCCCGCCGCAGACCAGGCCAAGTCCATAGAACACCGCCATCCGCACGAGGCCCGTCGTCAATCCGCCCGCCGCATCCAGACCGGTCACCGCCCCTTCGGCGGTCGTCGCCGCGAAGGCCAGGAGACCCAATCGAAATGCGAACTGTCGGACCACTGGGGTCTCCCGACGGTATCCTCCAGGCACCGACGGAACACGCAGTCCTCCGCCGATATTCAACCGTAAAAACTTTATCGACGAAATCTTGAGTCGGGATGAGTCGATCTCCACCAAACTGCGGATTTTGTGTAACCGGATCGAGTTTCAAGATTCGTTGCCGATGTTCACAAATGAGTTAAAGTCCGCGATAAATGATCGGAACCCGCAAAGTGTCCCGGACGCTCCGAGCGTCCGGGACACTAGCTACGACCTCACAATGCTTCCGTTCGCTTGCCGTTGCCATAACCGCTCGAAGTAACTGCCCTGTCGATGGAGTGGTTCCGACGCGATCAATTGCCGCGCGAACTGTTGTACGGCCCGTGTTGCCGAGCATTGGGGGGCGGCTGTGACGAACGGGGTCCGCGCGATCACCGACTGCGGGACGGCGGGATCATGCGGAATGCCGGCGCCGAGCGACAGCGATTTGTGCAGGAACGTGTGGGCCGTGTGTTGAATCCGTTCCAGGATGCGGGCCGCCTGGTCGGCGGTCGCCTGATTGACGGCGACGTGAATCGCCGTGCGGTCGCCGGAGCGGAGCGATTTCAACGTCGCATACGCATCCGCGATGGCGGTCGGCTCGGGCGTGGTCACGATCAGCACTTCGTCCGCGGCTTGAGCCAGTCGGCGGACCGTGTCGTGCAGTCCGCTGCCGGTGTCGAACAGCAGAAAGTCGTAACGGGCTGCGAATTGTTCCAGGTCGCCGAGCAGTTGCAGCCGGGCGGAATCGGGACAGTCGCCGAGATCGGCGAGGCTGCCCGCGCCCGGCAGAAGTTGAATGCCGCCCGGTCCGTCGAGCACCACGTCCGCCAGCCGCCGGGAACCGGTGACGACGTGCGACAGATTCCAGTAACCGTTCCGGTTGCACAGCAGGTCGAGATTGCCGAGGCCGACGTTGCCATCCAGCACGCAGACCTTTGCGCCCCGTTCGGCAAGCGCGAGGGCGAGGTTCAACGTGAGCACGCTCTTGCCGACGCCTCCTTTGCCGCTCGTCACCGCCAGCGTGCGGCACCGCGAACTCACCGTGACGGAAGACGCACTGCGCTGATCGATTAACGCGCGCAGTCCGCGCGCCTGGTCGCCGAGCGGGCTGGTGGAACGCGGTTTCAGCGTGACGGATGACATGCGCGGATGTGTCCTGATGGTTGGTCTTCGCTTTGTCCCCTCTCCCGCCGCTTCGGTGGGAGAGGGTTAGGGTGAGGGTGTCTTTTGTTTTCGCTTTCGCGGAGAAGAAGGCAAAAGGCACCCTCACCCCCAGCCCCTCTCCCGGCGAAGCGCCGGGAGAGGGGAGCATGAAATCACACGGCTCCCGTTGTGTGAGTGCCGATCTGCTCCAGACCCAGAATCAACCGGGCCATGCGGGTGCGTTGAGCGGGTTCGATGTCGTCCGGCACGTTTTGTCCCGTGGTGAGGTAGCTGACCGGCGTCTTCAGTTGTCGGGCGACCTGCAACAGCGGGCCGCAACCGGTCGCTTCGTCGAGCTTGGTCAACATGATCGACGTGACGCCGACCGACTGGAAGTTCGCCGCGGCGGTCTTCAACGCGGGCAGACCGGACGCGAGGCTGAGCACGAGATGGACTTCGTCGATCGCGGCCGCTTCCAGCACGTCCCGCAATTCCTGAATGCGTACATCATCGCGCGGGCTGCGGCCGGCGGTGTCGATCAGCACGAGGTCCAACCCCGCCAGTTCGTTCAGCGCCCTGGGCATCTCCGACGGTTGCGTGACGACCTTCATCGGCAGGTCGATCAGCTCCGCATAGGTCCGCAACTGCTCGACGGCGGCGACGCGGTAGGTGTCCACCGTGACGAGGCCGACCCGCAGACCGTCCCGCAACCGGAAGTTCGCGGCCAGCTTGGCGAGCGTGGTGGTCTTGCCGACGCCGGTCGGCCCGACGAGCGCCACAACTTTGCGACGCCCGCGGACGGCCGCGATCGGCGGCGCGGGTCGCAGTTCCTGTTCGATGTGAGCGGTCAGCAGCGACAACATCGCGTTCGGATCGGCGAGTTGCCCCTTGGTCGCCCGTTCCCTGGCCCGACAGACGAACTCGCGGGCCAGGTCGTCGTCGACCTCGGCTTCCACCAGCCGCGTGTAGAGCGGGAACAGTTCCGCCGGCACATCGTGCAGCGCGTGCCCCGAGCGTTCGCGGCCGAGGTCGAGAATCATCCGTTGCAGCGTGTCGAGCCGCTGTTGAATGGCGAGCGAGTCCCCGCGCGGGTGATTGGTCGTTACGAGTCGTGACCGGGAGGCGATGGTGTCCGGCACGGGCAGCGCGGAGACAGTCGGCGGGGCGACCCGCGCTCGCGCAACCGCTTGCGGCTTAGCCGCAAGCGGTTCATCGGGGATCACGTCATTCGGTGACCACCGAGGCGGAGTGACGTTGTGACGCGGCAACGCCGGTGTTGTCCGCGACGATGGCAGCAACTCGGGCGGTGGCGCGAGTTCTTCGACGGCGGACCGGGCGACGATCGTCGTCGATGCCGACACCGTCACGCGCGGCGAGGCATCGCCGCTGACGCCGCGGCCGGCCGTCACTTCGACTTCCGTTCGCTTCGTGGGCCACGGGAACAACCGTCGCGCTTCGAGTTGCCGCGTGTGCAGAATGACGGCGTCGGGGCCGAGTTCGGTCCGCACGATCTCCAGGGCGGCCTGCAGATTTGGGGCTTTGAAGGTCCGTACGTCAGCAGTCATGCGGACACATCCTTGTGAGAAACGACGAGCGTGCCCTGCCTGTCCCCTCGCCCGCCGCTTCGGTGGGAGAGGGTTAGGGTGAGGGTGTCTTTTTCCTTTTCTTTCAGCGTGCGAAGAGAGAAGGCGAAAGGCACCCTCACCCCCGGCCCCTCTCCCGGCGAAGCGCCGGGCGAGGGGTGTGAATCGTAAGAAGTCATGCCCCCGCTCCTTGCAACACGGGACGGGAAGCCGCAGACGCACGGAGGATGTTCAGCGGCACCGTGCCGTGCGGTTCGACGGCGGTGTCGCGGGTGACTTCGTTCAGGCTGAGGACCGCCAGCTTCGGCAACGCGACGTGCGTGATCTGTCGCAGACCGGCCCGGATCTGTGGACTGCACAGCACCACCGGCGGCCGGCCCGACTTCACCAGCTTCTGCAACTGCTTCGACAGTTCCTGCGTCACCGTCTCGGCGACCTGCGGCGACAGCTTGACCGTCATGCCGCGCTCGGTGAACTCGAACCCGCCGGCGAGCACGTCCTCGAGCGCCGGCTCCAGCGTGACAACGTGCAGCACCCGCTGCGTGTCGCGGTACTGCTGGCAGATCGTGCGGCTCAGCGAATGCCGGACGTACTCGCTGAGAATCGTCAGATCCTTCGTCCGGTCGGCGTAGTCCCCCAGCGTTTCGAGAATCGTCTCCAGATCGCGGATCGGCACTCGCTCGCGCAGCAAATTGTTCAGGATCTGATGCACCGCCGCCGGCTTGAGCAGGTCGGGGATGAGCTCTTCGACCACCTTCGGCGATGTTTCCTTGAGGTGCTCCAGCAGTTGATGCACCTGCTGCCGGTTCAGCAGTTCGTCGGCATGCGACCGCACGACCTCGGTGAGATGCGTGATGATCACCGCCGTCGGCTCGACGACGCTGTAGCCCAGCAGTTCGGCTCGGTCCTGCTGTGATTTCTCGATCCATCGCGCGGGCCGCCCGAACGCGGGCTCTTTGGTTTCGATGCCCGGCAGCGCGCCGGTGACCAAACCGGTGTCGATGGCGAGCAGCGCTTCGGGATAGACCTCGCCCCAGGCGACGGGAACATCCTTGATCTTGATCTGATACTTGCGCTGATCGAGCCGGACGTTGTCCCGCACCCGGACCTTGGGCAGAATGATCCCCAGTTCCTGCGCGATCTTGCTGCGGACCCGCGTGACCCGGTCGAGCAGATCGCCGCCGGACGCCGGGTCGGCGAGGCGAATCAGGCCGTAACCGAGCTCCAGCTCCATCGGATCGACGAGCAACTGGTCCTCGGGCTTCGGCTGCGGCTTCTCCTGCTGGGCGGCGACGGCCTCCTGCTTCTTGTCCGCAACCTGTTGCTGCTGATCCTGCTTCCGCAGCGTGAGCGCGATCGCTCCGCAACTCCCGCCGAGCACCAGCATGGGGAGCATCGGCAGGCCGGTGAAACCGAGCGCCATCACAAATCCGCCGGCGAGGAACAACGCCTCAGCATGGCTGAACATCTGGGTGACGATGTCTTTCGACAGGTTGGAATCATTCGACGACCGCGTGACCAGCAAACCGGACGCGAGCGCGATCAAAAACGCCGGCACCTGCGACACCAGCCCGTCGCCGATGGTCAGCTTGGTGAAGACCTCGATGACCTTCTGGAAGGGCATGCCGTGCATCACCATGCCGACGAAAATGCCGCCGAAGATGTTGATCAGCGTGATCACAATGCCGGCGATGGCGTCGCCGCGGACGAACTTGCCGGCACCGTCCATCGCCCCGTAGAAGTCGGCCTGCTCGGCGACCTCCGTGCGGCGGGCCTTGGCCTGCTCCTGGGTGATGAGGCCGGCGTTGAGGTCGGCGTCGATCGCCATCTGCTTGCCGGGCATGCCGTCCAACGCAAACCGGGCCGCGACTTCGCTGATGCGCGTCGCACCTTTCGTAATGACGATGAACTGAATGACCACGATGATCACGAACAGAATCACACCGACGACCAGTTGCCCGCCGGCGACGAACTCGCCGAAGGCTTCGATGACGCCCCCCGCGGCGCCGGTGCCGTCGAGGCTGGCCCGCGTGAGAATCAGCCGGGTGGACGCCACGTTCAGCACCAGCCGGGCCAGAGTCGTGCCCAGCAGCAGCGACGGAAAGACGCTGAATTCGAGCGGCTTCTTGACGTAGATCGTGGTCAGCAGCACGATCACGGCCAGCGTGATGTTGCCGGCGAGCAACAGGTCCATCACGAACGCCGGCAAAGGCGTGATGATGACCATCACCGACAGCACGATCAGCACCGGGAAGATCAGGCCCAGGGCCTGATCTCCGAGTGTGCGCGCACTGGTGGCGTTGTCGGCCGGCATGGCCGCCTCCACCGAGACCGCCCCGAAAGGCCGCCCGGCTGTGTGAATGGGAAATTGAGTAAGAGCGGGGAGAACCGCGGGCGGATTGGTAATGAATCGGCCGAAGGGTGTCCAGCCGGGTTGCCACTTGCGGGAATCTCAAGTCCCGCCAAGACTTTCGTTCAAGTCGGAGAGCGGTCCGGAACCGGCAGAACTCGCCGGGAATCTGGTTAGCCGCGACC
>JAWXBB010000009.1:0-12469 GCA_034439795.1 Planctomycetaceae bacterium | reverse complement strand
TCCGTTCCAAGGCTTGTGGCAACAACCATTGGAACCCCAGCGGTGGCTTTCGCGAAGATCAGTTCAACGCCCCGGTGCGTTTGAGAGTTGAGAACGCCAGTGGGAAACTACCTATGCCTCGGAGCACCGACGGCGATCCGGATGAAATTGTCGCTGTCTCCGTCGCTTCTGACATTTCTCGAAGAGTTGGTTATTCCGTATCTCGCCGGATACTCATACTTTGCGAAGCAGGGCACGCCGTTGTTCGGCGAACTCGCTCACGGCAGCGACGGGATCAGGGAATATCTCGCGGAATTGTTTCACTCGAAATCGACGAAGACACCGGAGGAGTTCTTGCGGCTGGCGTCATTGCGGAAGCGATGCGTGAACAAGGAACCGTGTCCTTGCGGTAGTGGCCGCAGATTGGGGCGATGCCACAACCGTGTGGTGAACGCTTTGAGAACACGCTTGAGCCGCAGCTGGTTTCGAGATGAGTATCTTCGAGTGCTCAAGCAGCTTCCGATGGCGTTGTCGCCCAGCGGGTGAGCCACTGCGACCGACTAGGCGAAATGAGGCTCGGCAACAAACCGCCCTATGCCTGGCGCACAGGGCGAAAGTCGGCAGAGCATCAGGCATCGTCCCTGGCACGCTTACGCCGTCGACGGGCATCACGGACCTTCGACTTGGCAGCGTGACAGACGAACGTTGCCACGGCCGAATGCCATTCCTTTCCGAGCGATTTGGATCCGACCGTTAACGGCGGAAAGCCGCGGCGCTGCAGCCATTGCAGCAGGCCGTCGGCCAGTTCATCGATGCGATCCCATTCGCGGTCACCGACCGCTGCAAGAAGTTCTGCGAAGGCGGCGTCCGGGTCCATCAGCAGTCCTCCCCGAACTCGGCCATCGCCTGTGGCCAATAAACGATCCCGCCATTATTGAACGCGTCCGTTTCGACGGCGTAAGCGTCGCCACACTCCGTGCATTCGACCTCCATCGTCACGTCATCGACTCCCGTGATCTCCAGTTGCCCGCCGCAGGTACGGCAGTATCCATCCTTCCGATCAACCAACATTGCGTTGCTCCTCCGGTGTTGTGAACGGTCGCGATACTCCGGATGGTTCGCGGTCAGCCGACAGTCGGTTGACGAGCGGAGAGTGCCGGAGAGTTGCGATATGCGCAATCAAACAAACCGTTCGATGACCGGCGAATGCATCGAGAAACCAGCCATGTGTCGGGGACACATGGCTGGAGGTTGAGCATCAGTTCGTTCAGACGGCGAGCGCCAAGAGACTCGCCGCCTTCTGGTCGGCTTCCAGACGATCGCCGGCATAGACCAGTTGACTCGACAGGCGCGTCAACGCATCAACGAGCGTCCAGATCGTGAATGCTCCGCGATCCTGCGCGAGCTTGAGCGCCTCGCGGATCAGCGTCTTGCCGAGTCCGTGTTTGGTGAGCGCCTTCTCGACGTCCTCAGCATTGTCGCCGAGTTTGGTCGTCACGGCGTTACGCAGCACGCGGGCGAATCCATCGCGGCGTGCATCGCGCGTCTTCACCAAGCTCTCAATCGAGGTCCGGACGGTGTTGAGCGAGTCCCGCACACTGGCCGTATGCTTGCGCGTGAACTCGACGACATCGACCGCATCCCACACGATGTGGTTCTGGCAGATCTTCTGGAACCAGAACGTCGACAGCCCTAAGGACCGGCGGCCGACTTCGCTGTTCCACGCGAAGAAGCCGGGTGCGAAGGCTTCGCCGCTGATCTCGATCCAACCGACGGGATCAATCATGAACAGGAACATGTCCTGCTCCCCGGCGTAGAGGCCGGTTGCATCATTGAACGCATTCTGCGGCGGCTGGAAGTCCGTTGCATACTCGCGGACCGTGGCCACCAGTTCGCTGTCCCACAGGCGGGTGTAGGCCACGCCGTGAATGGAGCGGACGGTGTTTTCGGTCGTGAGGAGCTGCAGCGGCTTTTCGGCCGATGGCAGCGTCTCGCGGAACGCCTGGCTGGCCGTTTCGGGACTGAGCCGGTTGATGGTGTCACGGCTGACACCAGCGAGGCGGCAGAGCTGGGAGAAACTCCAGTCATTCATGGCGTAGTCGCCGTCGCCGCCGACCGCAAGGTCGAGGCGGCCGTCGTACGGCATCGGCGTCAGCAGTTGCGGAGGCTGCCAGCGTTCCAGCGAATTCTTGCGACGCTGCTGCACGGACTGCTCCAGCGCGTCGAGCGAGCTGAAGCATTCATCGGCGGAGCGGCGGAAGAGTTCACGGTTGGCATTTGTCAGCGTGGTCACGATCGTCTCCTGGCTGGCGGACTGAAAGAGCGGATGCTCGGGTGAACCTGTCCGACATGGACAGACCGGAACGCATCGTGAAGCAGAGTTGACATGCGCGCAACGCACTTCCGGTTGCCAGTCCGTGGGAACTTGCGGCGGATGACAAAGTCGACGATGGAGTTCAGTAGTCCGACGGCAAGAGCGCCGTCATTGCTCCCCCATCCCCGTCCTCAATGAACCACAAAGCTTCGGATTTCGTTCGATCCTCAAACACCTGCAGATAATCCAGTCCCTGGTGCCGGTCCGCTTCGGTGCGAAGTACCTGCCAGCACGCGAGAATCACCTCGTGTGTATAGAGCTGGATCGCTGCCGGCGTCGCGACCAATGGCTTGTCCGGTCCGGGTTGGAACAGGCATGTCGAGTCAGGATCGTCGAACGGAATCTCCTGCACTTTGAGCAGAGGGAGCGTGGCCATCAGGGCGTGGAAGCAGTTGGCCCGACTTTACGCCTCAACCTCAGTGACCGCAAACTGCCCTCAGCGTCGTTCCCTGTGCAGCAGTGCGATGAACTCGTCCAATGCTCGGTCGACGTGATCGGGCCGTGCGGCAAAAGCCCGGAGATCGTCATCGGTCAGTCTCTCGACGGCCGCGGCGACCACTTCTTCGTACGTTTCGTGGGCCGGATGGCAGGTGAGATCGGCGTCGAGGGCGAATGTTCGGAGGAGCGCATGAAAGCAATCCCTGGCGAGCGTGACTTTCGGCGTGTTGTGGACTCCGGAGAGGCAACCAAGTTTGGCGGCCAGGGACTTGAGTTGGGAGTGCCTCAGTCGCTTCGACAGGTGAGCGCAGAATTCGTCCCGGTCGGTGAGCAGCCAGTTAAGTTCTAGCCAGAGTTCCCGGATGCTGATCGCTCCCTGCAGCATCCGATCCCGCACGGACACATACCGGGCGAGGGAAAAGATGCCCGTCGCGCGGGCGGACTCCAGCGTGCTTCGCCCACCAGGCTCCCTGTCGGCATGGACAGAACCGTCCCGTCGGGGGCTTGCCTGGGTCGCGTGTGTCATGCCCGATCGATTGGTTAAGGGGTCGATGCAACCGCAGCGCGCCGTCGCCCGCTCCGGTACGAGGACATCCTGCGACACCGTGACCTCTTCGGCCGAAGGGATTAACTGTACGATCGCCATATTGGCGGCGTCATCGAGGGCCACGATCTCGCCCCAGACGTCCTGCCTATTGAGGTTCAGCTCCACCGCATCACCAATCTCCCACTGGGCGACCGGAGGCAACCGAGATTCGTCGGCGGGAGATACCTTGGTCTCAGCACTGACTCCTGAGACTTCCATCGTTGCCGCTGTGCTCGATGTCGATTCGATCTCGTCCGGAAAGAGCGTCCGCGAAACCGAAGAGCGGGCTGGTGGCGGTGGTGATGTTCCGCGGGCCGCGGACGAGACGGGAGAGGGCGACCATTTCGGTCGCTCTGGCGGCTGGGCCTCACCGGTGATCGCGGCGAGGAGGCGCTTCTGGCCACCCTCCTGGGCCGCAACAATCAGGTTGAGTTGCTCCTGGTGCAACGCCGTGAAGTGTTCGCCGAGCCACTCGAACAACTCATGGACCTCTTCAATAGTGGCCGGCGCTCCGGACGGCGGGGACGCTTGGCCGACGACATTGACCTTGTACGTGCCGCCGTCGGATGCCGATGGTGGCATTCCTGGCGTCGGTTCAATTCGTACCGTGAGCGGCTGATGCGGAATGCCGTTGCGCGAGATCCACTGGAACTCCTCGCGGGTCTCCTGCACCAAGTCGCTGAGGACGCGGACATTCTGCGCGAGGTCCGCCACCGCGGCTGATAGCTGTTCGATCGAAGTTTCTACCGTTGGTGGCAAGGGCGAAGTGCCGGCCATGCCGCTCAGGATAGCGCAGGTCTGGTGGGGTTGTCGCGCGGCTCGTGAAGTTCCGCCACTGGCAGCCCATCCTCATCGAAAACAGGCGAGTCGGGATCGGCCCGCTCCTGATCGCAGTTGAACACTCGACAGACGAGCGGCCTCGTCTCGTGGATCGTACAAAGGCGGGTCGTGCGATCGAAGAACCGGCAGGCACCGCCGTTCGCAGCGTCGTTGAGCAAATAGCCAATGGGCTCGACGAAATCCCTCAGCGCCTGGCACTCAGCCGCGATCCGGGGTTCCCGCACGGCATCCCGCAGCGACGCCTCGATCAGTAATTGCTCGCAACAAACCCCGCAGCGGCAAACACAATTCCGGGTCTGCACGCCTTCGACACAGACTTCGCAGTCGTCGGGATCGTGCGTACCGCCGTCATCGAGTTGGTGATCGTCGAGGGACATCACGCAGAGTGTAGCGCACCTTTGGAGCCCGCGCAGCGGCTACTTGGCGGGTTTTCGGGAGCGTGACTTCGATGTCGAAGCTTGTGAATCAGCCGCATCGGAAGTCTCTGCCCGCGCGGACTCTGGCGGAGCGTCCTGGCCGTCGGTTTCTTGCTTGGCAGTCGTGCGACGCCGGCGTCTCTGGGATGACGTCGGATTACCCCAACGCGGGGCATCCGGCGTATGGGGAGGCGGAGTTACTTGGACTGCCGGCGGTACTCCGCCGGGTTGCGGCGGTCGGCCGAGCAATTGGACCGCCAGCCGCCGCGCTTCTTCCGTCAAGCGCACGACTGGAGGGGACTGGCCATCGTCCACGATCAGAATCTCCCTCGTCGCCGCTTCCATGACGCTGCGCCCATAGGTCTCGACGAGGGGTTTCACACGCTCACGCATGTCGTCGAGCGGAATGTCGCAATAGCCAACGAGCCGCACCAGATCGACCAGGTGCCGCTGGGAGTACATGCGGAGGTACAACGGCCGTTGACTGGACTTTCGTCCCTCGGGAGCCGGCTCTGAGGGAGGGGGTGGGCGTTCCATCAGAGCCCAGACTGCTCCTGCAATGCGGGATTCGTCAACGCCATGCAAGACTGGGATTGTGGGCTGGATAATTTGGCCGCCGCCACAGCATGCTTAGGAATAAGAGAGCGGGCGGCAAGCAGCGTCATTTGCGCCCGCTGGCCCGCTTCGCGGACGATGGGCGAGGCCGGCATCGCTGCTGATACTCCTGCACGAAGTCGACCAGCGGCAGATGGAGCGCTTGGCAAAAGGCTGCCAACTGCACCAAATCCAGCCGCCGCTCTCCCCGCTCGCACTTGCTGACGAAGGACTGCGTCTCGTTTAACCGCGCGGCCAATTCCACCTGGGTGACGCTGCACCGCCGTCGGACCTCACGCAGTAAGCTCCGCAGCACGTCGTATTCCCGGGTGAAGACTGATTTTTCCATGGGCCACCGTTGCGAGCAGGTAGCCCGGACAGTAAAGTCAGATTCGGAATAGTCGAAATAGGACTATTCCACGGACTCGCAACCGACCCTCTTGCCCCAGGAATTGGCCCATGACCAACGGCAGCCATCCCCAAGCGAAGAAGACCGCTCCCAAGCCCACCATCGCTCCGCGAAAGCCGACGGCCAAGACGGGGACCAAGGCCATCAGCAAGTGATGCTGCTGGTAAATGGACTATTGCCGCCCGATGGCTCCTGCACGCATCGCAGGCCCGGAACCCTGCAGTTGATTGACTCGCTCGTAGTAACGTCGGAGAGCATCGCGCGAGCCGACGAAGCAGAGCGCCCCGAGCAGGATGAGAATCATGGTGTCGGCCAGCAGGCCGGTCGCCGTTGTGGGCAGAACTGCGCGCCGGACCCCGTACACGAACACCAGAGACAGCAGGGTGCCGCTGTAGAACTGGTAATACCGATAATTGTGCTCGACGAACGTCAAAAAGGGGCTCATCTGGTCCCGCAGTCGACCAAAGTCCCACGTAGGCGGGGGCAACCCCGTGCGGTGATGGATCGTGTCGATCACGAGCCACCGGAGAGCACTTACAAGCATGCCGGCAGCGACCGACGCAATTGTGACGTACAGGAAGCCGCCAACCGTGGGGGCGTTGGCAGGAACGGTTCCCAGCCAACCGGCGACGGTGGGCGACAGGTAGCTGATCCCCCAGACGACGATCAATCCAGGAATCACATAAGCGATCAACAGGCCGAAGTTGTCGTTCGTGACGTTCTGCATCGGATGCGCGCAAGATAGCACGGTTCATGCCTGCCGCGGGGCGAGATAAGCCTCAGCGTACACGTCGAGCGCCGTGTCGTCCAAAATCGGCTGCCAGCATTGATCGATCAGCGGATAGAACTCGGCCGGGTTGATCGACTCCTGCGGATCGAGCAGCGGTTCCACCTGCCGGAACTTGTCGGCCGGGACAACGGCTTATTCCTCGTGCGTGACGACGTCTACGAAATAGACCACGTGTCCGTGCTGAGCGATCAGGGCGTCCCGCTGTTCCGGGGTGAATTGCGGTGTCATGGACTCAGTTTACCTCCGCTTGAGCCACCGCGCCAGTCGATTGGCCGCCATTCAGCGCGCCAAACCGCCGTTGGGAAACCCGTCGAACAATGTCGCTGCGGTCCTCCGCGACTTCGGGCGGTGGCAGCGTTTGCAAGGAAAACGGCGCGCTCGGCATTCCCCCCGCAAGGAGCATGCGGACGTAGCACGTGTAGTTGGGAAGTCCCATCAGCGATGCCGGTGCGAGTTGGCCAGGGAATTTGCTGAACGTCGGTGCCAGCGACTCGGCGTCTTCCGCTCTCACCCGGAAGGCGACGAAGGTTCCGCAGTTGCCAAGCACCGTCTGCCAGGTCGCATCATCGAGCTGCCGCGTCAATTGGTGGCTGAGCGTGAGATTCAGTCGGTACTTGCGGGACTCGGACAGCAGAATGCCGGTCGATGGTGTGACGAGCGTCTGGAACTCGTCGAGATAGAGACTGTGATCCCTGCGCTGCTCCTCGGGAATGTCAGCCCGACTCAAGGCGGCCTGTTCAATCGCAGTGAGGAGCAAGCTGCCGAGCAAGGTCGTATTGTCCTGCCCCAACTTGCCCCGGCTGAGTTTGATGATCAGCACCTGCTGGCGGTCCATCACCTGCCGTACGTCGAGCCCGCGGGACGGTGCCGCCGTGACAATCGCCCGCAGATGGCGATTGGTCAGAAACGGCAGGATCTTGTTCGTCACCGACGACACCGCCTCGGTGCGGTACTGGGTGTTCCAGGACTTGAACTCGTGCTCCCAGAAGGACCGCACGATGTCGTCCTCGATCCGTGGGACGACCCGCTCGCGGACTTGGGCGTCGGTCAGAAGCTGATGCACATCGAGCAGTGTGCCTTGCCGCTCGACGACGGCGAACACCGCAAACCGCAGCAGGTTCTCCAGCCGCGGACCCCACGAGTCGTAGAGTTTGCGAAAAGCGGACACGACGCCGGAGACGACCTGATCCCGGCGATCGGGATGCGGACAAGCGAGAGGATTGAACGGGACGACGTTGTCCCCTGCCGGATCGAAGACAATCACCTCGTTGGTTCGCTGCGACGGCACGAGTTGCAACAGTCCGTCGGCCAAATCCCCGTGGACATCGATCACGGTCAGCCCTTCGCCGGCCTGCAACCCTTGCGACATCAGGTTTAAGAGGAGCGTGGATTTCCCGGTGCCGGTTGCCCCGACGATATAGAGGTGCCGCCGCTTCGCGTCACGAGTGATGCGGACTGGTCGCTCGTCATCGCGAAACCGCACCCGGCCCAAGAGCGATGTGTCCGGCTCGTCGGCTGTGGGAAGCATGGCCGGCGGTTCCAATTCGGCGAACGCACTCGTCTGCAATCCCGCGGACGAGACTGATGCTGTCGGCGGATGAAACAGCGTGGCCAGCTCGTCGTGGGCTAAGAGAAACGTCGGGCCATGTCTGCTCGCCCGTTCTCGACGCGGATCGTGCCAGTGAAATGTCGCGAGCCGGGTCGATGTGAAGGCTCCCAATGCCCCCGCAAGCTGCTGCAACCGGTCGTGGCCGGCGTCCCAGTGCGACGCATCCGTCGTGACGATGAGACGCAGTTGTACGTCGAACAGATGCCCACCGACTTTGGCCGCCGCGGCATGCAGGTTCTCTTCCCGTTCATGCAGCCGGCTGGTCGAACGCTCCAGCGACGTGTGGGCCGGAATTGGCGAGCAACGGGCGAGCCATCCGAGCCATCCCGTGCGCCACACGCCGCGTGGTCGCGTGATCGTCCGGGCGAAGTATTCCGCAAGATGGGGATGCCGTCGGAAAAATTCGCGGTCGAGGAGTTGCACGGCTCGAACGGCGCGGTGCCGGCGAGCCTGTGTCACCGGCGTCACGATCCATTCGATCTGCACGTCCAACCCCGTCTCGGGTCTTACGGCCCGCAGCACGCTGTCGATGGGATCGGCGAACGCCCGATTGAGCTGGTCCTCAAACTGCGGATGCCGCAGCAGCGGAAATATTTCCGGCACCAGTTCGCCGGTGACGATCAGCGTGTGTGGTTGATCCGCACGGGCTGGCTGCGTCGTTGTGGGCGTCAGCGAACATTGCGGATAGTTGGCGATGAGCGGACCGCGGACCCGCTCGGCGAGATCATCGTTACATCGCACGAACAATCCGACCTGGCCATCGGACGAAGCCACCGACAGCGTGACAGACTGTCCCGCCACCAGCGCCTGATGGATCGCGGCGAGGGCTTTCTCCATGTACCGCGGTCCGCGTTCATTGTCGGCCGGCGCGGTCCACAGCCACTGCATCGGCCCAGCATAGCGCGGCAGTCCCGCTCGGCAAAACCGCTTCGTCGAGCGTGCCTGGACCCAATCGAAGCGGCTGCCCGCCAGTGTCTCGGGCCGCCGGCCCCCGCTCCTCAGCCGCACGGCGGAGGGGCACAGGGTAATAGCCGTGCCGGGCCGCTCGTCGTCCATGGCGTGGAGGACAGTTTACCAGACGACCGAGGACGGCGGCACGAGCGGCGGCAACCGCACGGCTGGCCGCGACGATCTCGCCGACGGATGCAGGTTGATCAATGCCTGCCATGTCCCGTGGTGATCGACAAATAACGGTGTCTGCAGCCGATCCGTCGCCCCGAGGTAATCGTCCTGCGTCGCGGCTTGCACCAGGCGTCGCGCAGGCACGCGGGCGACCGCTCCCGCGACGGCGAGCAGGTGATAGGCCCGTTGGACGCTCCGCGTCAGAAACACCACCCGAAACCGCGGTCGCTCCCCGGTGCGACCGTCCGTGATCCAGCCCCGCAGCAACTGGTCCTGATAGGCGTCATACAAGTCCAACCGGTGACGGAGGCTCGTGTCGAGGAGCGATTCGACCGTCTCCGTGCTCTGGTCGATCTCGAAGGCGAGATTGAAGGCTCGGCCTCCCGTTGTCAACCGGAAGAAGCAATCCGGCTGCACCTGTTCGTCGCCGACCGGAAACATCAGTTCGTTCTCGCGGAAGAACCGGGCGAGTGTGAGACGGTGATCATGGGCGGCCCCGAGCGTGGCCACGATCACCTCGGCCAATCGCAGCGTGTGGGCGAAGTGGCTCGAGGCAATCTCCCCAAAGTAAGACCGCGGCGGCTGCGGCACGTCGGTCCCGTACAGCACCTGGAACCCGGCCGGCGTGAGCTTGTAATAATTCTGCAGGCCGCCGCCGATCGTGGCGGTGGACCAGTGTCGTGTGAATCCCGCCTGTCCCAGCGCCTGGAGCCGTTCCCGCAACCGGCGTTCGTCGGCGAACGCGCCCCCGTCGAACGTGCGGCTGGCTTGCACCAACAGGACGGTCGTGGCGGGCGTCCGACTGAGCAGTTGTAAGAGGGAGCGGTCTCGCGGCGACAGTTGCACGGGATTTGTCATGGGGCAAGGCCGCAGCGTATCATCGTTGCGTCGTTCGCGCCCCCATGAATCAGCCCCGCTATATCGATGTCGATGCCCTGCAGGCCCAGACCAGCCTCGAAGCCGCGGCGACCCAGTGTGACTTCCCCTTGGAGGCACACGGTTCCGGCAAGGAAGTCCGCCTCGACTGTCTCTTCGGCTGTCCCGGCGATCATGTGGGGAAGCGTGAGATTTCGGTCAACACCGACAATCCGCAGAAGGTCTTCTGCTGCCACGCCTACGGCTGTCAGTTCCGCGGCAACCTGCTCGCCCTGATGCACGGCATGCTCACGGGCAGCAAGCCCACCGGAGATAAACTGACCGGGGCGGAGTTCACCCGTGTCCGCAACGTGCTGGCCGGCAAATCCGAGGCGCCCTCTCCCGTACAACCTGCGGCTGCACCAACCGCGACCGTCCCTCCACCTGCGCCTCTGCGAAACATCCCCCTCGCCGACAGCGACAACCCCAAAGTCCGCGACTTGGTCGACCTGCACGAGCGGCTCATCAGGGACGTGTCCCGGATGCCCCCACCCGCCGCGGCCTACGTCCGCCGACACCCGTGTCTCTCTTCCGAGTCGATGGCCAAATGGACGGTCGGAGTGCTCCCGACGGGGGGCGACGACAAGCGCGGCTGGTCGCTCCGCGGGCAGATCGTCTATCCCATGCAGAGCGAAGATGGCCAACTCCTCGCCTGGATCGCCCGTGATCCGAGCTTTGAGGAGAAGGAACGGACCTTCCTCGCCTTACCGCCTGACCAACGACAACGCGAGAAGCCCCCGCACAAGCACAAAGTCCCCGCCGGGTTCCACCGCGGCCTCGAACTCTTCGGCCAGCACGCCAATCGCCTCAATGAGCCGGGCTACCGCGAGATCGTCGCCCACTGCGGCCCGATCATCGTGGAAGGTTTCAACGACACCATCGCGCTCGACACTCTCGGCATTCCCGCGGTCGCGGTCATGTCGAACAAGATGACCGTCGAACAAGTTGCCAAGATCGAACGCTGGTCGCGGCAACTCGCCGAAGGCCGCGTGTCGCTCCTGTTCGATGCCGACGACGAAGGAGATGCGGGGGCCAAGGAAACGCTGTGGCTGCTGGCGCAACGCGGCCTCGATGTCCGCGTGGGCTGGAGCCGGGCGATCAATGCTGGCAGATTCGTCTGCCGGCAACCGGAGCAGATCACCCGCGACGAATGGGAACAGGTGATCCACCCGCGACTGTGGCGAGCGTAGCGACTATCACGCGGTAATGCTCCAATCATATTCATCCCAGAAGCTCCACCAGTTTCTGTTGCATTTTGGACCAAATTCGCGCATAACAGACGCTATCACTGTTCCCCGCGGACAGTAAATCAACTTGGGCGGTAGTGCTTGTAAGCAACCATAAGGAGTCACTTCATGAATCTTTCCGTCCTCGAAAGGATGGTCGCAGATGGCGATCTGAGCATTGCTGCACTGCGGTACTTATTCGACTGTCGCGGAGAATGCGAGAGGTTAGATTTCAAAGAATCACTCCGCTTGTCGACCGATGCTACTGCAGCGGAGTTCGCACGTGACTGCTTGGCAATGAAGAACGCAGGAGGCGGATATCTAGTAATCGGGGTCAAAGACAAGACCTGGGAGCCAGAAGGCCTGCCGAGCGCGTTTCCTTATGACACCAAGCTCATCCGAGACTCGGTAAAGAAATGTACGGGGCTGGACTTAGACATCCATATTGTTCCGCACGTGCTGACAATCAATAATGCTCAGCGTGCATTCGCACTGATTTTGATTCGCGGGCCCAAGAAGCGCTCGCGGCGACGCTCGCCATCCATCGTTAGGGCGGATTTCCACCCCAAGGAGTCCTATGGACTTCGCCGTGGGGATATCTTTATACGCTCCGGCGACTCAACGGTTCGTGTCACCTCTGATACGGAGTTCGAGGCCCTACTCGAACAGCTCGACCTCGACACCGATGAAGATGCACTTGACCTGGGACAGAGTGCGTCACCATTTGCTATCGAGAATGGGACGTACCGCCTCTTAGAGCTCGGATTCGAGTCGTACATTGGACGGACTGAGTTAAGGCAACACGTACTTGATGCGGTCCTTCGAGACCCTCGCATTTGGGTAATTAATGTTCATGGGCCTGGGGGAGTTGGGAAGTCGGCACTCGTTAACTGGGTGACACATAAATGCTATAAGGAACGCCACTTTGAGGCGATCCTCCAACTGACTGCGAAAGACACAGTTCTAACATCCGGTGGCATCAAGCAACACAACCGGTGCCTCTATTCACTCGATGATTTGCTTGATCGCATTCTTCAGACGTTTCAAGAGTCCACCGACATCGATACTGACAGGTGTTCTCAACTCTGAGTTGCACCAGCAATGTGTCTGAATAGCTCTTCGTGAGGAGTGCGCCAGCCGAGGCGCTCGCGGGGGCGATGATTGAGCCAGT
>JAWXBB010000008.1:0-17508 GCA_034439795.1 Planctomycetaceae bacterium | reverse complement strand
CGGGTCGACGCTCTGGCGATCTAGGCCGACGTGGCAAACATCGGCCTCCAGTCGCAATGTCCCAGACTGAATGAATCGGCCGCGCGCGGCATCGTCCGCGACTACGTCGACATGGCCGGCATGTGGGGGGACCGGCTGGTCTCGCAGGCCCGACTGAACTCGGCGGTCTCGGTGGCGATGATCCGCCGCTTTCCCGAATTGGCGCTGGAACTGGCCGACGTCGCCGCGAAGGAAGACAGCAGCAGCCGCGAAAGCTGGCAGGAAGCACTGGCGTTCGCCCGCGAGCAGGCGGCGTTGGATCTCGGCCTCAAGGGACTCAAGTCCAAGGATGCCGAGGTGCAGCAGAAGGCCTTCGAGGCCTTGCAGGGCCTGCTGCCGAAGCAGCGCTACAATCCGGAGCTGCTCGATGCGCTCGCGATCTACGCCGACAAGACGAATCAGAAGCCGCTGGCGAAGGAGTACTTCGCCGACATCGTCGCCCTGCCGCTGCTCGAAGGCATGTGGCAGCAGACCCGGTCCGGGCAACCGCCCGGCGATCCCACCCCGCGCGAGCGGCTGCTGAAGCTGTGGGAGGACGAGCACGGCAACCTCGACGGCTTCGACCAGTTCCTGACCGAAACGCATGCCCGGCGTTTGACGGAACTGTTGGAACAGGCACAGCAGTCCGGACCGCCCCCGGTTCCGGCCGACGAGCAGCAGCGGACGGTGCTCGTCGAACTGTTTACCGGCACGTCGTGTCCGCCGTGCGTGGGCGCCGACCTGGCGCTGTCGGTGCTGCGCAAGGTCTATCCCGCGCCGCAGGCCATCGTGCTGCAGTTCCATCAACATGCCCCCGGTCCCGACCCGCTGACGAATCTCGACTCCGAAGACCGGCTCACCTACTACGAAGGGAGCGCCACGCCGATGGGGGCCGTCGATGGCAGTTTGCTGCCGGCGCTAGGGGGCGTGCTGCACCACGTCGATCGCCTCTACAAGTCCGTGCGGACGGTGGTCGACGAGCGACTGAAAACGCCGGCCAAGGCCAAACTCACGCTGTCGGCCAAGATCGAGGGGGAGGAACTCGTCGTGGAGGCGGTCGCCACCGACTTTCCCGAGGATCAGGCCCCCCAACTGCGGTTGCGGCTCGCCGTGGCGGAGAACCGCGTGAACTTCACCGCGCCGAACGGCCTTCGCGAACACGAGTTCGTCGTCCGCGAGATGCTGGGCGGAGCGAAGGGGACCGGCGTGAAATCGGGCCGGTTGACGTATTCGCTGCGGATGCCGTTCGCCGACATCAAGCAGCATCTGACGGACTATCTGGCCCAGTTCGAATCGGGCCGCGACTACACGTTCCTCGTCAAGCCGCTCAAGCTGCAGGAGCTGTCGCTCGTGGGCTGGGTGCAGAACGACGAAACGCGCGAAGTGCTCAACGCCGCACTGACGCCCGTGGAGGGAATCAGCGCTGCGGCCGAGTAGTGGATCGTAAAAAGAGGAAGACCGCGAAACCGCAAGCGTGGGTGCGCACCTACGCTTGCGGTTTCGCGGTCTTCTCCGTATTCGACCCCGTGGGAAGAACTGTTACGGCAGCAGCTTCGCCAGGTCCGCATGCGGTCGGGGAATGACGTCGGCGAGGATCAGCTTGCCGCCGAGCCGCTCCACCGTCTGCTTGCCGACGTCGATCGCCGTCTGCACGGCGGCGACGTCGCCGCGGATCATGATCGTCACGTAGGCTGCGCCGATCTTCTCCTTGCCGGCGAGCGTCACGTTGGACGCCTTCAGCATGTCGTCGGTGGCGTGCAATGCCGCCACCAAGCCTTGAGTTTCGAGCAGGCCCAACGCCTCGGTGGTCGCCATGGTGTTGTCTTTCGGGATGCGATTGTCGTAAACGCCCAACAGCGGGCTGAAGACCGGTTTGCAATTCACCAGCTCGCGCGTGACGTCCAGCGGCGCGGCGAGCACCGAAAACATCGCGTGCGAACCCATCCGCTTCGCCAGTTCGACGCCGCGCTCCACCGCCGCCTGCACGTCCGCAATGGGGCCGGCGAGCTTGATGCACTGCCCGGCGCCGTCCGCACTCTCGATGCCGAGAATGCGCACGTTCGACGTCTTGGCACAGGCGTCGGCGACCACGAACGACGGTGCGAGGTTGTTGACCTCGAGCAGCGCCAGGCTGTATCCGTCGGCCATAAGGGGCAATCTCAACGTGATCGGAGCGTCTTCGTTGGAGTCCAGCCTTTAGGCTGTCTTCCGGGGCCAACCCCGAAGACAGCCTAAAGGCTGGACTCCAACGGGTGCGCCTCGAAGACCCGGCGTCACCCGACAAAATCTAGCTCACAAGTCGCGAGCTGTGGCTGTAAGCCGGAGATTCTCGCAGGCTGGGCGACCTGCGGCAAGTTTGCGGTCATTTCAGACGTGAAATGCGAGTAGGCGATTTAACCACGAAAGGCACGAAATCGCACGAAAATGAGGTTGGTTTAGGAGTCGAATCTGGAGAAGACCGCGTAACCGCAAGCGTGGGTGCGCACCCACGCTTGCGGTTTCGCGGTCTTGGTGATTTCCCCCGTCCCAATTCCTTTTCGTGTCATTCGTGTGTTTCGTGGTTAATCTCCGCCTCAATTCTGCTCGGCGTTCGAGCCTACGACGTTAAACCGTTCTGTTGGCGACGGTTCCGTCATCCACGCCTGTAATAATCCTTCGAGGATCGCCATCTGCCGCGTCATCCGCTGGCACTGGACCGTCCAGCGGCCCTGCCAGCCCTGATAGCAGCGTTGCAACCGGGTTTGCTGGTCGAAGTGCAATTCCAGCCGATGCCGGAACTGCGACAGGGCGTCATCCAACCGCAGGGCCAGGGGAAAGGAGGATTCCTCGTGGTGGACCGACATCCGCAATGCCCTCTGGAAATGGGTGATCGACGCCGTGGCACTGGCTACCCATCGGCCGATTCGCCGACGGGCCTTGAACGCTTCGCGCACTTCCTGCCGATCCCGCTCGTTGCGGTCTGCGAATTCGCGGCTTTCGTGGCGATGCCGCCTGGTCCGCCTCAGCGCCGACAGCACGGCCGGTCGATCCCACACAATCGGTCTCGCGCAGCATTCAGGGAGGATCGCCAGCCGTGCGCATGCAGCGGGTCAACCCGGCGCAACGTCGCTCGCGGTGGTGGTCATTGCTCGTGACCGTCGCGCTGACCACGCTTTCGGCCGGTTGCACGCGCGTCCCCCGGCCTTCATTCGACGGCGGCTGGAATCCGGTCCCGTCCCTCTCCTGGCGGTCGCCGGGCGAAACCCGCAGCGAACCGGCGGTCCCCAAGGTGTCCGCCAACGCCGGCAGTCCGAATGCCGGATCGAATGTCGCCGAAACGGAGATTGCCGCCCCTGCGACGCCGGCGGAGGAAACCGCAGCGGCCTCCGACACGGCGGCCCTCGCCGTGTTGCAACGCGATCCGTTTCTCGACGCCACGGACTCACAAGTCGCGCCGGCGTCCGAGTCGCGCGTGCAGCAGTTGAAGCAGGCGCTCTCCGCCGACGCCCGCCGCGCGGCCCGGGACGATCGGGCCGCCGAATCGCAATTGCCCCTCCGGCGGCGCATCGAGGCGCTTCTGCGCCGATCTTCGGAACAACACGAACAGGGGCAACTCGCCGAGGCCCAATCGACGGCCCAGCGGGCGGTGGAGCTCGCCGATGAAGGCCAGGTCAGTTTCCTGCCGACCGAATTGCGGCCCAGCGATTTGCTGCGACAGGTGACCGACGCGCTCGATCGCGCGGCCCGCGAGCAGTCTCAGGAAACGACGACCGTAGCCGCTGAGTTCGCATCAACAGGAGAGACAACGACTCTCGTCGGGGCGGCGTTGCGGCTGCCGGTGATCGCGGAGAGCAGCGACGCCGATCAACTGCCGCTCGGGAGTCGACGCGATGAGCTATTGATGCCGTCGCGCGGTCAGGTTGCGGCGAATCGACCGATGCGGATTGCCGTGCCGTACGAGACCGCCGGCGATTCCGAGACGCCGGCACTGCCCGCGATTGAACTGCCAGACAGCGAGGCGCCCTCCACGGTCATCACCGAAGACTCCGTGACGTTGGGCCGCTCAGCCACGCGGGATCATCTGGTCAAGGAGCGCAATCTCACCGCCGGCCCGGAACTGAAACTGCCGGAGCGTGCGCCCGAACCGCCGTCCATCGATCCGCTCAAGCCGCTGCCGAAATTCCGCTCCGAGGACCGTCCGAACCGGACGGCGGAGATCGCGCCGCTCGACGCCATCCCGCTGCCGGGCGTCGGCCTCCGCGGGTGGTCGCTGTGGGGTCCGGTCATCAGCCTGGCGGCGATTATCGCGACGCTTGGACTCGGCCTGCTCGTTCGCAAGATTCGGGCCTGGCGATAACCGGTAGGGTGGGACGAGTCCTCGAGTCCCACCACCGACAAAGGTTCAATGTTCAATTTTCAATGACCAATCAGATTCTTCCCTTGGCCATTGAAAATTGAAAATTGGTCATTCCGCCCATCGGGCCGCGCCGCATTCGCCTCCCGCACGCCTCGAAATCGTGACCTACACTTCCCGTAGTGTCGCCGAACCGGCGTTGCGTCCGCCCCTCTGACCGGCCGAGGTTGGTATGTCCACCGACGATCCCTGGAGCCGTCCGTCTGTACACGATTTGCGGAGCATTCTGGAAAGCCTGGAACGGAGCGACGGGGAAAACCAGCGCATCCACGAGCGGATCGAACTCAACGTCCCCGCAGAAATCGTCACACGGCGCGGCAACATCGTCGAGGCCATGACCCGCGAAATCAGCCGGCTCGGCATCGGGCTGCTGCATCGCGGCTCGGTCTCGCCCGGCGAGGTCACCGTCAAGATGGCCAGCGAAACCCGCGAATACACCTACCGCGTCGCCCTCGACTGGTGCGTCCCCTGCGATGGCGGCATGTTCATGAGCGGCGGCCGCTTCCTGGGGCGGGACGCGGATCAGCCATGAGGCGGTAGGCATTAGATTCGTTTTCAATACCACACATGATCTTTTACGCCGAAGGCGTTTTATCTCAAAGCCCAGGGTCGCGAGTCTGCGAGCGCACCCTGGGGAAGTGGCGTCCGAGGCGCATCGACCCTGAAGGGGTCGCATCATCGGTGGCGTCAAATCTCGATCAAACCCTTTCAGGGTATTGGGTTCGTCATGGATCGCCACTCAGGGTGCGCTCGCAGACTCGCGACCCTGGGCTGTGTGATCGAACGCCTGCGGCGTACACGACCTGCGACCAAGGTTCAGTCAGCAACCGCAACGATCATGATCGGGTTTGGAAACCGCTTCTAGGCAGAACAAGGCGCGATCGCGATTCTGCCGTCTTCTCTGCCTACCACCCATCACCTGCTCCGCTTGCCAGCCCCCCCCGTGGTGCGGAATACTGTCCGCGCCATGTTTCTACTGACCGCCGACAATGCGCTGGGCTATCTGATCGACGCGGGCCGCCTGCCGGCAACGACGAAGGCGGTGGTCGCGCCATTGGCTTGGGGCGTCTCCAATCTCGTGTTGCGGGTCGACCCCGAACACGGACCGCCACTGGTGCTCAAGCAGTCTCAGCCGCTGTTACGGACGAAGATCGAATGGCGCAGCCGGTGCGAGCGGATCTACCGCGAGGCCGATGTCCTGCGGTCGCTCGCCGTGCGACTGCCCACGGGAGCCGTGCCCGCCGTGCGGTTTGAGGACCGGCCCAATTACATTCTGGGATTGGAGGCGATTCGCGCGGATCACGTCGTCTGGAAGCAGCACCTGCTGGAGGGAACGCTCGAAGACGAAATCGCCGCGCGCTTGGGTGAGTTGCTCGGCACGATGCACGCCACGACGGCCGGTCAGCCCGACATGTTGCCCGATCCAGACGACTGGTCGCTGTTCGACGAATTGCGCATCGACCCGTTCTATCGGTTCATCGCGCGGCGGCACGTGGACCTCGCACCGGCGGTTGAGCGGTTGCTCGACGACATGGCCCGGCACCGCGTGTGCCTCGTGCATGCCGACTTCAGTCCGAAGAACGTGCTCGTCCATTCCGACGGCGTGACGCTGGTCGATTTTGAGACCGGGCATTGGGGCGACCCCGCGTTCGACCTCGGCTTCTTCCTCGCGCATCTGCTGCTCAAGTCACTTCGGCAGCGAGACCGCCAAGCGGACTGGCAACGGTTGATCGCGACATTCTGGATGGCATACCTCAAGCGTGTGGACACACCTGAGTGTCCGCCGGAGATCGCATCCACGGCGACATTCTCGCGGGCCGTGCCGCATCTCGCGGGTTGTCTGCTGGCCCGCATCGACGGCAAAAGTCCGGTCGATTATCTCACGGAACCCTGGCAAGCGGAGTTCGTGCGAGTGATCGCGCGCGAGTGGTTTACCCGTCCGCCGGACACACTGACAGCCGCCTGGGAGGAGTTCTCCCAGCGGCTGCCGTGAATGTCGCTGTGCGTTGACTGTCCGTTACGGAATGACCGGCTTGCCGGCTTCCACCGCGTCGGCTTTGCGTTCGCCAGACTCTTCGACGGCATCGGCCTTGCGTTCGCCGGAGTCTTCGATGGCGTCGGCGCGCCGCTCGCCTTCATTGGTCCGAGCCGTGCCGATCACCGTCTTGCCGTCCGCGTTCCGAACGCGGTCGGCGGTGTTGTTGGCCGCATTCCGCGTGGCATCCGCATTCTGGTTGGCGTTGTTGCGAATGGCGTCGGCCTGCCGCTCGGCGGGCGTTTCAGTGCAGCCCACCGCGCAAATCGCCGCGAACAACGCGGACATCGTCCAAAAGCTCTTCATCATGCTTCTCCGAGTCGAGATTTCCCGAGTGGGGACGTTCCGCACGTCGCGGAAATCGGTGACCCCGTTGTGTCGGCAGAGGGGTTACGCACACCTCGTGCCAATGCGGATCGCACGGTGGACAGGCACGAATTGCCCGGCATTTCCCGTGCAGTCCGACCTCCTGCTGGCACGGAAAAGCGCAAACTGATGGGCCAGCGGTCAGTGCTGTGCTGTCACAAACGCACAGTGTCCCGGACGATTGGAGCGTCCGGGACACTGGATTCGACAGTGATGGCGGTGACGATTGTTAGAACTCGCCGACGACTTCCCCGCCGCCGCGGGTGCCCAGCCATCGCCAGACTTGCAGGTCGATGTTCTCGGAGATCGTGCGGGCCGAGCCGTCCATCAACAGCGACTGCACGATGCCTTCGTGATAGCTGCGGCTGGTGACGACGGCGTAGGTGCGGTTGGTGGTCGCTTCGGGGTTCTCTTCGCGCTGCGAGTTGTAATCCACGTCCTGCACGCCGTTCGCGCCGTTGGTACACATCACTGCGGTGTTGGGAACGAGCGTGGTGGTGAAGCCGACGTGGTGCGCACGTCCGTCGGCCCATTCGGTGTGGCCGGAGTTGGCCTGGTTCTCGGCGGCGCCGGAGACGTACGCGCAAACGCCGGTCACATTCGTCGGCGCGGTGAGGTTGGCGGCGAGCGGCGACGACGCGTTCCGCGCGTACGCCGTGAACGCCTTCACCTCCGAGAAGCACAGCGTGTTGCTCATTCCGTCGGTGAAGTCGCGGGCCGACGTGCGGCTGTTCGGTCCGAACGAGCCGTCGCCGAACTGACGGGTGACGGGGTCGAAGATGAACCACGTCCCCAGATTCGCGGTGTAGCACAGCGGGTAATGCTCGGGCACGCCGGCGGCAGCCAGACGCTGCCGGTCGTTGGGGTCGCTGGGACACAGCAGAAACGGCACGCGCATGGCTTTGACGCCGAACGGGAACTGCGTCGAGGTCTGGTTGTAGTCCCTGGAGAAGTCGACGACGTTATATACGTTCCCCTGATCGACATACGGCAGAATGCGCGCCGGCAGCGACCATTCGCCGCCATCACCGGGGCCCACGCAGATCGTCGGCGGGAAGACGGTGAACGTGTCGTGATAGTTGTGCAGCGCGAGTCCGATCTGCTTGAGGTTGTTCTTGCACTGCGTGCGGCGGGCGGCTTCGCGGGCCTGCTGCACGGCGGGCAGCAGGAGGGCGATCAGGATCGCGATGATCGCGATCACGACCAGCAGTTCGATGAGCGTGAAACCGGATGCGGAACGGCGACGGGCAGAGAGCATGGGTTGGCTTTCGGCAAGCGGTCCTGGGGGGATCGCAACGCGGCATGTGCCGCGTTGCAGGGACCGTCACCGACGTGGCTGGCGGAGGCTGGCTAATCCGCGTGACGGAGGACACAGTGAATTGACACTGAGTCTCAATGTCAGTATGTTAACCGCCGTCTCTAAGCTCCGCAAGCCAGCGACGCTGTTAGCCGACGCCAAAGCCTCCTGCTGGACGACATCGCCTAACAGGCATTGTCCCCATGAGTTGCAACCCGCAGCCTGATGCTGCCGACAACTGCCTCCCCCATCAAACGGGGGAACATCCTCCGACTTCGGCGGCCCCCGTCCCGTCTGTCAACTCGGCGGACCTCTTGCGCGGACACCGGGAGCTGTTGATTCAGCACGACGGCGAAACTTACCGGTTGCGACTCACGAAGACCGGCAAGCTGATTCTCAACAAGTGACCCGGACGCTCGGAGCGTCCGGGTCACTGAGCGATCAGCCCGCCAGGTAGACGCCGGTGAAATAGTACGTCGCCAGGCTGAACCCGATGGCGATCACCAGCCCGCGCACGAAGCGGCGGTCCAGTCGCCGGGCGAAATGAGCGCCCCAGTAGCCGCCGAGGATCGCGGCGATGGTCATCGGCCAGGCGTACTGCCAATCCACCTGGCCGCCGATGATGAACACCACGGCGGCGAGCAGGTTGATGCCGGTGCCGAACAGCGACTTGAGCGCGTTCATGCGGTGGATGTCGTCGATGCCCATCATCGACAGGGCGCTGAGCATCAGGATGCCGATGCCCGCGCCGAAGTAGCCGCCGTAGGCCGCCACCAGGAACTGAAAGCCGACGATGCCCAACATCATTCCGCGCGTCGGCTCCGCATGCGTCTGGCCGATGCCGGTCCATTTCGCGATCGTCGGCTGGAACAGAAACAGCAACGTGGCCGTGAGAATCAACCACGGCACGAGGCGGCGAAACGTTTCCGCATCCAGCGTGACCAGCAGCAGCGAACCGACCATCCCGCCGGCGAGCGACGGCAGCAGCAACCACCGAATCCAGCGCCCCGCGCCGACGAACTCGCGCCGATAGCCGCCCATGCTCGCCAGCGATCCGGGCAACAAGGCCACGGTGCTCGTCGCATTGGCAATGACGGCGGCCTCGGCCGTGCCGCCGAGCACCCAGACCAATGTCGGAAAGCTTAACAGCGTGCCGCCGCCCGCGACGGAGTTGACGGCTCCCGCCGCGAAGGCCGACAGGCACAGCCAGAAGTATTGCATGGCTGCTACGCGACCGTCGTCGCGTGCGGAACGCTCAACGGCGCGGGGCAGACCGCGCTGAAGAACTCGACGATCTGTCGGTCGAAATCCTCTTTCGCAGCGTCGCGCGCTTGATTGTGCTTGGCGCCGGGGGCTGTCCAGACCGTGCAATTCGGACCGAGCCGGCGGGCGATTCCCCGCGTCACCGACAGCGGGACGTAGTTATCCCGTTCGCCGGCGATCAGCAGCACGGGCCGCTGACGGAGCTTCGGCAGCACCGGTTCGGCGAGTGCGTATCGCACCTTCCGGCGGTATTCGCTCACCCAGCGCACCAGCCACAGCGTGAGGCGGTAGTGCCACATCGGGACGAACCGCAGCACCAAGGGGGAGACGTACAGCTCGGCCCACTTCAGCGTGAAGTGCTCCATCAGCGAGTGGATCGTGTAGGTGCCCTCGCCGCAGACCGCACGAATCCGCGGCTCGTTCGCCGCAACGATCAGACCCGCCAGCGAGCCGCGGCTGATCCCCATCAGGCACAGCGGCAGCTCGCGCAGATCGTCGCGCGCGTCGACGAAGTCCAACACCGACCGCAGGTCGCACAGCTCGAACTCCGTCGGCCAGTGAATGGGGGAGTAGCCGGGCTGGCCGTCGCTTTCCCCCTGACCGCGGAAATCGACCGAGAGGACGTCGAACCCGGCCTGCAGCAGCGCCTCGCAGTACCAGCCGGCGGTGCTGTGATCGCCGCCGAGCTCGGGGCAGAACAGCACCAGCCCGCGCGGTTGCAGGTCGGGCGTGCGGTACAGCCCGCCGCGCAGCGTCACCCCGTCGCGCGTGGTCAGGGTCACCGGTTCCGCATTGGGATCGATGGGGTGTTCGGTGGCGTTGAACGGGGGCTTGTTCTCGAACCGCGGGAGCACCAGCCGGACGTAGAAGACCCGCACGACGAGATCGGCCAGCACAATCGTGCCGACAACGGAAAAGATGAACCAAGCCACGCGGCGACTCCGGGAACCCCGCTCCTTGGCCGGGCGGTGTTGTCCACCGCCGCCCCTGGCCCACGAGCGAGGGAAATCATCGGACGGAATCGACGGGCGTCTTTGCCGTCTTTCCCCTCCGAACTACGTCTCTGCCAGGATGCGGGCGGATCATTCCGCCTCTCAACCGGCAAATTCCGAAAACACGAGCGAAACGTTCTGACCGCCAAAGCCGAAGCTGTTCGAGAGCGCCTTGCGGACGCGGTGCTTGCGGGCCGCGTTCGGGACGTAATCGAGATCGCAACTGGGATCGGGCGTGCTGTAGTTCATAGTCGGCGGAACCACGCCGTCGCGGATGCACAAGAGGCAGGTAATCGCCTCCACGCTTCCCGCCGCCGCGATGAGGTGCCCCATCATGCTCTTGATGCTGGAGACCGGAATGTCGTACGCCTTGGGCCCGAACGCCTGCTTGATCGCCAGCGTCTCCACCCGGTCGTTGACCTCGGTGCTGGTGCCGTGCGCGTTGATGTACTGAATCTCATCCGGGTTCGTCGCGGCGTCTTTGAGCGCCATCTCCATGCAGGCGACCGCGCCGCGGCCTTCGGGATGCACGTCGGTCACGCGATACGCATCGGCGGTCGAGCCGTAGCCGGCGACCTCGCCGTAGACGCGCGCCCCGCGACGCTTGGCGTGTTCGAGCTCTTCGAGGATCACCATCCCCGACCCTTCGCCGAGAACGAAGCCGTCCCGGTCCCGGTCGAACGGCCGCGAGGCCCCACGCGGATTTTCGTTGTGCGTGGAGAGCGCGGTCAGCAGATTGAAGCCCGTCACGCCGAACGGATGAATCATGCTGTGCGCGCCGCCGGACAGCATGACGTCGGCGTCGCCGCGGCGGATCAGCTCCGTCGCCTCGCCGATCGCCTGGCTCGACGCGGCGCACGCCGTGAGGCAGTTGAGGTTCGGCCCCTGGGCGTCGAACAGGCTGGCGAGATAGCCCGCCGGCATGTTCGGTTCCTGCTCGAGTTCGGTCTGCGGATGCAGCTTCTCGAGGCCGAGCTTGGTGAAAGCTTCCAGATCGACTTCGCCGTTTTTCTGAGCGCGGGCGACGATCCCCATCACCAGTTGGAAGTTCTGCTGGCCTTCACCGGCACCGAGATACACGCCGAACCGGCCGGGATCGAGATCCCCCTGCAGCACGCCGGAATCGTCGATCGCCTGCTTGGCCGCGCCGATGGCGAAGCGGATGTTCTTGCCCGAGAACTCGAACCGCTTGGGATCGGGCACGTACTTCGCGAGATCGAAGTTCTTCACCTCGGCCGCGAACGTGGTGGGAAAGCAGGAGGCATCAAAGGACGTAATCTTCCCGATGCCCGTGCCGCCCTCTTGCAGCGACTTCCAGGTTTCTTCCACGGTGTTGCCGACCGGCGTGATGCAACCGATGCCGGTGACGACGACCCGACGTCTCATGACTTGTTCCGGTCTAAGGGCCTGCCGATTCAGACGGACGCCGCGAATCGACGCAGTTCACCCAATCAGCGTACCTGAAATCGTTGGGAAGATGAAGTCTTGTGACGTAGGGTGGGACGAGTCTTCGAGTCCCACCGCATCGAACGACACGCGATGGTGGGACTCGAAGACTCGTCCCACCCTACAAATTCGTTAATTTCATCACGCCGTCGCCCGCTTTGCCGACGTCGAGGACGCCCAACAACTGCATGCTGAACACGAAACTCTTCTGGTCGATGCGCCCCGATCCGGCCGCCGCCTGATCGACGTGGGCGAACACGATCTCCCCCTCCGCGACCAGCCGGTCCCCCACGTGGGCCGTGCAACTGACCATGCCCCCCTCGTCGCGGGCTTCGAGCAGCTTGGTCGTGTAGGTCAGCGTGTCGCCCGGCGTGGCCCAGCTGTGGAACGTGATCTTGGGCACTTTCGCCAGAATCACAACGTGTTCGAAGTTGTGGACCTGACCGAGCAGAATCCCCCCGGTCTGCGCCATTCCTTCGAGCATCAGCGAGCCGGGCATCACCGGAAAGCCCGGCAGATGATCGTGCAGGTGCTCTTCCGCGAGCGTGACGTTCTTGATCGCCTTCGCGTGCGAACCCGGCACGAACTCGATGAACCGGTCGATCCAGATCCAGCGCATGACATTCCCGTCTGAAGAAGCCCGGGGATAGCAATCCCTGGGCTTCAGCCACCGAGTTTCTTCACCAGGAAGTTGACGATCATGTTGACCGTGAACAGTTCCGGAATGTTCTCGACCTTCGGATCCTTCGCGAACGCATCCACATCCGCGTGCGGCATCCGCGACTTCAGCTCGGCGAGGCCCTTCGCGGTCACCTGGCCGTCGGCGACCAGCGTGACGTCGGCCGAGGCGAAGTTCTCGGGGAACAGCTCGCCCCGCGGAATCTTCGTGTTGAACGCCTTTTCGAGGCGGAACACGATGTCCAGGAAGTCGATCGATTCGGCCCCCAGGTCGGCGGACAGCCGGGCCTGCGGCGTGACTTCGTCGTCATCGACGCCGAGCGCGTCCACCAGCGTGGCCCGGACCTTCTCGAAAATCTCGTCGCGTGTCGCCATCAACGTGTCTCCTGCCGCCCGGTCTCGCCGAACGGCGTCTCACTGGTCGCCCGGTTGTCTTTGTGCGATCGGGATGGGGCGAGCATCCGGATGCAGATTTATTCGTTGATTCTGAATGACGGGTTCGTTTAGCCGCGACCCGGAGGCTTTGCGCAGGGGAGCGCGTGTTACGAATTCGCACAGCGCTCCCCTGCGCAAAGCCTCCGGGTCGCGGCTAACCATTTAGTGCATCCCACCGAGCGTTAATCCGCCGTCCACCTTCAGCACCTGGCCGGTGATGTAGCTGGCTTCGTCGCTGGCTAGGAACAACACCGCGTACGCGATGTCGTCGGGCTTGCCGAGCCGCCTGACGGGAATCGACTGCTTGATTTTGTCGCCGGCGGCGTTGCGGACCGCTGCGGTCATGTCGGTTTCAATGAAGCCGGGCGAGACCGCGTTCGACGTCACGCCGCGCTTGGCGAGTTCCGTCGCCATGCACCGCGTGAAGCCCTCGATGCCCGCCTTGCTGGCCGCGTAGTTCGCCTGGCCCGGATTGGAGAAATCGGCGGACACGCTGGACATGTTGATCACGCGGCCGTAGCGGGCCGACATCATCGGCCGGCTCGCCGCCTGGCAGAAGTTGAACACGCTGGTGAGGTTGTTGTCGATCACCTGCTGCCACTGTTCGGACGACATCGTCGCAATCAGCGTATCGCGGATGATGCCGGCGTTGTTCACGAGAATGTCGAGCTTGCCCCACTTCTCGATCACGGCCGTCACGATGCGGTCGGCGTCGTCTTTCTTGCTCGCGTCCCCCTGATAGCCGACCACTTCCAGCCCGCGGCCAGTCAGTTCCGCCGTCAGACTGTCCGCGGCCGTCTGATTCGTGTGATAGACGAACGCGACTTTCGCCCCGGCTTCGGCGAGCTTGACCACGATCGCGCGACCGATCCCGCGGCTCCCGCCGGTGACGAGCGCGACGCGGTCTTTGAGATTCATCACGGTCCCATCCTCGATACCGGGACTAACACCGGCAATTCTTGTGTGGTCTAGGCAAACGCCAAATTGTTAGGCGGTCGCGGGCTTCCAAATCTGCTGATACATGTCGCGGGCCGTCTGCCGGCGGAGGTCGTCCGACCCCGCCAGTTCCGGATTGCGGTCGGCGAGGTTGAAGGCTTCCAGCGTCAACCGGGCGGAGACCGCCGACTCGCCGTCAATCGTCCCGGTTCCCTGGAGATCCCACAGCGAACCATTCTGCTTCCTGACCACCAATTGCACCGACAGCGTCTTGCCCGGCGAGACGAAACTGTTGAACTTCAAGGCCCGGGCTTCCTTGAGCAGAATCGTGCTGGACGCGAATTGCTCGCTCGCCCGAATCAACCACCCGCCGGCTTGCACCAGCGTCTCCAGCATCAGCACGCCGGGCATCACGGGAAAGCCGGGGAAGTGATCGGCGAGGTACTCTTCCGCCAGCGACAGATTCTTCACCGCCGCAATCGACTGGCCGGGCGTCAGCTCGGTAATTCGATCGACGAGCAGAAACCGCATGCCAGACCATCCGCGCAAACACTCGGTGTGCCACCCAGGCGAATCGGGAATCTTAAGGGAAACGGGGGATTCTCTCAACCGACCGGCGACCGCTGACGGCATAAAGTGTCCCGGACGCTTGAAGCGTCCGGGACACTGACGGAATCGCGATTTGACAGCCCCCACAGTGGACGTAGGTTTCCGATGGGCACGAGCGTTGCTGCCAGAACCGGCGATAATCACGTTAACAGATTACTGCAAAGACACTTAGGGATTCCACTATGGCCATCGAAACTGCTCTGCAAGCCCCCGTCCGGACTTCGGAACCGGTCGCGAAACCGGCGGGGTCGCCGTTGAATCTTCCCGCCCGTCCGGTCCATACCCCGTTTCCCGGCTGTGCGGCCGATCCGGTGGCGGCCGCGTTGTCACGGATCTATGAAAAGCCGAGTCCCCTCCCGGCTGCTGTCGCATCCGTGGTTATTGATGCTAATGTCCTCGCGGTGGCGAACGATTTAGCGTCCCAGCCGACGGGCGAGCAACGGTTCTTTCCGCGCCGCACGGCGGCCGGATTTGTGTCGGTGGTCCGCTATCCCCCCGCTGCCGAGCTGACGCGGCAGTGGACCGACTGGCTGATGCAGACTTCGGGGCTGACCGGCGAACTGGTCGATCTAAGCCGCAGTGGTCTGGCGCTGGTCCTGCTGCAACCGTTCGCCGCCGGGGACGCCTTGGTGGTCCGATTGTCGCAGCAGGACAGCGACGACACGCTGGACGCCGTCGTCGAGGTCGTTCGCTCCATCGACCTGGGCGATCAGCGCTGGAAGATCATGGCCCAGTTCACAAGGCCGCTGGACTTCGAGGAAGCCTACGAGTTCGCGAGTCACGATCAGGACGCGCTGCCGCCGCTGTTTGCGGCGACGTAATCCCCAGAAGCCGTGGGGTCCCACCCCCACGGATCTTTCTTCACGGTGGATCATTTCTTCACGGTGAAAACGAAGAAACCGTGGGGAGGGAACCCCACGGCTTCTGTTGCGTATCAATTCCAGCGTCGCTGTGAATGCGTTCGCTTAGAACACGTCCAGCACGAAGTGGTGACCCATGTGGTACGGTCGGGCCGTCGGATAGAAGTTGTACCAGTCCTTGTTGTAGACCGGAATCTGCTGCGGCGGCGCGTAGCGGTGGTACAGATGGTTGAACTGCTGCGGCGCCTGGAAATTGTGCGGGTAATAGACGTACGGGTAGTAGTAGAATCGACCCCAGTCCGTCGGTTGTCCCTCGCCCGCCGCCTGGGCTGACTCCGCCCCGGCGAGGCACGCCGCCACCATCAACGCGGCCCATAGCGCTCGCTGCATAACGATTCTCCTCGATCCCTCGATGATTGAGTGCCTGGGAACGCCCGCGGTGATCGGCAGCCGGGACGTTGTCCGGACGGCCGCCTGGCAACAGGCCCCTTCTCTCATCGGCGCTTCCGGGACTGGCACCACAGGAAAGTTCGGCAGAATCGGTGCAGTCGGCATAACCCATCTTGTCGGATTTTCCGCGCCGTCATAGGTTACGATGCTGTTAGCGGCAAAGATAAAGACCAACCTCACGCAAAGGCGCAAAGCTCGCAAAGAGATCGAGTTCTTACCTTTGCGAGCTTTGCGCCTTTGCTTGAGGCAATTCTTCCGCCATCTTTAGGCTCGTCCAAGGGACTGAGACCAAGGATCTTGCATGGATTCGCTGTCTCTACTTCTGACTGTGTACTTCGCCGCAACGCCGTCCACCACGCCGGTGGCCCCGACGGTGTTCGTTTCGGCGATTCAACCGGCGGACATTCGGCCGCATGTCGAGTTCCTCGCCGGGCCGGAACTGCGCGGGCGGTCGGGGGCGGACTCGCGGCGTGCGGCGGACTACATCGTCGAACACTTCCGCCGCTGCCAGCTGAAACCGCTGTTCGGACCGAGCGAGTTCTATCAGTCCATCCCCGGCGTCACCGAGCCAGGAGGCGGACCGCAGGAGATCGGCCGCAACGTCGGCGCGTGGTGCGAGGGGTCCGATCCGGTGTTGAAGCACGAGTACGTCGTCATCGGCGTGCATTACGATCACCTCGGGGTCCGCGACGGTCAGACGTTCGCCGGCGCCGATGACAACGCGACCGGCGTGGCGATGATGCTGGAAGTCGCGAAGCGCGCGAGTCAATCGGCGACCAAGCCGAAGCGGAGTCTGGTGTTCGTCGGCTTCGATCTCGAAGAGCGGATGCTGTGGGGCTCGCGGTGGTTCGCGGCCCATCCACCGTGGCCGCTGGAGCAGGTGAAACTGTTCCTCACGGCGGACATGATCGGCCGTTCGCTCGGCGATTTGCCGTTGCCCGCGGTGTTCGTGCTGGGGAGCGAACACGCCCCGCAATTGAAATCAGCGCTCGACCGCGTCGGTCATCCGGAAGGCTTGGAGATTGCCCGGTTGGGGATCGACCTCGTCGGCACGCGCAGCGATTACGGCCCGTTCCGCGACCGCAAGGTGCCGTTCCTGTTCTTCTCGACCGGCGAGCACCCCGACTATCACACGCCGCGCGACGTGCCGGCGAAGGTGGACTACGAGAAAGCGGCCCGCGTCTCCGGGCTGGCATGGCAACTGGTCAACGACGTCGCCAACACCGCCGAGCCGCCCATCTGGACCGACGCCGTGTCGGGCGATCTCGACGAACCCCGCGCATTGGAACGGATCACCACGCTGCTTCTGGAAGCGGAATCTGACACGCGCCCGCTGACCGACGTGCAGCGCTACCTGGTGAGCACTGTCCGCAACCGCACGCAGCGGATCATCGAGAAGGGGGAGATGACCGCCGACGACCGCACGTGGCTGATCCGCATGTCGCAGTTGTTGCTGTTGTCGGTGTTTTAGGTCTGGTCTAACTGTCTAGCCGCGACCCGGATTGAACGTGTACCGGTTTACGCCCCAACAGGATCAGTGACGCAGGCAGGCTCCCGCCTGCCCTCGGTGAAGTGTGGGCGTTCTGTTTTGGTGCCTTCGATAAGGCAATGCGGCAGGCGGGAGCCTGCCCTAGTAGTCCGTCTATCGCTAATTGTCAGGCGTTGGGTACAGGGCTTTGAGTTTGATTCTGGCGTCGGCGGTGGTGAACCGCCAGTTGGCACCGAGCATG
>JAWXBB010000007.1:0-3390 GCA_034439795.1 Planctomycetaceae bacterium | reverse complement strand
CAAACATGGCAGTCCGAACCCTGTCGATCTGAAAGGCTCTTGGCGTGTTTGCGACGTCGAGATGGCCATCTATTCCAAACTACGAGGCCTATAGTTTTGTCAGTCCGCTCCCTCGTCAAATCCATTCAGGACATCATGCGCAAGGATGTCGGCGTCGATGGCGACGCCCAGCGCGTGGGTCAGCTCTGCTGGATGTTCTTCCTCAAGATCATCGACGATCAGGACCAGGAGCTGGAGCTGCTCCGCGATAGCTATCACTCGCCTATCCCGGACGAGCTGCGGTGGTCGGCTTGGGCCGCTGACCCCGAAGGGCTGACCGGCGAGGCTTTGATCGACTTCGTCAACGAAACATTGTTCCCGCAGCTGAAGACGCTGCCGCTCAGCGGCGTCCCCGGTGATCGTGCGCGCGTCGTTCGCGGCGTCTTCGAGGATGCCTACAACTACATGAAGTCAGGCCAGCTGCTGCGGCAGGTGGTGAACCGGATCAACGAGGTCGACTTCAACGATCTGGCCGAGCGACAGCATTTCGGCGACGTATATGAGCAGCTGCTGAACGACCTGCAGAACGCGGGCAACTCCGGGGAATACTACACCCCACGCGCCGTGACGGCCTTCATGGTGGACCGCATCGATCCCCACCCCGGCGAGATCCTGTTCGACCCCGCCTGCGGCACCGGCGGCTTCTTGACCTGCTCGATCCGACACATGCGCGACCGCTATGTGAAGCGGCCCGAGGACGAGCAGGAGATGCAGAGCGCGCTGCGCGCCGTCGAGAAGAAGCCCCTCCCGCACATACTGGCGACGACTAACATGCTGCTGCACGGGGTCGAAGATCCCAGCTTTGTCCGCCACGATAACACGCTGGCGCGGCCCTACATCAGCTACGGCCAGTCCGACCGGGTGGACATCGTCCTGACCAACCCACCCTTCGGCGGGAAGGAAGAGGACGGGATCGAGAGCAATTTCCCCTCACATTTCCAGACCCGCGAAACCGCCGACCTGTTCCTGGCCTTGATCATCCGCCTGTTAAAACCCGGTGGCCGAGCGGCGGTGGTCTTGCCCGACGGCAGCCTGTTCGGCGAGGGCGTGAAGACCCGCCTGAAAGAGGCCCTGATGGAGGAGTGCAACCTGCACACCATCATCCGGCTGCCCAACAGCGTCTTCCGGCCCTATGCCTCGATCGGCACAAACATTCTGTTCTTCGAGAAGGGCGAGCCGACGCGGGACATTTGGTTCCACGAGCATCAAGTGCCGGCGGGTCAGAAGGCGTATTCGATGACAAAGCCGATCAGGCTGGAGCATCTTCAGGGCTGTATTGATTGGTGGGGCGGTGCCGAACGTCAGGGCCGCGAGGAGACGCCACAGGCGTGGAAGGTGAGCGCCGAGTTGGTCAAGGCGCGCGGCTACAACCTCGACATCAAAAACCCCCACGCCGTCGCTGACGACCACGGTGACCCGGACGTTTTGCAGGCGGCGCTGGCAGACGCCGAGGGCGATGTGGCCGCCCTGCACCATCAGTTGAAGACGATCCTGGCCGAGGCGCTCACCCGATGAACGCGCAGGGACTTCTGGTGCATTATGAGCGGATCGCGGATGCGCCCGACGCGATCGCCCGACTGAGACGGTTTATCCTCGATCTGGCGGTGCGCGGCAAACTCGAGGCTCAAGACCCGAACGACGAACCGGCGTCGGAACTGCTGAGGCAGATCGCGCTTGAGAAAGCGCGGCTGGCGAAAGCTGGCGAGATCAGGAAGCTAACGGCATTCCCGACCGTGGACGTTCCGCCCTTCGATCTGCCGACAAGTTGGCGTTGGACCCCGATCCGCGAAATCGCCAGCGACCGTGGGCAGGAAACCCCCCGGTCCTCTTTCACCTACATCGACGTGACAGCGATCGACAAAGCGGCTGGTGTGGTCGCCGATCCAAACGTGCTGGAAGCCGCCGAGGCCCCGAGCCGGGCACGCAAGGTTACGCGGAAAGGCGACGTGATCTATTCCTGCGTCCGTCCTTACCTGCTGAATGTCGCTGTCATCGAGGTGGACTTCGACCCGCCACCGATTGCCAGCACCGCTTTCGCAGTCCTGAATGGGCACGGCCTCGTGGTGCCGCGCTATATCTGGATCGTGCTTCGCGCCCCATTCATGGTGGATTGCGTCGAACAGACTCAGCGCGGACAAGCCTATCCGGCTATCAATGACGCTGATTTCGCGGCGTTGCCGTTTCCCCTCCCGCCGCTCGCCGAACAGCACCGCATCGTCGCCAAGGTCGATGAGCTGATGGGTCTGTGCGATCGGCTGGACGCGGCACGGTCAGCGCGCGAGTCGACGCGCGACCGACTGGCGGCGGCGAGCCTCGCCCGCCTCAACACGCCCGATCCCGATCCGAAAACATTTCAGGCCGCCGCCCTCTTCGCCCTTGACGCACTACCCGCCCTCACCACACGCTCCGATCAGATCAAAGCCCTCCGGCAAACCATCTTAAACCTCGCTGTCCGAGGCAGGCTGCTGCCCCAAGACCCGAGCGACGAACCGGCTGCGGTGAGGAGTGCCCTTGATGCTCCTAAGGTAGAGGGCAGACTGGATGCTGAAATCCCGCTGAGCTGGCGATGGGTCAGGCTGGAAGACGTTGCGGATGCTCGCCTCGGAAAGATGCTCGACAAAGCCAAGAACAAGGGGCGGCCATATCCGTATCTGCGAAACACGAATGTGCATTGGTTCGACATTCGCCTCGACGAATTGAAAACCATTCCTCTCGGGGATGCCGACTTCCACGAATACCGCCTGAAGGAGGGCGACGTTCTGATCTGCGAAGGCGGACACGGCATCGGTCGAACTGCGGTTTGGCGCGGCGGTGCCGACAACTTGGTTTTTCAGAAGGCGCTACATCGGGTGCGACCGGGGACGCATGTTGACCCCGACTTCTTTGCTCAGTGCTGCTTCGTCTATTTCGACGCCGGGATCATGCAGACATACTTCACGGGCGTCGGTATCCCACACTTCACGGGAAGGGCACTTTCCAAGTTAGTCTTTCCGCTCCCACCTCTCGCCGAACAGCGCCGCATTGTCGCCAAGGTCGATGAACTGATGGTGCTGTGCGATCAGCTGGAGGCCAGCCTTTCCGATGCCGCCGTCAGTCGCCGCCGCCTGCTCGACGCCCTGCTTCACGACGCACTCGACAACGCGCCCTTGGCAGAGGCCGCGTGATGCCCATCCGCAATGCCATCTGGACGGTTGGGGGTGGCCCCCGACAACTAATCGAGGGTCGCCTCCCCAGCGAGCGCGCGCTCGAGGATATGATTGTCGCCGCGCCGCGCATCCTGTCCGATGAGTGGATGCTGATCGGGCGGCAAGAACGCACGGCCTCTGGCGGCTTCATCGACCTGCTTGCCGT
>JAWXBB010000006.1:0-6075 GCA_034439795.1 Planctomycetaceae bacterium | reverse complement strand
TGACATCGCTACGGCTCCGCCGGTTTTGACTGTGGTAGGTCAACCGCGGAGTCGTAGCGTATGTCTCAACTTCTCGCCATTTGAAAACAGCTTCTTAGGAGCCGGGGCGTGTCGCCCCGGACGAGTGTAAATACAGCCTCGAAAGCCAGAAGACCGGGGCGACACGCCCCGGCTCTTAATCGCGACACTGGAGGCCGTCTCGTCCTCCGCATACAGTAACCGGCAACTCCCTGCGTCACATCCGTGGAAGGTCTCGCGATGTCCGAGAAGTGCTTCCTTGCCGTCGATCTCGGGGCCGAAAGCGGCCGCGTCATCGCCGGTTTGTTCGACGGCAAGCAGATCCGCCTCGAAGAGCTGCACCGCTTCGCCAACGGTCCGGTCTCCGTCGCCGACACGCTGCGGTGGGACGTGCTGCGGCTGTGGGCCGAGATTCAGACCGGGCTGGGGAAAGCCGCCGCGAAGTTCGGCAACGCGATCGTGTCGGTCGGCGTCGACACCTGGGGCGTGGACTACGTGCTGCTTACGAAGACCGGCGAGATGCTCGGTCAACCGTACTGCTATCGCGACGCCCGCACGTCGGGACAGATGGACGCCGCGTTCCGCCGGGCGCCGCGATCGGAAATCTTCGCCGAGACCGGTTTGCAGTTCATGGAGATCAACTCGCTGTTTCAGATGCTGTCGTTCCAGCAGTCGAACCCCGCGCTGATGGCCCAGGCCGACAAGTTCCTGATGATGCCCGACCTGTTCCATTGGCTGATGTGCGGCAGCCAGGTGGTCGAGTTCACCAACGCGACGACCTCGCAGTGCCTGCATCCGACAAACCGCACGTGGTCTTACGATCTGCTCCGCAAGCTGGAGTTGCCGACGCAGATGTTTCCGCAAGTCGTCGATCCGGGGACGAAACTCGGCCGCTTGCGGGAAAGCGTGTCGCAGCGCACGAACCTGCCGCGATTGGACGTCGTCACGCCCGCCACGCACGACACGGGGGCCGCCGTCGCCGCGATCCCGACGGAACACACGGGCCGCGCGAACTGGGCGTACATCAGCTCGGGGACGTGGTCGCTGATGGGTCTGGAACTGCCGCATGCCGTGCTGACGCCGCGGGCGTTGGAACTCAATGTCACCAATGAGGGGGGCATCGACGGCACGTATCGGCTGCTCAAAAACATCATGGGTCTGTGGCTGGTGCAGGAGTGCCGGCGATCGTTCGAGCGGGCCGGACAGCCGCTGGATTACGTGGCGATGACGCAACTGGCGATGTCCGCCGCGCCGTTCCGGTCGCTGGTCGATCCCGATGCGGCGAGCTTCCTCGCCCCGGCGGACATGCCGAGCGCGCTGCGGGAATGGTGCCAGAAGACGTCGCAACCGATCCCGGAGAACGCGGGTTCGCTGATCCGCACGTGTCTCGAAAGCCTGGCGCTCAAGTATCGGATGGTGCTCGGCTGGCTGGAAGAACTCTCCGGCGAGCGGGTGGAGGTGATCCACATCGTCGGCGGCGGCACGCAGAACACGCTGCTCAATCAGTTCACCGCCAACGCGACCGGCCGGCCGGTCATAACCGGCCCCGTGGAGGCGACGGCTCTGGGCAACGTGCTGTTGCAGGCGCGGACTTCGGGCGACATTCGCACCCTGTCCGAAATCCGCACCGTCGTGCGGGCGTCCTCGCAGATGCAGCGCTACGAGCCGCAGGAGCAGGCCGCGTGGGACGGGGCGTATGTGCGGTTTGTGGAGTTGCTGAAGCGTCCGTAGTAAGCGGGTTCGCTAGGCATGTCGCACGGCACATACCGCGGGGGTGCAACCCCGCGGCTTCGCAAAGACGATCAAGTGATCGCGTTCGTCATGCGCGTCATGTAGTAATGACACAATGCGATCGCGGCGGCATCGGCGACGTCGTTGGGTTCGAGGATCGCCTCCAGGCCGAGCTCGTGCCGGATCGCGTGCTGGATCTGTTCCTTTCCCGCCTTGCCGCTGCCGGTGAGCAGCCGCTTGATCTGCGTCGGGGTGTAATGCGCAATGGGCAAACCGTGGTCGCGGGCCACGAACAAAATCGCCCCGCGGGCATGCGCCATCAGCACGGCGGTCTTCGGATACTGCCCGTGCGAGAACACCTGCTCGATGGCCATCACCGCGGGTCGGAATTCCTGAATCACTTCCCGCAGCCCGTGACCGATCTCGAACACCCGCTCGGCAAGCGTCTTCCCCTTCGTCGACCGCAGCACCCCCCCCTCGCGCAGCACGGGCCCGGACGCCGTCCGCTCCAGCACCGCATAACCGGTGCGATTGAGGCCGGGATCAATGCCGAGGGTGATCGTCATTCCAACTCCGCCCCGGCCAATGATGGCGGCCGAAAGCCGGGAAACCAGCCGCATCGCGGTCCGCGGCGGTGGCATTCGACATCTGCCCGCAGTCCCAGTCTCCGAAGCCAGAGGACCTGTGCTGATGTGATCGCGGTGTCGCCGACGGTGATCGAGACCAATTTCGATAGTCCTCGCAGCATCAGTAATCCGTTCGTTGTGACCTGCGCCCCATCGACGCTCAATGCCTCCAATCGCACGGCGGACTTGAGGATCGCCAAACCGGCATCGGTCACCGTGGTGTCCGATAGATCGAGCCAGACGGTCCATGGCAGCGTGGCCGTCAACTCCCACAAATCGGCGTCGCGCAACGATGTCCCGGCAAACGAAACTCCGAGACCCCATTTCGTCCGCCAGGCAAGTTCGCCGCCAAGACCTTCGATTTCTGCCTGGATGGTTCGCAGATCCATCGACTCGCTCCGGGGAAAATGGCTTCGGACTGCGTAAGGCTATCCCCGCCGCCAGAGCGTTTTGTCCGGGCGGTCTTCCACTGTGATCTTCAGCTCGGTCAGCTTGGTGCGGATGAGGTCGGCAACCGCGAAGTTCTTCGCCTTCCGCGAGTCGGCCCGGATTTGCAGGATCAGCTCCATCAGGCCGTTGACGAGGCCATCATCGGCCGCGGCAGCTTTCGTCTTCGGTTGACGGAAGACCCCCAGCAGTTGCGACAGTTCCTTGAGGACCGTCATCCCCGCGGTCAGCGCCTGGAGTTGTTCGGACTGCGGCGTTCCCTGGTCGAGCTTGTGGTCGCCGATGAACGCATTGAGCGTCTTCCGCAGGTCGAACAGCGAGCCGACCGCGCCGCCGGTGTTGAAGTCGTCGTCCATGGCGTCGAGGAAACGCTGTTTCAATGAAGACACTTCCTGCGCGAACTCACCGCCACCCACGGGGTGCGACCCGTGGGCTTCGCGCTGTGTGGGCGCAGTGAGCGCATAGAACGACGTCCCGCTGATGCGCTCGTAGCTCTCGAACAGCCGGTGGAAGCCTTCGAGACTTTTGTCGGTTTCGGCGAGGCGTTCGTCGCCGAAGTCGATCGGGCTGCGGTAGTGCGTCGCCAGCAGGAAGAAGCGAACCGTCTCCGGGTCGTGCTTCGCGAACAGTTCCTTGACCGACGCCGCCCCTTTGGACCCGGCGAGCTTGTTCGCCTCCTGCGCGGCTTGATCGGCGACGAGGTCTCCCTCGCGGCTGTGGCCGCCGCCGACCTTGCCCGCCTGGCCGCTGGCCTGCATCAGGCCGTTGTGCATCCAGTAGCGGGCGAACGGTTTGCCGGTGCAGCTTTCGGACTGGGCGAGTTCGTTTTCGTGATGCGGGAACATCAGGTCGAGGCCGCCGCCGTGGATGTCGATCGAATCGCCGAGAATCTTCCGAGCCATCGCCGAGCACTCGATGTGCCAGCCGGGGCGGCCCGGTCCCCACGGGCTGTCCCACGCGGGTTCGCCCGGTTTGGAACCCTTCCACAAGGCGAAGTCGGCCGGGTGATGCTTGCCGTCCAACGTCTCGGCCCGCGTGCCCGAGAGCATTTCTTCCAAGCTGCGGTGGCTCAGCTTGCCGTAGTCGGCGTCCTTGGTGCATTCAAAATACACGTCGCCGTCGAGCGGGTACGCATACCCCTTCTCGATCAGCGTCTGGATGATCTCCTGCATCTCCTGAATGTGCTGCGTGGCATACGGGAAGTGGTCGATGCCGTCGACGCCCATTGTCTTCAGGTTGTCGAAGTAATCCTGCGTCATCAGTTTGGCGAGCGCATCGACGGTGGTGCCGACGTCGCGGGCCTTGTTGATCAGCTTGTCGTCGACGTCGGTGATGTTGACGACCCACGTCACCCGATAGCCGCTGTAGGTCAGGTAGCGCTTGACCGTGTCGAAGATCACCGGCCCGACCATGTGGCCGATGTGGGCCGGCTTGTAGACCGTCGGCCCGCACAGGTACATGGTCACGCGGCCGGGCGTGACGGTCTGAAAATCTTCCTTCTGGCGCGACAGGGTGTTGTAAACACGCAGGGGCATCGGGGCGGCATCCGTGACAGTGGGCCGTGATCTCCCGGCAGCGGGCGGCGTCGCCTCAACCTGCCGACGGGGAAGAAGATAGCAAGACGGAGCGACGGCGGGAACAGCGAGTCATTCCGACTTCAGCCGGAGAATCAACTCAGCGAGAGCCTTTCGCCGCTGCTCGCGAGGCAATGACAAGACTTGAATCTTCGACGGATCGAGACCCGGAAATCGCTTGTGGATCGGCAATGGTGGAGGAAAATCGCCGTAACGTTTGAGGATCTCCCCTTGGCACCGCCATAACAAATTCAAGCGTTGGCCGGGCGTGAGAGACTGAAACCATTCACGCCGCTTCGTCATGCGGGCGCGCCGAAGCTGTTCCGGGAACATCTCCCAAAAAATCCTGTTGGCCTGACGGCGGGTCGTCATGATTGACTCACCACATCGACATCAGCAGTTACCACACCAGTTTGTGGACCTTGTCTCGGGACGGTTCGACGGGAAAAGACATATCCTGCTACCACGCCCAGAACTCCGCCGACGAAAAATCCCAACACTCCAAAAATGGTAGTGCCCTAATTTGGGACTAGGGAGTTTTTTCCCACTTGGTCAAGATGGCGTCCAAGCGAGCCGCCTGCTCCTCCCATTTGTCGATCACTTTGGCGTGTCGCTCCTGATTGACTTTCACCCGTTCCAAATATGCGGCGTACTCTCCTTGCAGACGATCAGCCTCCACCCTTTGGCGCTCCGCTTCTTTCCGTTGGCGTTTGTGCTCGGCGATGGCATCCTTCTGTTCCCTATCGGTCTCAATCGCCCTGGCCTGCTGTTCGGCCTGCATTTGCGCGCTCACCCTCAGTTGCCGCTTGTATTCCGACGACGTGAACAGCCACCTCAGCATTGCCATGTCTCCGTGAAGTTGCGGCAACATCTGGTCGCCAGTCTACCAACGAAACTACCCCGGTTCATCGCCGGTGCGTTTCGCATTTCGGGGCCGTTCATCTCGCCGCGTCGTACAGGTCCGCAAATGACCACAGCGTATCGGCCACCCCCGTTTGCATTGCCGGAGTCAGACGAAACGGGCCGGTCCGGCCGCCGTCGCTGTCCCGTGGCCGCCCTGTCTCCATATCATTCGCTCCCTCAATTGACTCAGCCGCAAGCGCAAGCGATAATTGATGAATCGCCTGCTGACCGTTCGCCGACGATGCGTCGCCGGTGCCCACCTGATGTCTGGTTATCTCCGCATGTGGTTCCCGCTGCAACGCCGTTGCTGCTTTGGCTTATTGGTCGCCGCGTGGCTGTGCGCGACGGGTTTTGCGGGCGAGACATCGCCGCCAGTCACGTTTGAGTCCGACGTGCAGCCGTTGCTCACGCGGTTCGGCTGCAATGCGGGGGCCTGTCACGGGAAGTCGCGCGGGCAGAACGGGTTCGCGTTGTCGCTGCTCGGCTTCGATTCCGACGTCGACTACGACGCGCTGGTCCGTGAAGGCCGCGGCCGACGGGTGATTGCCGCGTCGCCGGAGACCAGCCTGTTGCTCCGCAAGGCGACGGGGGCGGTCTCGCACGGCGGCGGCAAACGGTTCGATGTCGGCAGCCCGCATTATCAGATTCTCAGCGACTGGGTCCGCGCCGGTGCGCCGCGCACGCCTGCCGATGCGCCGAAGCTGATGCGCGTGGTCGCCGAACCGGCGACGCGCAGTCTCGCGCCGAAAGAGCAGTTCCCGCTCACGGTGTGGGCG
>JAWXBB010000005.1:0-2940 GCA_034439795.1 Planctomycetaceae bacterium | reverse complement strand
CATCCGGTCGATGCGGACCAGCGAAGCCGAACACGACCGCGCGATTATGCTCGTCCGGACCGGCTATCCGCCGAACCCGGCCGTCCGCTTTCCGACGTTCGGGTCGATCGTCGCCCGCAACCGCGAAGACGTGGAATTCGATTTCCCGGCGTTCGTCCGCATCGGCAAGCCGCGGATCAAGACCCGCGACGTCGACGCCGGCGTGCTCGGCGTGAAGTTCTCCTCGTTCAACGTCGACGACGCCGGCGCATTGCCGCCGAACGTCCGCCCGCTGGTGGACGAATCGGTGCTGCGGCGTCGGCTGGCGCTGTCGGACAAGTTCGACGCCGAGTTCGCCGCAGTCGGGGCGGCCCCCGCGGTCGCCGAGAAGAAGTCGGTCTACGACCGGACGGCCCGCTTCGTCCTCAGCCCCCGGCTCGACACGTTCAACCTGGACCACGAATCCCCGACGATCCGCGATGCCTACGGCCGCACGAATTTCGGACAGGGCTGTCTGCTCGCCCGCAAGCTGGTCGAGCAGGGGGTGAGCTTCGTTGAAGTCATCTCGCACGGCGGTCGGAACGACGCCGGTTGGGACACGCACAACAACGGCTTCCGCGATCAGCCGTATCTGTGTGCCGAGGCCGACCCGGCGCTTGCGACGCTGGTGCTCGACCTCGAACAGCGCGGCATGCTGAACGACACGCTGGTGGTCTGGATGGGCGAGTTCGGCCGTACGCCGAAGATCAAGGCCGACGGCGGCCGCGACCATTACTCGAAGGGCTGGCCGGTGGTGCTCGCCGGCGGCGGCGTCCGCGGCGGCCAGGTGATCGGCGAGACCGACCCGGACGGCATCGACGTCAGCAATCGGCCTGTCGGCATCTCGGACCTCTTCGTGTCGTTCTGCAAAGTGATGGGCATCGACCACAGCGAAGAGTATTACACGCCCGACGGCCGTCCGATCAAACTTGTCAGCGGCGGGGAAGTGGTTCACGAGCTGTTCGTGTGATCGTCTCCGGAAGCCCAGGGATTGCTATCCCTGGGCTTCTTCATGCGCAGTCGAGGCGCACGACTCGCCCTCCGGCGAACCCGACCAGCAGCCAGTCCCCGAAGGGCGACAGTTCCAGCCGCGCGACGTCGTCCGGCGCGGTGACCATCCACTTCAGGTCGCCGTCGCTGTCGAGCATCAGGAGCTGTTTCTCCAGCGTCGCGGTGGCCCAGCGCTTCTTGGCGTAAGTCGAGGAGATGAGGTGGGCCGTGCCGTCGAGCACGAACGACCCCTTCGACGTTCCCTCGCCGTCGTAAATCTGAATCCCGTGGGCCAACGCGGCGAGCGCGATCGTGTTGCCGTCGCCGGTGACCGCGATGTCGGCGACGGTCGACCACAACCGCTCGGTCCATTCCGGCTGGCCGTCCAACGAGTACCGCGCGAAGAATCCATAGTCGGCCGCGGCGACGATCGCCGGCGTTTTGGTCAGCAACTGCACGAACCGCAGCGGCCGCATCGCCTCGAAATCGAGCATCTTCTGCTTGTCCGCGTCGTAGACCACATTGAGGCCGCTGGCCAGCGAGACGATGACGTGCGTGCCGTGCGCCGACATGTCGAGACCCACGGCTTCATCGGGCAGCGATTTCGTCCAGCGGAACTGCAGCTTGCGGTCGAACCAGGCGAGCGTCGCCGCATCGAGAATCGCCGCGCCGGACGAACCGTCGTCGGCGATTACGACCGGCTTCACGACGTGCGAGGTCCGCGTCAGCGCCTGCACCCGGCCGCGGCGGTCGAGCAGGTACATCCCGCCCGAATCGTCGGTCAGCAGCACGTCGCCCGATTCGCGGGCCAGATGAACGTCGGCGAGCCGCGCGTCGGCGGCAAAGCTCCACGACTGCGAAGGCAGCGCCCCGCGTCCGTTCTGCAGCCAGTCCGGTGTGCCGGCGGTCATGGATGGGTAGGTGTTAGGCTTTAGGCGTTAGGTCAAAACAGAAGCCGCGGGGTCCCACCCCCGCGGATCTTCATTCTGGTGTCTGGCGGCGTCAAAGAAAAGAACCGTGGGGATGGAACCCCACGGCTTCTGTGGATTCATGGGTAATCGACCGCTCAACGTTTTCACCGCCGCGCGAGTTGCTGTCGCAGCAGGTCGACGCCGGATTGCATGTCGCGGTCGTCTTCCCATTTGAGTTTGCCGCGGTACGTCGTGCGGTGCCGGGGCGAAGTGTCCGCGGTCACGGGCACGTCGGGTTCGAGGCCGATTTTTCCGTAGGTGTTGCCGGCGGGCGAGTAGAACTTGGCGGTGGTGAGCCGCATGCCGGTCTCGCCGAGTCCGGGCAGAATGCTCTGCACCGACCATTTGCCGTACGTCTTGCGGCCGACGATCTTGCCCCGATGATGATCGCGGATGGCTCCGGCGACCACTTCGCTGGCCGACGCGCTGTCGCCGTCCACGAGCAGCACCAAAGGCACGTTCCAGGTCCCCTGCCGCTGGGCCGAGTAACTCCAGTTCTGGTCGGTGATCCGGCCGCGGGTGGAGACCAGCACGCCGTCGTCGATGAAGCGGTCGAGCACCTCCACGGCGGAGTTGAGCAGTCCGCCGGGGTTGCCGCGGACGTCCCAGATCAGCGCTTTCATCCCTTCGCGATGCAGCTTGAGCAGCGCGGCGTCGAGTTCGTCGGCGGTGTTCTTCTGGAAGCCGGTCATCTGGATGTAACCGATGCCGTTGGCATGATCGACGATTTCGGCGATCGGAATGCTCTTCACCTTCACGGCCCGTCGGGTCAACTGGGCCGACCGCGCTGCGTTCGTCTCGGGATCGGTCAGCGTCAGCTTCACGCGGCTGCCGGGCGGCCCGGTCAACAAGCCCGCGGCTTCGTCGGTGGTCATGTTGCGGCAATCGACACCATCGACGGCCGTGATCAAATCGCCGGGCAGAGCGCCCCCCTCATCGGCCTGGCTTTCGGGCAGCACGT
>JAWXBB010000004.1:0-30064 GCA_034439795.1 Planctomycetaceae bacterium | reverse complement strand
GGTCTAGCGTTTGAACCACCAGTCGCGGGGTGCTACTCGCGCCAGCACCACAACGGATAGCGCATTACAACGCTAGACCTATGTTGGAAGCGCTCTAGGAGCCGGGCCGTGTCGGCCCGGACGAGCGTCGTTCGACGGAGAAATCGAAGACCGGGGCGGCACGCCCCGGCTCCTAATGACGCTTCGCGTCAATACCCCGTGGGACGCCCGTGCTTGCGCGGATCGCTGGCGGGTTCGATTCCCGCCGGCGTCCAGCGGATCGCCTGCGTCACCGCCGAGGAGCCGAGCAGCTTCACTTGATGACCGCGGGCCTCCAACGGTCCCCGCAGCGGTTCCAGCGAGCGCTCGATCAGCAGTTCGTGGGGTTGCCATTGATGGTGCAGCCGGGGCTGCGTGACCGCGTCGTTCGCCGACAGGCCCAACTCAGTCACGCGCAGCACCGTCTGAATGGTCGCGGTGATGATCCGCGGCCCGCCGGACGCGCCGGCGAGCAGCACCGGGCGTCCGTCCTTCAGGACAATCGTCGGCGCCATGCTCGACAACGGCTTCTTGCGCGGGGCAATGACGTTGTTGGCGCTCTGAATCAGTCCGAACGCATTCGGCACGCCGGGCCGCGCGGTGAAGTCGTCCATCTCGTTGTTCAGGACGATGCCGAACTGGGGATCGACGACGTAGCTGCCGTAGGTGAGGTTGATCGTTTCCGTACACGACACCGCGTTGCCGCGGCTGTCCATCACGCAGAAGTGCGTGGTGCCGGCGTCGTCGGGTAAATGAAACCGGCCGTATTCCGCGGCGGGCAACGTGCGCGTCAGGTCGATTCGCTCGGCGATCCGCTGGGCGTACTTCGCGCTGGTCAGCTTTGCGACGGGCACGGTCACGAAGTCGGCATCGCCGAGGAACTCCGCCCGGTCGGCGAAGGCGTGCTTGAGCGCCTCGGCCAACACGTGCGACCGGTCCAGTTCGTTGAGATCGCGCCACGGCCGATGATTCGGCAACCGGCTCCACGCCTCCAGCGCCTGCAACGTCTGCACGAGCGCGATGCCTCCGCTCGACGGCGGCGGCATCGTCAGCACTTCATACTCGCCCCAGGTAATCCGCAATGGCGTGCGGCGGATCGGTTGGACCGCGGCGAAGTCCGCGGCGGTGACGATCCCCCCCTGCGACCGGCATGTCTCCAGCAGCGATTGCGCCACGACGCCGGTCCTAAAGCTCGCGACCCCGTCGCGCGATAGCGCTGCGAGCGCGGCGAGCTGCGGCGAATGGAACCTGTCGCCCGTTTTCCACGGCACGCCGGTGTTGAGGTAGCCGGTCCACAGCGCCGCATACGTCGGCTTCAGTTCCGGTTGCTTGGTGAACTCGGCAAGCAACTCGCGCTGCGTGCGGAGGTCGACGGCATCGACCGGCACGCCGTCGCGCGTGAGTTTGAGCACCGTCTCCAGCACCTGCTGAATCGTGAAGGTGCCCTGCGTCTCCAGAATGTGACACAAACCGGGGACATGCCCCGGCACAGCGACCGCCAGCCCGCCGTGTTCGCTGGCGTTCTTTCGCCCGGCAACGGCGGCTTGCTCGTACATGTCGGCGGTCGCGGCGAGCGGCGCGGTTTCGCGGTAATCCCACGCCACCGATTCCTTGCGGGCCGCGTCCCAATGCACGAGGAACCCGCCGCCGCCGAGTCCCGAACTGGCGGGCCGCACGACCGACAGCGTAAGCGCCGTCGCCACCGCCGCATCAATCACATTTCCGCCGCGCTGGAGGACATCCACGCCGGCCTGACTCGCCAGCGGATGATCGGCCGCGACTGCGCCGTGCTGATACAGCGGTGATTGCGTTGGCTCTTGTGCCGCGACGGGCCAGCAGAAAACCGACGAGATCGCGATCAGCAGCACGCAGGATTGCAAGCCCCGATAGGGGCGACAGACCGTAGCCCCAGGCGTGACAACATTTCCGAGGGGCGAGTTTAACGTCTGTGCATGCAAAGAGTTCGCGTTCATACTGTCTCCTGGAAGGGTGTGACATCCCCAGGAAGGAGACCGACGATGGAACGCGAACTCTGGCCTCAGTGGTATCACAGGATCCGTGCGGTGGGACGGGAATTTCATCGGCAGTCCGTGCAGTATCAACCGTGGGTGATTGTCCTGGTGCTCGTGTGGGCCGATCGACCGGTCTCGTGGGACGTGACGCCGCTGAATGAGGCCGAAGTCAAAGTAGCCGAAGAAACGCTCGTGCCGCAACTGCAGGGGGGCGGATGCCTGCTGGCCGACGGCAACGACGACCGCAGTCCGCTGCACGACGCCGTCGCGAAGCGGAACGACCAACTGGTTGCGCCGGCCAAGTCGCCGAACGCCGGGCAGGGCCATCATGATCAAAGTCCGTTCCGGAGGCGGAGCATCGAACTGCTCCAGGGGGAGTTCGGGCCAGACCTGTTCGCCCTCCGCGGGCAGATCGAACGGGACTTCGGCAACGTCGCTGCATTTGCCGGGGGCCTGACCGCTCCCCCCGCGTGAGTTCGCACCCTGCCGCGAGTCCGCCGGTGGGTGTGGATCAAGCTGCTCATCAACGCCGTCCGGATCAGACAGCTTCATCGACTTGTGGCCTAGATCGGAAATGTTGTCACTCCTGGGACTACGATCTGTCGCCGCTCCGCGGCTGAAATCCGGGGGCTTCACCGCGCTCTCAACCCAGAATTGAGATGCACACCTCTTGTTGCGCTCAATCTCACCGGCCCGTGCCGAACCGCTTGATGGAAATCTTCCCCGAACGGCTGTCGAGGTCGATGTCCCAGCCGTACCACTGCAAGGCCGCAGCGATGAAGAAGAGGGCGCACAGCCCGCCCAGGACGAGCGACAGCCCCTTCATCAGCGCGGGCGATTCTGACAGATCCTTGGAGACGACTTCACCGGCGACGAGTTTGCTGACCGCCGGCTCTGCGGGGACGTACTTCACGGGGACCGTCGCGGCCGATGCCAGCGACTGCCAATACAGGTCGGTGACTTCGGCGTTCCGCATGGCGGTCTCCCCGTTGTCGCCGGTCACGCGGTACTCCAGCCGTTTGGTCGTTCCGTTCGGCGCGACGAACCGGCGGACGATCTCCGCCTCCCCCTCCACGGCATCGCGGGTGAACAGGATGTCCGTTCGTTCCTGCTCGGCGGCCATCCAGAAGTTCGCGCCGGCGATGAACGTCAGGAACAGCGACACAGCGAACATAAAGAGAGCCGACTTGCGGGCTTTCTTTTGCCGCACGGTCTCCGACGCCCCGTCCTGCCGGTTCGCGACGGCGGCCTTGATCTGCTTGATGAGCTGGTCGAAGTCCTCAAACGAATCGCTCAGTGTGGCCAGCGTCTTGCCGTTCGCGTCGTAAATGAGGAGTTGCCGCTGCTGCGTCAGGCCGGCATTGCCGACGGCGGCCCAGGCGATGTCGTTCCAGGGGATCTTTTCGCGCGGCTTCCGTTCATGGTCGATGCAGACGCCGTCGGGGCCGACGGTGAGCTGCGTCGGCGTGCGGGCCATCATCCGCGAGACCCCGATGAGCGCCAGACCGACGAGCGTCGGCCCGGTGACCATCATCTGCAACGCGAACTGACCGACGCGGCCAATCAGCGCGACGGCGAAGCCGAGCGCCGCAAAAACCAGCGCCGCGATGCCGCCGGCGAAGCACAGCCACGACATCTGCACGGCCGACGGGCGGCGGAAATAGACGAACTCCGCGGTCGGCTTCACCGGTGCATCGTCCACGTACTCGATGGACTCGGCAGTGAGGATGATTTCGTCGTCGTCATCGTCGTCAGGCGTGTCGGTCACGGCGCGGTCTCCCGTTCGCTGGTCGGGATCTGGCGGAACGGGAGTTCCCCTCCCGCTCGATCGCATCCAGTTTCTGCAACCGGCGGTCGGCGTCAAACGTCGGCAGGGGCAGCTTCGTCAACAGTTTTACAATGTCTGCCGCGGTCAGCGCGTCGTTCCGCCGGCACAGACTGCGGAACACCGGCAGGTTCTCTTTGATGGCGATGATCTCCCGGCGCGTGCGGCCCTGCGGCGTGTCGGGCCAGCGGCCGGGGACTTCCTCGACGGTAAAGAACGCCGGCAACACCGACCGCATGTACCGCGCGTACGCCGGGTTGTCGGTTTGCAGCACGAACAACCCGCCGGGCGACAGGGCCCGATGCACCATCGCCAGGAATTCCGGCGCGATCAGCCTCAACGGGATTTCGCGCGGCTCGTAATACGGCTGCGGATGATAGCAGTGAATCTCGGCGACCGATCCGACGGCGACGTAGTCGCGCAGCAGTTCGCGGCCGCCGATCACCGCCACCCGCACGTTGGACAACCCGCGCTGGTTGGCCCGCCGGGTCGCATAGCGGACGACGACCGGCAGGATATCGACGGCGAAGTGGTTGCAGTCCGGCCGCGACAGTGCGCTCCACAGCGTGAACCGGCCGTTGCCGCAGCCGAGATCAATGACGACGGGCGCCTCGCGGCCGAAGATCGCCGTCCAGTCGAGCGGCCCTGGCGGCGGGAGCTTTTTGATCGCCGTCCGCGCCCATTGTTCGGAGGGCAGGATGACGCCGGGAATGGGCACGCCGAATTCGCGCTCCGCCCGCGGGAGCGCGGGTTGATTCGACGGAGGCCGTAATGGTCGGGACATGCCGTGAAGTGTGCGGTGTCTCGTCGCGGGGGACAAGTCTTCAAGGAGCCGGGGCGTGTCGCCCCGGTCTTATTGTTCTTGTAGGGTGCAGTCGAGGCTTTGCGAGGCTCACCCCGAGTGACGCAACGGGGTGAGCCTCGCAGAGCCTCGACTGCCCCCTGCAAATCCTGCAGGCAGAAGCGAAGACCGGGGCGACACGCCCCGGCTCCTTAATCCAGAAAGTCGCTGCGGAGAATGCTCACCGTGGGGCCCAGCGTCACCGCGTAGCAGACGCGCTGCGGTTTGTCCAACTGGCTCTTCCGCAGCAGCGTGAGTTTGGCGAAGACCCGCCAATGACTGCCGTTCAGCACGGGATCTTCGACGATGGCGTAGTCGGCGAGTCGCCGGCCGTTGGACCAATCCTGATCGACGATGATCACCTTCGGCGAAGCTTTGGGGAGTTCGTCCGGCGCACCGCCGGCCTTCCAAGCCTCCAGCGCCTTGAGCAGCGCCGTCTTGGCCTCATCCCCCGAACCCTGCGGACGGATTTCCGACGGACCGCAACCGGCGCACAACACCAGCCCGGCTCCCAGCCATCGCAGCACCCATCGCCGATCGCAGTACACAACCGAATCCTCATCGTGAAATTGACCGGCTGGGAATCGCGAAACCGCAAGCGAGCGACGCTTGCGGTTTCGCGGTCTTCTCCCCGTGACAAATCGGCTACTCCAGCGGCAGCCCCGCGGCTTCCGTCACCCGGTCGAAATACGCCCGACTGGTGACGAAGTTGATGAGCTGCACGACCTGCCGCGGACCGGTCTGCTTCAACGCCACCGCCACGTCGTCGTCCGTGAGCGCAATCGGCGTCGCCGCCAGATGCTTCGCGAACCGGAACAGCGACCGGTCGGCCTCGGAGAACTGCTGCCAGTCGCCGTCGAGGGCGAAGATCTGGTCGTCGGTCTGGCCGAGTTCCTTCAAGCGGCGCTGCACGACGCCGGTGGCATACCACGCGCGATCCTGCCGGGCGATGATCCAACTGACCTGAGCCTTCAGCAGCAGAGAGAGATCGCCGCGGTCGTCGTTGATCGCGTTGAGGCTGCGGATGCGGCCCCGGCTTTCGTTCGGGAACTGCGCCATCAGCCGCATCCAATTGGAGAGCGTCCCCTCGGGGGCATTCTCGCCGAGCGCCTGACGGGCCGCTTCGGCGCTGAGCATCGGCAACCGGGGGGACCGGGTTTTCGCCGTGGCCAAGGCCGCGACGACGTCGCCGCGCGATTCCAGCGCCGAGCGGATGGTGACAGCCGTGGGCGTCGGCTCGCCGGTCTTCTCGTCGCGCTTGACCGGCACGACTTTGGACGTCGCCGAGGCGAACTCGGCCGACGTCGGCGTGACGAACGATTCGATCGGCAGCGCCCGGTTCGCGGGGACTTCGGCCCCGCCGCGACGGAAGAAACTGCCGCCGTCCTGCGACTGCGGCGTGCCCGAGCCTTCCTTCCAGCGGTTGATCGCGTTGTTGCCCGCGACCGACAGCGTCATCTCCAGAATCTGCTGCGGCGTGTAGAACTCCTTGAGGGCCGCGATGTCGCCGTCATTCAGGTTGTACGGCTCGTAGGTCAGCTTGCGGGCATAGGCGAACGCCGCTTGCTCGGCCGGCGGGAACCGTTCCCAGTGCGAATCGAGCGCGGCGATTTCGTCTTCCAGCATGCCGGCGGCCGACAGCTTCTGTTCCTGATGGCCGAGGCAATACTGGCAGTTGTTCGTGCGCGACACGATCCAGAACAGCCGTGTCTTGAACGGATAGGAAAGCGTCATGCTCTCGTCGGCGTTGCGGGTGAAATCGCGATTGGCCGGCGTTGCCGACGCGGTCGTCGGAGTCGCCGTCCCGCTGCCGGAACGAGTGCCGCGGGAGCCGCCGCCGAACACCGAACCCTCACCGGCCGGCATGTAGTGATACCGCAGGCGGCTTTCGTAACTGCCGCCGCGCTCGCCGAGGGCTTCGCGGTCGGCGTCGGTCAGTTCCGGCAGCGGAATCCGCACCTTCCGCGACTTCATGTCTTCCAGCAGTTGCTTCATTTCCGGCCGGGTGAGCGGCACCGGCCGCGCGGTCGGCACAACTTCCTCGGCGGACAGCGTCGCCGCGAACAGCAGCGTCGCCGCGAGGGAGAGGGAGAGCGTTCGCATTGGGAATATCCTTCAGAGCCGGGGCGTGTCGCCCCGGTCTTGTGTTTGATGAAGAGCAGACCGGGGCGACACGCCCCGGCTCTCAAAGAAGGTTAGAACTCGCCGACGACTTCGTTGCCGTTGCGGCTGCCGACGGCCCGCCACAGCCCGAGGTCGATGTTCTCGGAGACGAACTTCACCGCGCCGTCGCACATCGTGACGTGGACGCCGCCGGTATGCCGGCTGGCCGCCGAGGTGGCGATCCGGCCCGGCGGATACATGCACGACCGGCCGTTCGGCGGAACGACGTGGAAATACTGCGTCGTCGAGTGGTACGACTGCAGCCACGGCGCACCCACGTCCGACACGCCCTGCTTCGTCAGGTCGGTGGTGACGACATTCTTGCAATACTGGTACGCCTCATCCGGCGTGTTGGGATAGATGCCCGGCTGGAACGTGTCGAACGGCGAGACGGCGGTGTTGCTGAAGTCGGCAAACGGATGTTCGCTGAAGGCCGCCGTCGAGCTGGTGCCGTCGGTCACGTCGGCAATCTTGAGGCTCATGCTGGGAACGTACACGCCGTTCGGCGCGGGTTGACCGAAGTTCACGTTGGCCGGGTTGGTCGACGGTTGCGCGTACAGGATGTTGCTCCCCTGATTCGCCCGATAGGTGGTTCCCGCCCAACCGGCCGGCAACGCCGTGGTGGGTTCGGACGGACACAGGAACCCCGGCACCGAAACGGCCCTTGCGGTGGCGTTCGTCGCCGAGTTCCAGTTCGTATTGAAGTCGATCAGGTTGTGCAGCGGCGTCTGATCCAGATACGGGAGCATGTAGGCATGCACCGAGATCGGCTTGTTGCTGGCGTTCAGACAGAGCGGCAGCCGGCTGTGCGCATCCAGATAGTTGTGCATCGCCAGGCCCAGTTGCTTCAGATTGTTGCGGCACTGCGTGCGCCGCGCCGCCTCGCGGGCCTGCTGCACGGCCGGCAACAAGAGCGCGATGAGAATGGCGATGATCGCGATCACCACCAACAGTTCGATGAGCGTGAACCCACGACGACGATTCATGACAAGTCCTCCATCACAACGGGAAACCGAACGCGAACGAAGAATGCATCGAAAAAAAGAACGATGCACGACAATCCCACAAATCGCCGGAACACAAGTTCCAGGGATGATGGCCATGGGGAACCGCCAATGAATGGCGGTAAGGGTTCAAAGATTCGCCTGCGAGGCAAGCACGCAGGCTCACGTCACAAGAGTCGCCGCGGAAGACACGCTTGAAGTCCGCGCAGCGTCGACGACGGTGCGCGGAACTCCGCTGGCGGCGACGGCGTTAGCCGCGCGGCGGGCGTTCGAGACGGAACGGCTCAGCGCGGACGCCGAGAATCGCGCCGTGCGGCGTCCACGGCTCAACCGCGGGAATCACGCACCACGCGGCGGCGATCGGGCAGGCCCAATGCTCGCTGACGACAATCGTCACCGGCGCCGGTTGCGGCGGTTCGGGACGGGGCGCCCGTTGGCAATACGGCCCGCGGCAGGGGCGGTCCGAGTGGTTCGACTGCACCCCGCTCGCTGTGAACTCGGCCGGCAGCGTCTGATGCTTGGCGATCTGATGCGGTGCGAGCAGATAATCGCCGCAACTCGCGGCGGCGTCCCCGGCGGTGCTGAACCAGACCAGCAACCCGGCCGACACAATCCCCGCGACCGTCAAAAACGGCCTGCGCGGCGAGCATTGCGGGCGGGACAGCGTCATGAACCGGGCGATCTCGAACCGGTCGGAAACTCACTAAGGGCTATTGGCGACGATATCGACTTGCCTACGATGAATTCAAGAGTGCGTTGGCAATTTCACTAAAAATCAGGGTAATACTGTGGGAACAGCGGAATCAGCTATTCCCAGCAGTAGTCCACAGCGTTTCGGACTGCCTCCGGATCGACTGTAAAATCCCGCGTTTCGGAGTTAACAACTGGGCCGGTCAAAAAGGTATGCGATTGATTCCAGGCCGCGGTCGTCAGCAGGAAGCATCCATTCGCGGTATCGTGCGGATGCAGTTCGACGACGCGGGTCTGGTGCGGGCTGAACACGGAATTCGTCAGCCCGGCCCCATGCGGTCCGATGATGACCGCGGCGTCGGCGAACAGCGCCCGTTGCTCCGCGAACGACATTCCGGTCAACGTCACGCAATGGACATTGTACGGTTTCAACGCGGCCAAAACTTCGGCTTCGTTCACAACCCGTCGCATCGGAGCATCGCTACGAGAGATGTAGAGATGCTTCCTGTCGGAACCGGAACTGGCACCGCCGCCCAACGCCGACCGCAACCGTTGCAGAATCTCCGGCGCGAAGCCGCCCGGTTGGGGGATGATGAGCGTGGCAACTTCATGCACGTCGTGAGTCAGCCGTCGCCAGCGCGCGTCGTCAATGCCCAAGGCCCGCAGTGAATCCGCCTGCGGCTCCGTCAGACCGTCCGGCACGATCACGGGCATCGCCGCGAACTCCGGCCAGTCGGCGATCAGCATCAGCCGCGTCAGGCTGTCGAGCAGCCAGTGATGCCAGTTGTGCGCCCAAGGCTGCGCGAGCAGCACCGCCGCCTCAGACCAGCGCGGCAGCGGTTCGACCGGCATCCGGCAGAGGGCGGGGTTGAGCGTGACGGCTTCGCCCATCGGCGACATCTGCATCTTCAGCCGAATCCGTTTGAACCGCACGCCGTCGTCCAGATTCGCATCGCTCCAGTACGTCTCCTGAAACACGCGACCACCAGCGGCGACGACGGCCTTCGGGCCGATGATGAGCGCATCGGACAGCGCATCGACCCGTTGCGGGCCGACGGTGTATTCGACGATGGAGCGGTCCGGACCGCTGAAGAAGAAATTGGGATCGGCCAGATTCTTCGGCGGATTGCAGCGCAGCGTGCGGGCCGGCGTCAGTTCGATTCCACAGCCGCGACCACCCGGATGGAGCAACTCCGCGCGGTCGCTCACCAGCCGTGTCCACTCGGCGAGCGACACCGGTTGCAGAATCTCGAACCGCGGTTCGGTCGGCTTGAGGGGGTTCATCAAAGGGGTTCTCGTTCAACACTAACCCGAAGCGTCAGCGAGGACGAGCGCTCCTTCGATGTCGTCCGCGGCAGGAAGCGCTCGTCCTCGCTGACGCTTCGGGTTGGTATTTGTCATGGCCGCTTCTTCTTGGCTTTCCGCACGCTGCCCGGCGTCCGTTTCGGTTTGCCTCCCGCGGCGACCATCAGCGATTGGAGCGGCTCGAAGGCTTCGCTCTCGCTGGAGAACGACAGAATCTGGCCCGATTCCAGCCGGTAAACCCAGGCGTGCAGCGTGAGATCGCCCCGTTGTAGCGCGGCGGCCACCACGGGGTGCGTCTGCAGGTTTTCGATCTGGACGAGGACGTGTTCCTGGATGGCCGCGTCCAGCAATTCGTCGCCCGACAGGCGGCTGTAGTTCTCGGCGATGATCCGCCGCGTGGTCTCGGCATGTTGCAGCCAGGCCCGCACCGCGGGGAGTTTCTCCGTGGACGTCGGGTCCAGGATCGCCTTGATCGCGCCGCATTGCGAATGCCCGCAGACCACGATGTGCTTGACGCCCAGCACCGCGACGGCGTACTCGATGCTCGGCCCTTCCCCGCCATTCGACGCTCCGTACGGCGGCACCAGATTGCCCGCGTTCCGCAGCGCGAACAGTTCGCCGGGATCGGCCTGCAGGATGAGATTGGGATCGACGCGCGAATCGCTGCAACTGATGAACAGCGCGCTGGGACTCTGGCCCTCGGCGAGTTGCGAGAAGAATTCCTTCTCGCGGGCGAAGACCTGCGAGTGAAATTGATGGATGCCGTTGAGCAGATGGTCCATGAACGCGATCTCCCCGAAGCCCAGGGATTGCTATCCCTGGGCTTCTTCATTAACACAACATCACAACGGCGGCGTCCCCTCGATCAACCGCCGCAACAACTCTGGCGCGACGCGGCCGCGGAAGCGGACTTTGCCGTCGCAGACGACCACCGGCACGCAGTTGCCGTACTTCTCGACGAGCCGCGGATCGTGATCGACGTCCACCGCGACGGCGTCGGGCAGCCAGCGGCGATGGGCGGCCAGCAATTCCAACGCGTCGTCGCACAGATGGCAACCGCCCCGCGTGTAGACCATCAGTTGCCGGAACCGCAGCCCCGACCGCGACGGCCGCCACCAAGTCTGCCGGACGCGATCGCCCGGCGGCAACAGCCAATACGCTCCGGCGCCGATCCCCGCCAGCGAGAAGGTCCACCACAGCGGCCGGTTGGTATACCACGACCGCGGCATGCCGCGCAGTCCGGTGACAGATTGGATCACGCACAGGACCAGCAGCGCGATTCCGCCGAACAGCAGCAACGAGCCGAACCAGCCACGGTCGCGGGCGGGGTGCGATGGTGCGGTCTCGGCGGTGACCATGCGAATCCTCAATGAGCGCTTCGTTGAATGGCGTGATGATCGTCTGCGGGAACATCGAGCGTCAATCCCACCCGGCCAGCACCTGTTGGTACGGACGGCGTTGCCGTATGATGCCGCCGGATTCAACGCCCGTCGCCGATCTGTCCGCGATTCACATCCCCACGGAACACCCCGATGGAAGAGTTATTCTTCTGCCTCATCCTGGGCATGATGGCGCTCCTGATCGGGATACCGGTGTACGGCTTCAGTTTGCTGGCCGGCTTGAAAAAGCAGCAGGAAGACGGTTTCACCGCGCTGCGGCGCGAGTTTCGGGATCTGAAGAAGGAGTTGGTGACGCAGCGGTCCGCCGTGGCGACGCCCGCTGTTGTCCCGCCGCTGGCAGAGACCGCACCGCCGATCGTTGAGTCGCCACCGTCCATTGCACCGGTTCCGGTTCTTGCAGCGACCGCTAAGCCGCAAGCGACTGAGCCGGTGTTCGAAGACGAGCCCGAGCGGCCCGCCACGCGGCGCGAGATGTTGCAGGAACTGCACCGCGAGGTGGGCGACCAATGGGCCAAGCCCGCTGTCGAGTCGCCCCGTCCCGCGCGGCCCTACCCCCAGGAACCGCCTCCGCCGCGCGTGCCGGGGAAGTTCGAGACCGCCGCCAAAGAGGCGCTGCACAAGATCTGGAACTGGATCATCGTCGGCGAGGAATACATCCCCGCCGGCGTGTCGATGGAGTACGCCATCGCTAGTCAGTGGCTGCTGCGGCTCGGCATTATCATTCTCGTGGTCGGCGTCGGCTTCTTCCTGAAATACTCGTTCGACCGCAACCTGATTCTGCCCGAAGCCCGCGTCGCGATGGCCGCCATCGCCGGACTGGGATTGCTGATCGCCGGCACGCGATTGCTCGGCGGCCGATATCAGATCTTCGGACAGGGGCTGATGGGGGGTGGCCTCGCCATGCTGTACTTCAGCGTGTTCGCCGCGGCGAACTTCTATCACCTCGTCGAACCCGTCCCGGCGTTCGCGTTGATGGGGGCCGTCACTGTCCTCGCCGGCGGCATCTCGGTGCGGTTCCATTCGATGCTGATCGCCGTGCTGGGCATCCTTGGGGGCTACGGCACGCCGCTGATGCTGTCGACAAGCACGGTCGATTTCGTCGGACTGTTCGGCTACATGCTGATCTTGGGCATCGGCGTGCTCGGCGTCTGTTACTGGAAGAACTGGCCGCTGGTTAACCTGCTGAGCTTCGTCTGCACCTATGCGCTGTACTTCGCGGCAATCCGCGATTACCGCCCCGAGGACTTTTGGACCGTCTTGCCCTTTCTGACGGCGTTCTTCGTGCTGTTCTCGACGATGACGATTCTCTACAAGCTGGTGAACCGCGTGCCGTCGAATCTGCTCGACCTGGCGGCGATGTTCATCAACGCGTTCGTCTACTTCGGCGAGAGTTACCGGCTGGTGTCGTCGCTGTACGGCCGCGAATGGGCCGCCGCCGTCACGCTGGGGCTGGCGCTGTTTTACACGGCCCACATCTATTACTTCCTGATGCGGAAGCTGGTCGACCGCGAACTGCTGGTGAGTTTCCTGGGCTTGGCGTCGTTCTTCGTGATCGTGACCGTGCCGCTGGTGTTGTCGCGGGAATGGATCACGGTCAGTTGGGCGGTGCAGGCGCTGGTGCTGCTGTGGATCGCGAAGCAGCTCGGTTCGCGGGCGCTGCGATACGTCAGCTTCGTGCTGTACGGCATTGTGCTGTTCCGGTTCGGCACGCTCGATTTGCCGCACTCCTTTGGGACGATGCCGGTCCGCGATCTGGCGTGGTCGGACTACTGGCCGCAACTGGTCGAACGGCTGGTGCTGTTCGGCGTCCCAGTGCTGTCGCTCGGGGCCGCGTATCGGTTGCTGCGGGACGAGCAGCGTGCCGAGTCGGCTCCCGTCACGTCGGAGAACGATCTGCCCGACGTCCTGCCGGACGATTGGGCGCCGCGGGCGCTGCTCGGCATGGGCGCCGCGATGCTGTTCCTGTACCTGCATCTGGAGTTGAACCGCACGGTCGGCTTCGCGTACGCGCCGTTGAAACTGCCGGTGCTCACGATCCTGTGGCTCGGTTTGTGCGGATTGCTGCTGCGGGAGGCCGTCGCCCGTCACAGTCGAACATTGGTGATGATGGTGGTCGTCGCGTCGCTCGCCGTGCTGGTCAAGGTGTTCGCGGTGGACATCCCGTCGTGGTCGTTGACGGAGCGTCTGCTGTACCACGGCGATTACTCGTTCCACGACGCCGGCCTGCGACTGCTGGACTTCGGGGCGGTGACGGCGTTCTTCGCGATCGCGTATGCGTGCCTCGTCGTCCAGAAGCCGGCCGAGGAGGCCGCGACGCTGTTCGGCATCTGCGGCATGGGCGTGCTGCTGGTGTATCTGACGCTGGAGGTCAACACGCTGCTGTTCACGTATCTGCCCGGTTTGCGGGCCGGCGGGATTTCGATTCTGTGGGCCGTGTTCGCGTTCTGCTGGCTGCTGCGGGGCATCTGGCGCAACGAGCGTCCGCTGCGATACGCCGGGCTGGTGCTGTTCGCGATCGTGATCGGCAAGGTGTTCTTCAACGATCTGGCGACGCTCGACCAGTTCTACCGCATCATCGCGTTCATCGTGCTGGGCGTGGTGGTGCTGGCCGGGTCGTTCATCTACCTCAAGTACCGCGAGACATTCGCCGTGAAGCCCGCAGACCCGCCCGAGGAGCCGGTGTGATGGCCGATGTTTCTTTGTAGGGTGGGCCGAGTCTTCGAGTCCCACCACATCGGTCATTGATCGTGGTGGGACTCGAAGACTCGGCCCACCCTACGGAAATACAGAACCACCTTGGATGGAGCCGCGTAATGAACCGAACCATTGTCCTCTCGCTGTTGCTATCGGCGACGACTTCCATCGCCGCGGAACCGGTCCCTGTGTTTCGCTGGCAGCGCGCTGTCGAATTGCCTGCCATCACCGAGACCTCACTGGTCGCCGTGCCGCTGGATTCCCACGTCTTCGCCCACACGCGCGACGGCTGGCCCGATGTGCGCTTGCAGACCGCCGCGGGAAGCACAACCGCATTCGTCATCCACCCGGCGATGATCGCGAAGGACCGCACGGTCCGCGAATTCTGGGCCGCCGAACAGACTGCGGCGAAGCTCGACGGCGAACGGGGCCTGCAAGTGGAACTGACCCTGCGCGACAAGGAGTCGTCGCCGCACGGCCTGCGGATCGTGTCGCCGCTGCGCGATTTCGAGCATCAGGTGCAGGTGGAAACCTCGGCGGACGGCGTGACATGGCAATCGGCTGGCGCCCCGACGCTGATCTTCGATTACACGCGGTTCGTCGATGCGCGGAACGACGTCGTCCCGTTCGCCGCGGGGGATCACCGCCGGTTTCGGCTGACCATCGCCGACGTCACCGCCGAGCAGGAATCGCTGTTGCTGGAACTGCATCGCCGTTTGCGCGGCAGCGAAGAAACCGACCGGACGGAGCGGACGACCATCGCCCGACGGCCGTTCCGCATCGACCGGATCGAGTTCTACCGCGACGTGTCCCGCCCGCAATCGGCCGAGCCGCGGACGACGGAGCATCCCGTCCAGAACCTGACCACGACCGAGGAAGACGGGGGCCAACGGACGGTGGTCGCCTTCGAGACACAGCGCGAGCCGCTCACGGCGCTGACGGTCGTTACCGACGCGCAGAACTTCAGCCGGACGGTTAATGTCGAGACGGAAGTCGATGCCGACCGCGGCCAACCGGTCTGGAAGCCATTCTCACCGGGCACCCTCACCCGCTTCTCCGTCGGCGACCTGCGACGGGACGAGTTGACGATCAAGCTCCCCGAAACGCGGCGCAGCAAGTTCCGCCTCGTCATCGAGAACGACGACAGCCCGCCGATTGCGATCACGTCGGTGACGGCGTCCGGCCCGGTCTACGAGTTGACGTTCCTCGCCGAGCGCGATCAGAAATACGAGTTGTCCTACGGCTCCCCCGATGCAGAGGCGGGCCGTTACGACACCGCCGCGTTGCAGGCGGCCATCCAGCAACGCCACGCCGCGACTCCGGCGACGCTGTCCGCCCCGCGCGAGAATCCGAACGCACCCGCGGACCGCGGACGACGCTGGGCGGTGTGGAACGATCCCCGCGTGCTGACCGGCGTGATTGTCGGGTTGACGTTGTTCCTCGGCTTCACGCTGTACAGCATGAGACGCGGCATCAAGGCGACGGATGAGCCACCGCTGCAACCGCCGCTGTGATTTCGCCGGGTGCCATGCTTGCAGCTTTGGGCAAGCCTGTCTTCGAGCCGCACTTGTCGAAAGATACATGCTTGCCCAAAGCTGCAAGCATGGCACCCACTAACTCACCAATGCAACCGTGACACACCGGCTGCCGTGATGTCCTCACACCAACTCCCGAATCGGCTCCCCCTGCGGCAAGAGCGGCAGCGGGCGACCGAACTGGTCGTGGTAGTGGTGGGTCGGGTCGATGCCGAAGCGGTGGTACAGCGTCGCCAGCAGACAGTTGCTGTCCATCGCGCGGTCGATCGGCTCTTCGGCGCGGGCATTGGTGGCACCGATGACCTGGCCCATCCGCAAGCCGCCGCCGGCGAGCAGTACGCTCATGGCTCGCGACCAGTGATCGCGGCCCGGACGGCCGCTCGGGTCTTGATAGGCGATCCGCGGCGTGCGGCCGAATTCGCCGCAGAAGAGGAACAACACGTGCCCGTCGAGGCCGCGGTCGTACAGGTCGGCGATCAGGGCGGACATCGACTGATCGAGCGACGGCAGCTTTTCCTGGTAGGCGTCGAAGATGTGCGAGTTGACCGAGTGGTCGTCCCAATTGCTGGTCCGGCCGGTTTCGGGCCGCAGGCGATAATTCGCCTGGCACTGCACGAACCGCACGCCCGCTTCGACGAGCCGACGGCACGTCAGCAGGCTGCGACCGAAATGCGTGTCGCCGTAGTTGCGGCGCGTCGCGTCCGGCTCGCGCGTCAGGTCGAAGGCGTCGCGCGTCCGCGGACTGGCGAGCATCGTGACCGCCTGCCGTTGATACTCCTGGAATGCGGTCGCCCCCTGCGAGTCGACGTCCTGCCGGAACGTCTCCAGTCGGTCGAGCAAGTCGGCCCGTTTGCGGAGCGTGGCGACGCCGTCGGCGGTCAGGCCGAGGACGTCCGCCTCGTTGCTGCCGGTCTTGTAGATCGGCACGGGGTCGTACACGTTGTTGCCGGTCGAAGTCTGCGGGTTCGGGTTCGGCATGTACGGGGCGTACGCGGGGCCGAGGTATCCCGGTCCACTGCCGTACAGCTTGGTGTTGGCGACGAACGTCGGAATCTGGCTGTCGGGCCTTTGCAGCCGCTCGGCGACGATGGCCCCGATCTCCGGCGACTCGGCGTCCTGCAGATTCGCCTGCCGCGACGAGTACCCCGTGAGAAACCGGTGCGTGCCGCCGGAATGTTCGAGCCGCTCGTGATGCAGGCTGCGGACGATCGTGTACCGGTTGGCGAGCGTCGCCAGCTTCGGCAACGCCTCGGTGATCTCGATGCCGGGGACGCTGGTCGGAATCGGTCGAAACGGCCCGCGGATTTCGAGCGGCGCCTGGGGCTTCAGATCGAACAGGTCGATGTGGCTCGGACCGCCGTTCGCCCAGAAGAGAATCACCGAGAAGTCGCGGTCGGCCTGTCCGACACGCTCGGCGGCCCGCAACAAATTCAGCGTGGGATTCAGGCCGGTCGTCAGCGCCCCGAGACTCAGCCCGCCCAGACGGAGCCAATGGCGGCGATCCGTCGGTCCGAAACACGACCAGTGATGCGCGGCCCGAGTCATGCGTGGTTCCGCAGACCGAATCCAATCAACGGGATGATCGCTCATCCCGAATTCACACGGTATAAGTATACCGGCGATTGTGGATGTGTCACGTTCAAGCTGGCGAATAGCGAGCCGGGGAGACCATGCCATGCAACTGGGATTCGTCAGCGCGATTCTGCCCGAGCTGTCGCTGAAGGATGTCGCGCAGACCGCGCGGGCCGAAGGGTTCGACTGCGTCGAGCTGATGTGCTGGCCGGTCAGCAAGGCCGAGCGACGGTACGCGGGGGTCACTCACGTCGATGTGGTCGACATGACGCAGGGCCGGGCCGACGACCTCCGCCGCGTGATGTTCGACGCCGGCGTGGCGATCAGCGGGCTCGGGTATTATCCGAACCCGCTCAGCCCCAACGCTGAGGAAGCCGAACTGGCGACGAGTCATCTCCGCAACGTGATCCTCGCCGCGGAGCTGATGGGGCTGTCGCGGGTCAACACGTTCATCGGCCGGGACTGGACGAAATCGGTCGACGACAACTGGCCGCGGTTGCTGACGACGTGGAAGCCGCTGATCGCGTTCGCCGAAGAGCACGGCGTCAAGATCGGCATCGAAAACTGCCCGATGCTCTTCAGCCGCGACGAATGGCCCGGCGGCAAGAACATCGCCTGCTCGCCCAAACTCTGGCGGCGGATGTTCAATGACATCCCCAGCGATCACTTCGGCCTCAACTACGATCCGTCGCATCCCATCTGGCTGCACATGGACTACCTGAAGCCGCTGCGCGAATTCAAGGACAAGTTGTTCCACATTCATGCCAAGGACGTCCGCATCGACCGCGACCGGCTGGACGACGTCGGCATCCTCGCCCATCCCAACGAATGGCACACGCCGAAGCTGCCGGGCCTGGGGGACGTCGACTGGGGCAAGTTCTTCTCGACATTGACCGACGTCGGCTATCGCGGCGCGGTCTGCGTGGAGGTCGAAGACCGCGCGTATGAGGAATCGCTCGCCGCGCGGAAGGCGTCGCTGCGGCAATCGGCCACGTACCTGCGGAACTTCGTGCCGCGACGCGAGACCGCGGTATGAGCGAGCTGGTCGCCGGCGTCGATCTCGGAGGGACCACGATTTCGGCCGCGCTCGCCGAGCGCGACGGCACGGTCGTCGTCGAAGACGAACTGCCGACGGAAGCGTATCGCGGCCCAGAACACGTGCTGCTGCGGATCGGCGACCTCATCGAACGGTTGTCATCCCGCGCAGGCCAGCGGCCGATCGCGCTCGGCATGGGCTGTCCCGGCCTCGTCGATTTGCAGCGCGGCGTGACGCGGTTTTTCCCCAATCTGCCGACGCAATGGCGCGATGTGCCGGTGGCTGATCGGCTGAGGATGCGGCTCGGTTGCCCGGTGTTTCTCCTGAACGACGTCCGCACGGCGACGCTCGGCGAACTGACCTATGGACAGGGCCGCACAGTGCAGACGATGGCGTTCTTCTCGCTCGGCACCGGCGTCGGCGGCGGCCTGGTCATCGACGGCAAACTGCGGCTCGGCCCGTTCGGCAGCGCGGGGGAGATTGGCCATCAAACCATCCTGCCCAACGGCCCGCTGTGCGGCTGCGGCAACTACGGCTGTCTCGAAGCGCTCGTCAGCGGCCCGGCCCTCGTCGGCGAAGCGGTGCGACTGATGCTCGCCGGCCAGGCCCCAAAACTGTTCGCACTGACGGAGGGCGACCCCGGCCGGATATCCCCCAAGGAGATCGCCGTCGCCGCACGGGATGGTGACGCCGGAGCACAGCACGTCATTGATCGGGCCGCGGAGTATTTGGGCATCGGCGTTGCGAATGTGGTGACGACAATTCATCCGGAACTGGTCGTGCTGGGGGGCGGCGTCTCAGCGCTGGGAGACTTGCTCCTGGAGCCGGTCCGCCGCATCATGCGCGACCGCGTCCACATGTTCCCGCCGGACGACGTTCGCGTCGAATGTTCCGCGCTCGGCGACCGCGCCGGCGTGCTGGGAGCGGTGGCGCTGGCAGAGAGGGAAAGTCGGAAGTAGGAAGTCTGAAGTCTGAAGTAAAGACAGGGGAGCCAATGCCCAATCTTACTTCAGACTTCAGACTTCAGACTTTCTCCAATACGACTCAGTCCACGAACAAGGTTGCCTCGACATGCCCGCCACCTACGCCGACTACGCGAAGATGATTGACCATTCGCTGCTCCAGCCGACGATGACCGCGGCCGATCTGGGCGCCGGCTGCAAGCTCGCCGTGGCGTACGATGTGGCCAGCGTCTGCATCCTGCCGTATGCGCTGGCCCGGTGCGTGGAACTGCTCGCGGGTTCAACGGTGCAGCCGAGCACCACCATCGGCTTTCCGCACGGCGGTCACTGCACGGCCACCAAGGTCGCCGAGGCCGAACGGGCCATCCGCGACGGCGGCACGGAGCTCGACATGGTCGTCAACATCAGCCAGGTCCTCAGCGGAAAGTGGGACGTCGTGACGGCCGACATCCGCGCGGTCATCGACGTCGCCCACGCCGCCGGACGCAAGGTGAAGGTCATCTTCGAGAACTGCTATCTCAAGGACGACCACAAGATCCGCCTGTGCGAAATCTGCGGCGAACTCAACGCCGACTGGGTGAAGACCTCCACCGGCTACGGCACCGGCGGCGCGACGATGGACGACCTGAAGCTGATGCGGAAGCACGCCCCCGCTCACGTCCAGGTCAAAGCCGCCGGCGGCGTCCGCGACTTCCCGACGCTCGTCCAGGTCCGCGACCTCGGCGTCTCCCGCTGCGGTGCCAGTCGCACCAAAGAAATGCTCGACGAAGCCCGCAAGCAACTCGGGTTGTCGCCGATCACCGCCGTCGCGGCAACGATCTCCGGCGGGTATTGATTCACCGTGGAAGCCCAGGGATAGCAATCCCTGGGCTTCTTCCTCGCGACCTCACACCGCGCCCGGCATCGCATTCGCAAAATCGCGTCCCGAAGTCGGCGGCGGCAGTGGCTTGCCGTCCTGATGGTAGAGCGCGATCGTCTCCTCGACGATCTGGCACAACTCGGCGAAGACCTGCTGCTCGTCGTCGCCGTGACAGCCGCCATAGAACAATCCGGGTGAACTGCCGACGTAGCAGGCGTCTTCGTCGGACCACTCGACAATCTTCGCGTAGCGGGCGCTGTCTTTCATGACTCTGCATCCTCGATGGCTTGCTGAACGGCGCGTTCCTGATAGCGCTGGGCGTCGTCGCCTGCGTGGCCAGACAATGTGACCGGCTTGGACAGTTTCGGATGAACGAAGTTGCGATGGCTCCCCTTGCCGCCTCGATTCACGAACCCAGCCCGTTCCAGATCGCGGATCAATTCACGAATCTTTCTGGGCATGTCAGACCGCGATTGAGCGATAGGAAATAATCAGACAGCGCACGACCGAGTTCAAGTATATCCGTCGATACAACTGAGAGCCAAGACGATCCCAACCATCCCGGCATTAGACCGCACAAGACCACACCCGCCCCCCACTGGCATCCCAACCACGGCAACCGTAATCTACCCACTAACCACGGACCACTGACCACAGACAATCGACGGACCACCCCAATGACCATCCCGTTCCCCGCACCCGTCTCGCCTCCCCGCCGCATTCTGATGGGGCCGGGGCCCAGCGATATTCATCCCCGCGTGCTGGCCGCGCTTGCTGCGCCGACCGTCGGGCATCTCGATCCTTACTTCCTCAAAGTGATGGACGAGCTGCAGGGAATGCTGCGGCAGGTGTTTCGGACCGAGAACAAGCTCACGCTCGCCGTCAGCGGGACCGGCAGCGCGGGGATGGAAGCCGGCGTCGTCAACCTGATCGAACCGGGCGACCGGATGGTCGTCTGCGTCAACGGCGTGTTCGGCGGCCGCATGGCCGACGTCGCGAAACGGGCCGGAGCCGAGGTGACGATCATCGAACGGCCGTACGGCGAGGTCTTTGATCCGGGCGAAATCACCGCGGCGCTCAAGACCGCGAAGCCGAAAGTGCTGGGGATCGTCCATGCGGAGACATCAACGGGAGCGCATCAGCCGGTGGACGAGATCGCGAAGCTGTGTCACGAGCACGGGGCCTTGATCGCCGTTGATTGCGTGACGTCGCTGGGCGGGTTGCCGGTCGAGGTCGATGCGTGGGGTCTCGACGCCGTCTACAGCGGCACGCAGAAGTGTCTGAGCTGTCCGCCGGGACTCGCCCCGGTGACGTTCAGCCCGCGGGCAATCGAGGCGATCGACAAGCGGACCAAGAAGGTGCAAAGCTGGTATCTCGACATGCAGATGGTGAAGGACTACTGGGGCAGCAACCGGGCCTATCACCACACCGCCCCGATCAACATGAACTACGCGTTGCACGAGGCGCTGCGGATCGTGCTGGAGGAAGGTCTCGACGCGCGGTTCGCCCGGCATCGCCGCAACCACCTCGCGCTCAAAGCGGGCCTGGAGGCGATGGGGGTGCAATACGCCGGCGTGGACGGTCGTCGGCTGCCGATGCTCAACGCGGTCCTCATCCCCGCGGGCGTGGACGACGCGGCGGTCCGCAAGCAGTTGCTCACCGAGTTCGGCATCGAAATCGGCGGCGGCCTCGGCCCGTGGAAGGGGAAGGCGTGGCGCATCGGCCTGATGGGCGTCGCGTCGTGCGAAGCCAACGTGCTGCTGTTCCTCGCGGCACTCGAAAAGTGCCTGCTGGATCAGGGAGGCAAGGTGCCGGCTGGTGCGGGGGTGGCCGCGGCGATTGGGGCGTATCGCGCGTGAGCCGACTGACTGATCCGCGTGAAAGTCTCTCAAGCGATCGGGTGCCATGCTTGCAGCTCGGGGCAAGCATGTCCTGGGGTTGTCGTGCGACATTCATCACTGGAAACCAGGCATTGACGAGTCGTCCAATTCCCCGGCATCATTCCGGCTGTCGTCGATCGAAAACATGCTTGCCCAGAGCTGCAAGCATGGCACCCAGATCATCACTCCCCGGATCCATCAACTTCGGCACGGGCCGGTCATCGCAGAATCTGCTCGGAATTCTGAGGAGTTCTGCTCTCCTTTCGGGAACTCTCTGACCGTCTGACGACTCTCTGCCACACGGTCTGGCGGGAGGCCGAAGTCTTCGCCCGCGTCAGCCCCTTCGCAATTCAGGCACTTCCGGAGATGCCGCAATGCCACTCTTGCAGTACCGTCCGAGGCGGCTCAGTTCGTCCGTCGGGTTCGCCCTCGTCGTGACGCTCGGCCTCTGTCAAACGCCGTCCGCTTGGGCGCTGATCGAAGGCGGCGAGGGGAACGCTCCGGTGACTGATCCCGGTTGGCCGGCCGGCGCGGCGGCCGTGTTCAACACCGTCCACCGCGTCGCCTGGTGGGAGGGGCCCCCGCTCGGCGGCGGCGAATGGCACAGCGAGTGCCGGGGCGACGCGGCGGCCTTCAATGAGGTGCTGGCCGCGTTCGCCAAAATCGACGCCCCGAAGAAACGGCTCGTGGTCCACGACGGCGTCGGCAAAAGCTTCTGGCTCAATCCCAACCGCGAGGAAGCCAAGCGCGAAGCGGCGGCGGTCGATTGGACGTTCGCCGTCTGGCAGCCGGACCGGCGGGCGATGCTGCGCCGCCTCCCGGCCGATTTGCGTCCGCGCGGCGACAAAGACGACAGCCCCGTCCCACAGATCGACCTGTATGCCGGCGGACACGTCCCGTGGGCCGATGTCAAAGTTCCCGCGGGCATCGAGGTGATTGACCGCCGGTTGGAAGCCCACGGCTTCGAGCTGACCGACGGTGTCGTACTGGATGGCAAAGTCGTCGATCTGGCGTCGCAACAGCCGATCGCCGCGATGATGGAATTGCAGCTCGTCGAACCGCAGCCGAAGGGGGGCTACAAGTACACGAAGGTGGCGACGGCGACGGCAGACAAATCCGGCCGCTGGGTGTTGAAGACGGCGCCGGCCGGCTGGCATCGAATCATCATCGCCGCGGAGGGCTATGTGCCCCGGATCGCCGGCTACGGTCAGTACGATTCCGAGCCGCAGTGGATCGCCTATGAAACGGGCCTCTCCCGCCCGGCTAAGGTGTCGGGAACTGTCACGGACGACGCCGGCCGACCGCTCGCCGATGCGGAGGTCCGCCTGGGGGACGTGACCGCGGAGGGCAGCGGCGTCTACGAGTCGCCGACCGGTTACGAACTGAAGACCGACGCCCAAGGCCGGTTTCAGAGCGATCAGCTTCCGCTCGGCAAAGCGACCGTCTGGGTCAACAAGCCGGGCTACTGCCGTCCGGGATTGGGGCTGCCGATCGAACTGCCGGCGAAAGACATCGCCCTGAAAATGATGCAGGCCGCAGCCCTCAAGGTGACGGTCGATTTCGAGGCCGTCCAGCGCCCCGCGGGCTACATCGTGAACATCTCGCCGGAGGGGGGCGACGTCGTCGGATCGTGGGGCGGATCGGGGAACATCAACGCCGACAACTTCCTCAAGTTCGAGCAGATTCCACCGGGGAAATACGTGCTCCACGGCCGGCCCAACCCCGGCAGCGACAAACAGCAGACGGACAGCGTCACCGTCGACCTCCGCGGCGGCAAAACGACGGAGATCACCCTGCACGCCAAGTGATTTGCCGCAGGGGTGGCCGGGGCTGGACCGACCAACGGGAGGGAAGCCCCGGTGAGCGCGCGACCGACCGGGGCTTCGCCGAAGCGGCTCCAGCCCCGGCCACCCACGTGCCGGCTCTTATGATGCCCTCTAAGCCTGCGACGCCTTCCACAGATTGAGCGTGATGTGCGCCTGGCCCTGGTGATGCGGCTCGTGCCAGACGAGCACCTGCAGGATGCGCTCCAGCGTCCACCCGCGCTCCTTGAACCAGTCGGGGATGACCTGCAGATCGCTGTCCTTGAACGTGCCGAGCGCGTTCCGCATGTGGACCCGCGATTCCGTCAGCACTTCGCGGATCAGATCGACGGTCGGGATGTCGTCGTCCGGCGTGCTGCCTCCCTTGAACCGGGGGACGATCTCGCTGTACGCCGGACTCCGTCCGAACAGCCGTTCGGTCGCGAACAGTTCCTCGGTGATGCTGATGTGCATCAGTTGCCAGGCGATGTGCGCCCGTCCGGGACCGGGGCGATAGCCCAGCACCGCCGACGGCTGCGGTTGCCTGGCGACATCGTCCAGCGTCGCCAGCGTCCGCGTCCGGTTGAACTCCATCGCCTGCAAATACACGCTGATCGTACTCATGGTTTGGCTTTCGATTTGGTGATCTTGTAGTCAGGAAAAGCCATGGCCTCACGCAAAGGCGCAAAGCCCGCAAAGGAATTCAAGAACGATTGCAACGGACTGACTGAGCAAATCTCCGCATTCCACTTCTCGCTTTTTCTTGCCTTTGCGAGCTTTGCGCCTTTGCGTGAGGCTGCCTTCTGCCTTGTAGGGTGTAGTCGAGTCTTCGAGGCTCACCCGCTATGGCCCATCGGGGTGAGCCTCGCAAAGCCTCGACTGCACCCTACTCAAGCGACAGACGCGCCACTCGCTCGCTGGTTCCTGCCCACCGGTCGAGTATAGTACCGGTGTGACGAGGCGGCGAGGGTGGCCGCGTGGATTGAGGCGGGGGGATCGGGCGCGATGACGCAGGCGTTGGACACCTACGAGCAGGCCATCGAGTATCTCTTCGGCCGGATCAATTACGAACGGACGCAGCCGGACGCCTATTCCACGGCCGACTTCCAGCTCGACCGGATGCGGCAGTTTCTGGAGGCCGTCGGCAATCCGCACGAAAAACTCCCCGCGGTCCACGTCGCCGGCACGAAGGGCAAAGGCTCGACGTGTGCGATGCTCGCCGCGATGTTCACCGCGGCGGGGAAGCGGGCCGGGCTGTACATCTCTCCGCATCTCGTGCGGTTTGAGGAACGGATGACGGTGGACCGCGTGTCGCCGTCGCCCGATGAGCTCGTCGCCTTGGTGAACCAACTGCTCGGTCCGATCGCCGACCTCGACCGCTCCCCCGCGCGGATGCACCCGACGTATTTCGAGATCGCGACGGTGCTGGCGTGGCAGTATTTCCTCGACCGCCGGGCCAACGTCGCCGTGCTGGAGACCGGTCTCGGCGGCCGGCTCGATTCGACCAATCTCTGCCGGCCGTGGGTGACGGTCATCACCAACGTCAGCCGCGATCACATGCACATCCTCGGCAGCACGGTCCGCGAGATCGCCGCCGAGAAAGCGGGCATCATCAAGCCCGGCGTGCCCTGCGTCTCCGGCTGCCTGCATCCCGACGCCCGGCAGGTGATGATCGACACGGCCGCCGAACGGCAGGCCCCGTTGTGGCTGCTCGACCGCGATATCAAATGGCGGTGGCAGGACCGCGACCGCCGCACCATCACCGTCGAAACGCCGTCACGGACGTGGACCGATCTGCCGGTGCCGCTGCGGGGGGACCATCAGGCCTTGAACACGGCCCTCGCGATCGCCGCGGTGGATTGCCTGCCCGCGAACGAGATCGTCATCGCGCCGGAGATCGCCCGCGTCGGATTGGCGTCGGTGCAGTGGCCGGCGCGCGTGGAAGTGGTCGGCGAATCGCCGACGGTGATTCTCGATGCGGCGCATAACTGGGAATCGACGAAGGCCCTCGTGAAGACGCTGGTCGCCGATTTCCGTCCGCGTCGCAGGCTGCTGATCTTCGCCTGCGCGCGGGACAAGGAATACCGCGGCCTGCTGCGGCAACTCGTCCCGTACTTCGACACGCTGATTTTCACGCGGTTTCAGGACAATCCGCGGGGCGTCCCGGCGGACGAGCTCGGCGGCTTCGTCGAAACCATCGCCGAAATCCGCACGCACCGCGCGGCCGATCCGTATTCCGCTTGGAAGCTCGCACGGATGCTCGCTCAGCCGGACGATTTGATCGCGATCACCGGGTCGCTGTTCCTCGTGGCCGAGTTGCGGGAACTGGTCCTCGAAACCTGCCGCCCGGTGGCCGAGGCCGCCGCCCTTCCGTCGGAGACACCGTCTCATGCCGTGCGCTGACTGTCGCTGCGGATTGGCTCTCAGCCCCGAAGGGCGGTTAGAACGTAGCCCCCGGCGTGACAACACATTGCAGAGGGCGCTGCCGAATTGAACTCGCCTGGGGCCAGGCCACGTCCTTCGGCGGCGGACTGGTCCCGCTGCCGGCATGGGTCCGCCGGCACCACCGGGTCCGCACCTGGGTCTGGGCCAAACTGCTCATCAACGCCGTCCGCATCCTCCACAAATCCTGACTTACAACGCCCCTTGCAATTTGTTGCATCACCAGGGGCGTTCTGCTTTCGGGGCCGTTCACATCGCTGCGTCGTACAGGTTCGCGAACGACCATAGCGTATCGAAGATCCCGGCTTGCATCGCGGGGTCAGCCGCTTCCGGCCGCTGCGGAATCCGTCGTTCTCACGCGACCGCCAGCAGATGTTGTCATTGGAGATGTGCATCCGCGCCGCGATCGTCACCAACGCCGATTTCCCCACCGGCCGGAAGTCTGGTAGGATGTTCGATTGCTGCTCGCCGGCGGGATGTGCCAGTGCGGGCGATTCGGTATTAAGCGGGTGGCATTCATGGCTGACGGGCAATCCCGGATTCTGATCGCCGACGACAACTTGCAGAACCGCGAGTTGCTGGATGCGTATTTGTCCGAGGCGGACGAGCCGTACGAGATCGCGATGGCGACCGACGGGCAGGACACGCTCAACAAGGTCGCGGAGTTCCAGCCCGATCTGCTGCTGCTCGACATCATGATGCCCAAGCTCAGCGGGTACGAAGTCTGCCAGCGGCTGAAGCGGGACACCGCGACGCACAACATTCCGATTCTGATGGTCACGGCCCTCAACGAGATGGGGGATATCGAAAAGGCGGTCAAGGCGGGAGCCGACGACTTCCTCACCAAGCCTGTCAACCGCCTGGAACTCGTGACGCGCGTGCGGTCGCTGCTGCGGGTGCGGCACCTCACCAACGAACGGGACCGGCTGCTGGCGTATCTGGAAGAAGTCGAAAAAGGCGGCATGCACGGTCGGCCGCGATAGGACAGCGACAGCCTGACGGAATCCCACCATGACGATTGCGCGGCGCGGGGTGGCCTGGTTCCTGTTCCTGGCGATCGCCGGCGGGTCGGCGGCTTTTGCCCGCTCGGCGCTGTTGCGGTGGGGACGCGATCCCGAACAGGAAGCCCTTAACGCGTCGGTAGATCTGAATTCGCCCCCGATATTGCGGATGCTGCGCCTTCGCGACGCCTTGGTGCCGCTGCATCGGATCAAGGAACCGCCAGAGCCGGAGGACTGGATGGCCCACCATCCCGAGTCGGGCCAGACTTTCTCCGTGTATCTCGCAAGCCAGTTTGAGGCGCCGAATCCCAGCCGGTCGCGACTGTACATCGTCCCCATCGGCGACATGACCCCCACGCAACAACTCATAGTCCAGCGGACCGGGGACTACCTGGCGGCCTGCTTCGGCACGACGGTGACGTTTCTCGACGGCGTGTCCGCGGCAGAGATTCCCCCGTCAGCGCGGCGGCTGCGCGATGAGGACTCCCCTGAGGAACAATGGCTGGCAACGCACATCCTGTACGAAGTCTTGCAGCCACGTCGGCCCGATGACGCCGTCGCCGTGCTCGGATTGACCGCGACCGATCTCTGGCCTGGTCCGGGATGGAATTACGTCTTCGGACAGGCGTCGCTCACTGCCCGGGTCGGCGTGTGGTCGCTCGCCCGCAACGGCGACCCTGAACTGAGCGATGACAGCTATCGCCTCTGTCTCCGACGGACCATCAAGACCGCGCTGCATGAAACCGGACACATGCTCGGCATCACACATTGCACGGCCTATGAATGCGGGATGAATGGCTCAAAATCTCGTGAGGAAAGCGACCGCCAGCCGTTGGAATTCTGTCCGGAATGTCAGGCCAAGGTCTGGTGGGCCTGCGGCGTCAGACCGGCGGACCGCTGCCAAAGACTCGGCGACCTCACCGATGCGGACGGCCTGCACGAAGCGGCGGCAATGTGGCATCGCGAAGCGGAACGCTTTCGGGCCATCGGTGTTTCAATGTCACGTGAATGATGAATGGGCGGCAACGATTCGGCGCGAATTCGGGAGTGACAACATGTTCGCATCGGGCTTTCGGTGGCTTGTCGGTTTTGTCGGGTTGATCGTGGTCCTGTCCGGCGGTTTCGCGGCCGCGCAGGAGCCTGCGATCACCAAGGCTGCGGTCGGTCTGGTGCCGCTCGACGAGATGTCCGCGAAGGATCGCTATCAGGGGGAAGAGGGCGGACTGTATGGCGACGGCTCCAATGTGCCGCCGGAGTCTCAGCGCCAAGCGGCGGAGGCGGCGCTGAAGGAGATTCGCCCGCGGGATGCGAATGGGAAACCGTCGGACAACGGCCGCGTCGTGTTGATCTCGCTGAGCATGTCGAACGCGACGCAGGAGTTTTCGACGTTCAAGCCGATCGCCGACCGCGATCCGCGGAAGTCGTCCAAGTTGACGATTGTCGACTGCGCCCAAGGAGGCCAGACGATGGCCCGCTGGGCTGACCCGGAGGCCCCGCCGTGGACCGAAGCGATGCGACGCTTGGAGGCGGCCGGGGTCACGCCCGCGCAGGTGCAGGTGGCCTGGATCAAGCCGGCGAACGCGGGGCCGACGGGTACGCTGAAGCAGCACGGCCAGCAACTCTATCGCGACACGCTCACCGTCCTGCAACACGCGAAAACGCGGTTTCCCAACCTGAAGATCGCGTATCTCTCCAGCCGCACGTTCGGTGGTTACACCGAGGGCCGCTTGAACCCGGAGCCGTTCGCTTACGAAGGGGCGTTCGCCGTGCGGTGGCTGATTCGGGACCAGATCGACGGCGAAGGACGGCTGAATGCGGACGCATCGAAAGGCCCGGTCCGCGCTCCGGTGCTGTTATGGGGCCCGTATCTGTGGGCCAACGGCCCGACGCCGCGGAAATCGGACGGCCTTCTCTGGCTGCCGGACGACTTCGGCAGCGACCTCACACACCCGTCGCGCACGGGCCGCGAGAAAGTTGCGAAACTGTTGCTCGAGTTCTTCGCCAACGATCCGCTGGCGAAGCCGTGGTTCACGACGCCGTGAGGTGCCCGTCTTCGTAGGGTGCAGTCGAGGCTTTGCGAGGCTCACCCCGTTGGAGTCCAGCCTTTAGGCTGTGCCTTTCTCTTCGTTCAGAAAAAACGAAGAGCAGCCTAAAGGCTGGACTCCAACGAAGCCGGTGAGCCTCGCGGACTCGGATATGCAATCGCGCCTCCCTCTACCGCTGACGGGCGGGATGTGCTACACCATCGGCGAGTTTTTGCCGGGTCTGCGTCAGGGATGAGACCGACCGGCGTGGCCACGGAGGGCGCTCATGTCGCATCGGAACGGCTTCGGCAAATCCCTCGTCTTGACGCTCGCGGTCTTCGCCGGCGGGGCGGGACTGGGTTTCTCATGGCGGCAGGGCTGGCTGCCGATCGAATTCCTGCCGCCGCCGACGGGCGTGTTGGACGATGCGGAATCGGCCCGGACGCCGGGTGACGCTGCGCCGTTGCAGCCGGTGTCGCCGCTGGCCACGTTGGAGACGGCGAACGACCTCCCCGTGCCGCCGGACCAGAGCGAGCCGTCGGCGACCGAGATCGCGACCGTCTCCGTTCCCGCTACAGATGCGCCGCCGTTGGAGCGGGGCGTGCAACCAGCGGGCTTTCAGGAGACGCCGCGTGCAGTCGCCCCGGTGACGAAACCCGCCACGCCGTCGGTGGCAGCGTCGTCCGACTTTGAGACGCTGCTCGCACAGGCTGACGGTCTGCTGCACGACGGCGACACGCTCGCTGCGCACAAGCTGCTGTCGAAGCTGTACTGGAACCATCGCGCGCGGCGGCCGGAGATTCAGGAGCGACTGGACGAAACCGCGCGAGTCGTGTTCTTCGATCCGCAGCCGCACTTCATCGAGCCGTACGTCATTCAACCGGGGGACCGGCTGGAGTCGATCGCCGCCGAGCATCGCCTGTCGTGGGAATATCTGGCGGCGCTCAACCGGACCGATCCGCGCCGCATCCCGGCGGGCAAGCGGCTGAAGGTGGTCCG
>JAWXBB010000003.1:0-6282 GCA_034439795.1 Planctomycetaceae bacterium | reverse complement strand
GGTCTAGCGTTTGAACCACCAGTCGCGGGGTGCTACTCGCGCCAGCACCACAACGGATAGCGCATTACAACGCTAGACCTATGTTGGAAGCGCTCTAGGCTGTCTTCCTGCGAGACAAGAGCGAAGACAGCCTAAAGGCTGGACTCCAACGAAGAGGGTGAGCCTCGAAGACCCGGCTGCACCCTACTGAAGACTGAAGCAACGGAACCACACTGACCTGTGGTCCGTGCGGATGGCAGCGTGCCGGTCTCCGCCGTACAATCCCGATCGTGATGCGAAGCGGCGACTGTCGCGACGGTTCGTTGCCAGCCGACGCTTCTTCGATCTCTTGGGACGGATCCGTGACGGCCGAACTTCATCCGTGGGAAACTGCGATCGCGGCGGTTGAGCCGCAACTCCTCTATCGCGGCTATCCGGCCGAGGAACTGGCCGGTTCGCACACGTTCCTGGAAACGGCGTACCTCCTGCTGACGGGCGAGTTGCCGACTGACGAGCAGCGCGCCGACTGGCAGGCGCTCTTGTTCGAAGGGCTGACGCTGTCCCCCGCGGTGCGGTCGTGGCTGCGGAAGGTGCCGGCGTCGGCGACGACCATCGACGCCATCCACACGGCCCTCGTCCGCGGGCAGTTGGGGGACGACCGCATCGTCTCGCTGTCCGGCCGCGACGTGCTCGATTCGTTTCCGCACTGGCTCGGCTTCGTCGCCGCGATCACCACGCAGCAGCCGCGCGTGGCGGCGGGGCAGCCGGTCGTCGATCCGCGCAGCGAGTTGGGCTTCGCGGCGAACCTGTTGTGGATGCTGCGCGGCCGGGAGGCCTCGCCGTTTCAGGAACGAGCGCTGGAGACGTGCCTCATCACGGCGGCGGAGCACGGCTTCACCCCCACGACGATCGCCGTGCGGCTGGTGGCCGGCGGCGGCGGGGATTTCGTCGCGGCGCTGCTGGCTGGGATCTCCGTCGCGCAGGGACCGCTGCACGCCGGCGTGGCCGTCGAGGCGCTCGACGTTCTCAGCGAAGTCCGCACGCCCGACCGGGCCGAGGGCTGGGTGCGGCAGCGGACGACCAAGGGGCAATCGGTCCCCGGCTTCGTGCATCGCCGTTACCGCGTCGGCGATCCGCGGTCGGAATGGCTGTCGCCGCTCGCTCGGCAACTGGCGGAACTGAACGACAAGCTCGTCCGCGAAGAACTGGCGAGCGCGATCGAGCAGGCGGTGTGGGACCAGCAGCACCTGCTGCCCGCCGTCGCCTGGCCGGCGTCGCGCATCATGGATTACCTGGGGGTCGACCGCCATCTGTTGACGCCGCTGTACGTCGTCGGCCGCATGGCGGGCTGGGCCGCGCACTTCGTCGAACAGCAGCAGCAAACCTCGCCGCGCGTGTTCCGCACGCACTACACGGGGCCGACGCAGCGCCACGCGCGGCAGCAGCGCGAGCAGGAGTAGTGCCTCGACCGATCTGAGTTTGCAGGGATTTGGGTGCCACTGGCGGCAGCTTTGGGCCGCCAGTGTCTTTGTCCCCAACCCGCAATCGCACTGGCGGCCGAAGCCCGCCGCCAGTGGCACCCGTCATCTCAGCATGGTCGAGTCACTACTGATCAATGCGAATGCGCGCCAGCCTTTTCTTCCCCGCCTTGAGCAACAACCCGTCCGTAATCGGAATCGGCTGGTCGTGCGCCGTGATCGGTTGCAGATCCTCGCCGAAATATCCGCCGCCTTGAGAGATCAGCCGGCGGGCTTCGCTGTTGGTTGGGCACAGGCCGGCGGCCTTGAATAGCACGAACGCCGGCAGACAACCGTTGACGAGCTGACTGGCGGAGATCGTCGCCGTGGGGATGTCACTCGGCAACGCTCCGCCGCCGATTTCGCGCTGCCATTGGGCGGCGGCTTCGGCTCCCGATCCCGCGGGATAGTATTGGTCGATGACCGTCGTCCCCAGCCGCACCTTCGCGTCTTTGGGATGTCCGGCGAGAATCTGCTCGACCTCGGCGATGGGGATGTCGGTCAGCAGTTCGTAGTACATTTTCATCACGCCGTCGGGAAGCTGCATGAACTTCTTCATCATCTCGTACGGCGGCTCGCTGATGCCGATGTAGTTGCCGAGGCTCTTTCCCATCCGGCGGACGCCGTCGAGGCCGACGAGAATCGGCGACATGATCCCAATCTGTTGCCCCGACCACTTGAGAGGCTGAAGTTGATTCAACAACTCGGTCCTCAGGTTCGCGGGCATCACATCTTTTGCCAAATAGCCAGTTGCGACGGACGCTTGCAGGTAGCGAGCCAGCATGAAGCTGTAGAGCTGCTCAGTTCCGCCAAGTTCGATATCCGCACCGATGCAGACGGAATCGAATGCTTGCATGACTGGATACATGCACTCACTTAGATAAATCGGTGTCTGTGCTGCGTATCGTTTGGCGAAGTCATCGCGAGTTAAGAGCTGGGCGACGGTTACGAGGCGACATAGCCGCAAGATTTCAACGAAGCTCATCTTGCTAAACCAGTCGCCGTTGCGGTGGACCTCGGCCTGCGACAGATCGACGACCTTGCCGACTTGGGTGAGATAGTCGCGGGCATTGTTTTCGACATCTTCGGCGGTGAGCCCTTTCTCGCGGGCTTGGTCGCGGCCGCTGGGATCGCCAACGAGGGCGGTGGCGTTGCCGATGATGATGACCGCCTGATGCCCCATCTCCTGAAACTGCCGCATCTTCCTGAGCGGAACGGTGTGCCCCAGATGCACGTCGATGCCGGTCGGGTCGATGCCGTACTTCACCCGCAGCGGCTGGCCGGTCTTGCGGCTCTGCTCCAGCTTCGGAGCGAGTTCCTCTTCGGGAACGATCTTCTCCACGCCGCGACGAATGACGGCGAGTTGTTCGGCAACGGGAGGAAATTCGGGCATCGGTTCGCAGGATCAGGGGGACGGTATCGGACTGCTATCAGTTATGGAACGCTTCCCGCTCGGTCCCCTCGCCCCCGTCTTCGGGGGAGAGGGCTAGGGTGAGGGGGTCGAGCGCTTCGCAGGGCCATGAGTGTGGACCAGTGACCCGGACGCTTCAAGCGTCCGGGTCACTTCACCCGCGGAGCCTATCACGAGCCGGGCAACGACAACAACGCCAGCACCAGGTTCGCCCCGTTGAACGCGCCGTGGGCGATGACGACCGCGAAGAAGTCCTGACGCCGGTCGTAGACGTGGCCCAACAGCAAGGCCAGCGGGATCAGCGCCAGGCCGTCGCGCCAGCCGTGGACGCCGGCGAACACCAGGGCGATAAGCGGCACCGCCAGATTGCTGCCGAGCCGTTCCGTCAGCCAGCCCTGCAACGTCACTCGGAACAGCAGCTCCTCGGCGAGCGGCGCGATGACCACGACCGCGACCGCCAACCCGGCGAGCGTGACAACGTCGGGCGAGCGGCCGAGCAGTTGCAGCAACTGGTGCTGCGTCTCCCGGCTGCGGAACGGCGACAACGCCAGCAGCGCCGCGAACGTCGGCAGCACGGCCGCGAAGAACGTCCCCAGGCCGAGTGGTATCGTGTAGCGGCTCGGCACCATCCCGGCATCGCGCGGCGTGAACCGGCGTTCCCAGAACAGCAGCACCGCCAGCACGGTAAACACCCCCACAGACATCAGCAGATTCAACCAGACGTGCCCAGACTGCAGTTCAGCTCGTTCGATCGTTCCCTTTCCAACGAATTTCTCCGCAGCCACCCAGAGGTGGTTGAGCAGCACAAACGATGTCCAGCCGATCGCCCCCAACGCGGCCCACGGCGGACGGAGACGATCCGGCTTCGCGACCGAAGGCAGCACAGTCCTCCCGAGTTTCCAGCGCCAGCAGATCGTTCCCCAGAGGAGCGCGCTTGCCCCGAGTCCCCCCGCAATGAGGGCCGCGACCACAGCGGGGACCGGTTCCGGTTGCGACATCAGTGCGAGGACTTTCCAGCGGATTGTCGCCTTTCGCTCCGCGAAAGCGCGGCTCTTTCGCGGAGCGAAAGGCGACAATTTGGACCACAGCCGGCATGGGCCGGTCACAGGGAGGATTTCGGGAAGAGCCGTCACGATGGTATCTTGTCGGCTGACAGGCTCCCAGCCCCGAAGGGGCGGAAGATCGTAGCCCCACGCGTGAGCGTGGGGTGGTGTTCGCCGTGCGGAGAGCAGCCCCGGAGGGGCGACAGAAGTTCGTGTCCAACGATTCTGTCGCCCCTCCGGGGCTGCTCAGATTGCTCGGCAACGGACCCCCGGCTTACGCCGGGGGCTACGATCTGTCGTCCCTTCGGGACTTTAAGACAGTCGGGCGGCGCGAACGATATCGCGCCGTCGCAGCGCAATGCACTCGACGAAACACCGGACTCGATGACCACCCGCACCACGGAAAATGTTCTGGACCGCATCGTCGCGCACAAGCGGGGGGAGATCGCCGCCGCGAAAGCGGCGCGGCCGATGGAGCAACTTCAGGCCGCGTTGTCCGCCGCGCCGCCGGTGCGGGACTTCGTCGCCGCGCTCAGGGCCGCGCCGTGGATGGGGCTGATCGCCGAGGTGAAGAAGGCGTCGCCGTCGGCGGGGGTCATCAAGGCGGACTTTGATCCGCTGGCGATCGCGGCCCGGTATCAAACCGCGGGGGCGAATTGTCTGAGCGTGCTGACGGATGAGAATTTCTTTCAGGGGCATCTGGACTATCTGAAGCAGATCCGCGAAACCGCAAGCGTGCCTTGTTTGCGGAAGGATTTCATCATCGATCGCTACCAGGTGCTGGAGGCGCGGGTGGCGGGGGCGGATGCGATTCTGTTGATCGCGGAGTGCCTCAATGATTGCGAGCTGCGCGACCTGTACTTCTACGCCTCGGAACTGGGGATGGAGTCGCTGATCGAAGTCTACGACCCGGACAATCTCGACCGTGTGCTGAAGCTCGAACCCGCGCTGGTCGGCGTCAACAACCGCGACCTGCGAAGCTTCACCGTGGACCTCGAGCACACGATCCGCCTCGCGATGCAGGTGCCCGCGACCACATTGCTGGTCAGCGAAAGCGGCATCAAAACGCGGGCCGACGTGAACCGTCTCAAAGCCGCGAACGTCGGGGCGATCCTCGTCGGCGAGACGCTGATGCGGTCGGACGACATTACCGCGACGGTGCGGGAATTGACCGAGCCAGTCTGAGAATTGCTATAATCGGTCGGGGACTGCGAAGATCGCCCAGAAGGGAGTGAATGATGACGTTGGAGCAATTGCGAACCGCTTGTCTGGCTCTGCCCAAGTCCGACCGGCTGTCGTTGATGGACGATCTGTGGCAGAGCGTGGAATCGCCAGAAACTCCGGTTCTGAGTCGTGCGCAGATCGCCGAGTTGGATCGCCGGATCGATGACTTCCAGGCGCATCCGCAAGATGTGTTGACGTGGGATGAATTTCTGGCCCGGCGACAAGCTCGATCATGAGTCACTCGTTCGGTCTGACTCCAGCGGCCGAGCAGGATCTCAACGAGGCCGCCGATTGGTACAACGATCAACAGGACGGACTGGGCGAGCGTTTTCTCGATACAGCGAACGCGGCATTCATGCGAGTTTGCGACGCGCCCCGGCGTTCGGCGGTGTTGTATCGTGGTGCCCGACGGTTGCCGATTCGCGGTTTCCCCTATGCGGCCCTGTACGTGATGGAGAATGAATTGGTCGTCATCGTGACCGTGCTTCACGACCGCCGCGATCCCAGCGTTTGGATGCGGCGAGTCGACGATCAACAAGAATCGTAGTGTAGCGAGTTCGAGAGCGAGGCTCCGATCATGCCCGACACGCACACCCCCTCCCGCATCCAGCGCTTCTTCCTCGCTATCTTCCCGAAGTCCTGGGGCGAAAGCATGGAACGCGACTCGCGCGAGTGGCAGGTGGTTTGCCCGTGCGGTTGCAAGCGGTCGATCTGGGAGCTGGGCGGCATCCGCTGGAAAGCCGTCGGCAATCCGCGAACGTGGATGCGCTGCCCTGAGTGCGGTGAGAGGCGGTGGCACAAGATCGTGCGGGAACGCGAATCAACGGTTCCCCCCGCGCACGGTTGAAACTCTCCCTCCAAACCACGATGCTCCCCGCAACTCAATTCCGAGGGAGCGACTATGACGACCACCGCCGCCGCCGAACCGACTGTTGAACACGTGCTGTGCGTGCCGACGTTGTTGTTCCACGAGATCGGCTACTTTCAGGGGTTCCAGGCCGACGTCGACCGGTACCTGCGGGTTCTGCTCGATCCGCTGCACACCAGCTTTCGGCCGCGGAATGAGGTCGAGACCGATCCGAGCTACAAGCAGCTCATCCCGTACTGC
>JAWXBB010000002.1:0-4946 GCA_034439795.1 Planctomycetaceae bacterium | reverse complement strand
TGCATAGTTGGCCCGAGTACGGTTACGTCGCCGCCGACGTCTTCACCTGCGGCGAGACCACCAACCCGCGTGCGGCGGCGAAGGAGTTGCAGCGGCACTTCGGCTCGACGCACTGCGAAGTCCGCGAGCTGCGGCGGGGCCGGTTCCCAAAGTCGCTGTCATCGCCCGGCAAGAAGCGCCCGGCCCTGGCCGCCCAGGAAGCCGTGACCGTGTAGTCCCTCGTTCCTGAGTTCGATACCGATGAACCGCGCGACTGTGTCGCGCGGTCTTTTTTGCGCCCTGTTTGAGCCCGGTCTCGTGAAGACCCCTTCACGAACGGCCGGCGGGAAATCTGCCGTCACCCGCCGGAGCGGCTTGAAGCCGTCGCCAAAAGTGGCACAATCTGTAGGGTTCTCTCCCACAAGTCGTCCGACCAGACGCCGCTCGCGCGGCGTGCGGTTCGGATTGTCGACGCGGCTTCACCTCCCGGCCTTTTTTCCCACGAGGTTGTCGATGTCAGGCCAGTGGTTTTACCGCTTGTTCGGCGAAGAGTTCGGCCCGGTTCCGCGCGAAACGCTCACTGAGTTGGCCGCCAAGGGAATGCTGGGCGACTTGGACGAGGTTCGCGCCGACGGCACGTCCGACTGGCAGTCTGTGGGGCAGGTGTTGGCCGCCACCGTGGCTGCCCCACCGCTCACCGCCTCGACGGAAATGAACGTCCAGGCGGACGAATCGGCGGACGACCACTTGAACTGGTACTACCAGTTCCTGGGGGACGAGATGGGCCCCGTCTCGTTCAACGAGCTGCTCAATTATGCAAGCATCGGACAACTGACGGCGGACGATCAGATCAAGTTCGGCGCGAACGGCAAATGGCGCGGCCTGGGAGCGATCGGTCGGCTGGTCGCCGTGCTGCCCTACCATGAGTCTTCCACGTCGCTCCGTCCGGAACAGACGACGCGCAACAGTGCGCGGGTCGAGGAGACCCCAACGCCAGAACCGGCACTCCCTGCTGCGCCGCCATCGCCCGTCCTGCCGGTGCCGCCGCGGTATCTCCCTCAAGCCGAAGAAAGGGCGTGGTTTGCCTGGATTCGGGGTGCCGAGTTCGGCCCGACGCATCTCCTGGAAATCAATCAGTGGGTGGCTTCGGGGCAGATCGCTCCGACCGATTTCGTTCGCTACGGCATGATGGGCCAATGGGCGCCCCCCGCCACGGCCCTACACGCGCTCGCCCAGTTGCGGATTCCCGACCCCGTCGCAGCGCCGCCCCAACCAGCGGTTCAGCGGCCACCGACTCCGGCGGCAACCGCTCCCTCCAAGCCCAATGTTCCGGCGGTCAAATTGCCCGAGCCGCCTCCGCAGGCCGACGCACAGACACCGGCTCGCAGCGCAATTGAGACGGTCGCGAAAGCGAGCAGCGCGGCAGCCGACGTCGTCCCGGAAAAAAAAACCACGCCGGCTCAGGAAGAACGCAAGCCGGAGCCACGCCCGGTGATGGACCCGCCGCGGGCAGCGCCATCATCCAGCGGCGGCGGTGGTTATGGCGGAGGCATGTCATCGCCGCCGGCCTGGCAATCCCCGGCCAAACCGGTCTATAAGCCTCCCCCACGAAAGTCGTCTTCCGGCGGCGGGGGCATGAATCTGGGCGGCCTGCTGGAGCCGCTCAAAGACGGCAAAACGCTGGGCATCGTCGGCGGCGCTCTCGTCGCGGTGCTGCTAATCGGCGGTTGGATGTTCATGCCGGCCAGCAAAGGTGCCGACATCGCCCGCTTGCAGGAACTGGAGAAACTGCTCGCGGACTTCCGCAAGACACGCGAAGAGAAAGGGAATTGGCAGGAATTTGAAGCCGCCGCAGAAAAGGTGACCAAACCGATCATTGCCGATCTGAAAGGCACCGCCAACCGCAAGACCCCGGCGAAGCAGTGCATGTTATGGGCCGCCAAAGACAGCCTGCCGCGCATGTTGTCGACGGCCAGGGACAAGCCCGGTCCCGACGAGACCGAATTCGAGAATCACCTGCAAGAGGCTTCCCGGATTCTCGGCGTAGGCAACCCCCCGCCGCGGCCGGCGCCTGCACCAGAAGACGCGGATGACTCGTGATCGTTTGTCGAGGGCAAAACGCACACCATTCGGTGGAAAAGCACGGATTGCTGTCCCACAAACGCAGCGCGCGACAATACATTCTTACTGGGGGCTCCATCTGCTCCGGTGAGTTCGGTGCCTGGTCAAGGATGTGAAACGAGGACACCCATGTCGCGCGGTTGCTGGTCGATGATCGTCTGTCTCACCCTGTTCTCCACGGCCGACGCGCAACCGCTCTCCAGCAGTGGCATGCTTGACCGCGTCCGCGGCACCGGTGTGCTGGTCCAGTTCGTCCTGATGGAACAGCCGTCGGTCCAACAGGAACTGCGGGCCACGCAGGAACAGGTGCAGGCCGTGCGCGCGCTGGGCGAACGCCAACGGGCGCAACTCGAGGGCCTGTCGCGACTGCCGCAGACCAAAGCCGTCGAAAAACTCCAGCAGTTGCAAACCGCGACGGAGGTCGAACTCAAGAAAATCCTGTCGACCGTCCAGCAGCAACGGTTGTCGCAAATCGGCCTGCAACGGGCCGGCCCCCTCGTGGGGTTGAGCCATCCGGACATCGCGCAGTCGCTCGGACTCACCGCCGAACAGAAATCGGAACTCCACCGGCTGCAAAACGAATTGCTGTCACTGGCGACAGCGAATGCGCCCACGGGCGGCTTGCGTCGCGGCGTCGGTTTGCTGGCGGGCATCGGCCGCCTCAAGGAAGCGAAGCAGCAGGCCGACGCCAAAGCCCTCGCACTGCTCACTGCGGAACAGAAGACGCAGTGGCAACAGCGGCAGGGAGAGCCCTTCCGCGGCGAGATCAATGTCGGTCCAGCCCAGGGAAATCCCGCCAGCCGGCCGCGATTACCCCTCCGATAAGCCGACGACCCGCGACCTCGCTGCACCTCTGAAAACGAACTGAATCCACCACTTCGTTGTCCGATCGGCGGCGTTGTTGGCGATTCCGTAACCGGCTAAACTCGCCAACGGCTTGGGAGAGGTGGCAGAGCGGCCGAATGCACCGGTCTTGAAAACCGGCATGGGCGTAAGTCCATCCAGGGTTCGAATCCCTGCCTCTCCGCCTCCGTGGGAAGCCCTCATCGTAACCCGATGAGGGCTTTTCGTTTGTGTCTTGACCATGATGGATCACCGTCTCCGTGTGCTGAAAAGTGTGCTGAACCACTTCCGAACCCTTGCGGCTGGCCAACATGACCAGCCGCTTCTGCTTTCTCCCGCAGCTTCCTGCGACGGCGTCCGCGGGAATTGTTACCGGGGGTCGTCGCCGCTGAAGCGGCGGATGTAGGTCTGCGAGACTTCATCCGACACGTGCGTGTACAGCCGGATGATGGCCGGGTCGACGTGTCCGACCCATTGCCGGACGACAGGTTCGGGGACGCCGCGCATCAGGGCCTGGCTGATGTACGTGTGCCGAAACGTGTGCAGGTGACCTTCCAGTTCAACCTTCTTGAGCACAGGCTTGAGCGCCTGCAGAGAACGTCGTTCGCTGATCTGTCGGTCCGCTGACGGGTGCTTCGCCGTGGCCGGCGCGGTGAAGACCCATCGTCCCTGGCGCGGCAGTGCCTTCAGCACACCCGCCAACCGCTCGGTCATCGGCACCGTCCGCTGGTCACCCGACTTGGGTTTCCAATTGTCCTTGGGCCGGATGTGAATGATGCTTCGCGCGAAGTCGACGTCGTTCCAGGTCAGAAACTTGCCCTCCCCCGCCCGACAGCCGGTCTCCCGGAGGAATTGGAAGTACGAGCGATAGGTGGCGGGCGCCGCCGCCACGATGGTGTCGGCCTCAGCGGACGACCAGCAGGGCTGCGGCGTCGGCTTCGGCTTGCGGAGCTTGTACCCGACCAGCGGGTCGACATCGGACAACCGCCGCCGATGGGCGAACAGTGTCAGCGACCGCAGGATGACGAGCGAGTTATAGATCGTCTTCGGCGCCTTGTCCGCCTTCCGCAATTGTGATCGATAGGCGTCCGCGAACTGTGGATTCAACTGGGTGATATGACTAACCCGCCGGTCCTCGGCCAACGACTGGATCTCAGCGGTCTTGAAGCGATACTTGCTCAGCGTCTTGGGCGCTCGGTTCTCGGCCTCGGCGGCGGCCAGGAAGGCGTCGATGACGTCGCCGATCATCGTACGGTGATCTGCTGCGGGGCGTCGCCGCGGGCGAGATCAGTCTCAATGCGCTGGGCGCGCAGCAACGCTTCCTTCTTATTGTTGGTGCCCAGCGACCGCCGAACCTGGCGGCCATTGTGCTGGTAGTTGACGTACCAGGCTTTGCCCCGTGGGAAGATCGACACGCGATCCCCAACGGGCAAGAATCCTTTGACATCACGCATCGTTCAGAATTCCTCAGTTGAAGATGGTGTCCAGGAGACGGTCGCGGAAGATGCGCAGATGCTTGCCGACGCGGCGGGCGCAGCCGCCGAGCAACTTGCGACTCGACCAGTCGTAGATCGTGGCCTTCGGGACTTGCAGCAGTTCCGCGGCTTGCTCGACAGTGAGTACGGGGGGAAAACGAGTCCCCCAATCCGTGTCATTGAACGCGGCAGCAATCTCCGCCGACGCGAGGCCAAGTCCATCCGACTTCCGTGCCATGCCAGTCCGTCCTCGCGAGCGTTGTTCGTGGTTGAAGTCGAACTCTGTTGTTCGCCTCGTCCTTTCACAGCGCAGGGGAAATGCGGACCGTAGAATTCAGCATGAATCGCCTCTAAAGCCTTTGCCGGTATGGAGATGATTTCCTACGGAATGGCGATGCAGTGGCGGAATACCTCACAAAACGAATCACCGGAGATGCTCTCCAATGGTGGCAGAGACTCGTCAGGCGGAGAGTCCGAAGCAGCGAGTGCCGTAGGCAATTTGAGCGGGAGGTCGGGGCCGGCCCCGAC
>JAWXBB010000001.1:0-3361 GCA_034439795.1 Planctomycetaceae bacterium | reverse complement strand
TCATCGAAGTGTTCTATAACCAACGGCGTCGGCATTCGACCCTCGGCCAGATCAGTCCGGCTGAGTTCGAACGGCGGGCGATGACTCAAGCGGCGTAGTGAAACCGTCCACGGGATCGGATCAAGCTCACATTGACCTGCTGCCGCTCTGTGATGACATTATCGCGACAGTGCAGGACGATGGGGAGAGCCTCGACGATGTCGAGCGGATGTGGGATGTGCTCTATTCGTATTCTGCGGTAGGTACAGGCGCGTTTGATTTTGATTTTGAGCCGTACTACATGACCGAGGATGGCGGCTGCTCAGGAACGTGCACGCAGTTTTTTCCGCACATCTGGTTCTCCATTCAGCTCCAGCTGATCCAGAGTAGTTGCTCCTACAAGGACAGCGTTCTCAATTCGATACGGAATGCCACGACGAACATGTTCTTCGGGTGGACAGCGTCCAGCATGTCACAGTCACTTTTGACCCAGTCGGTTCACGTCGTGAAAGCCACTGCCGCCAGGCAACTCTTCGCGATAGCCGGGTTGACGGGGATTGCATCGTATGGCTTGGTTCGTGTGATTCCCTGTAAATAACGCTGGCGATATTGTCTGAGGATCGTGGGGGACGGGGCGGTGAATACCTGGGAAGACGGCCCCGTCTTCGTCGTTGTGGCCGACTTGCCAATGGCGAGTCTTTTAAAGGAGCCTGACCGGTATGACGACCGCACATGAGACTGGAACAAAGTCCAGCCGGTTCAAGGTGTTCTCACTGACGGTGCTGGTGGGTCTTGGCACACCATTCGTACTGAAGTACGTGGGGGCACTCGAGCCGACCTGGCTCTCGGTGACAGGCATCGTGGTGTTGTTCTTGCTTGTCGCAGAGGTCTTTTTCTTCCAACTGGATGTCTTCGGTCTCGGGTTGTCGCATCACGACGCCTTGCGCCGGGTGACCGACCCGAGGAAGGACTAGCCTGGAGCGGGGCTGCGGTTTGCGACTCCAGAGGCCAACATATCGCGTTCAAGGGTGTCCGCCGGCGACGCATGCTCTGAAACACTGAGGCTTTCCGTCTCGCCCTGGCTGATTCGTACGCCCGCGTCCCCTGGATAGGAGGTCAGATAGGCGATACGTGAGCGTGACTCCCTAATCGCGCACCAGTCCTGGAGCAGCCTTCTGATGGGTCGGCGCGACGCCCCAACCTTCAAGGTCAGACCGAAAGCCCTTCCCTACCCAAGCCGCCAGGCCACCTGTGATCTTGTGCCTGAACAGATTGGGGCGAGCAACGGCAGGTGTGTCGAATGCCGGATTTGTGTTCGACGGCGTGCTCGGTATCGGCGAGTGGGACCTGACGGCCTACGTCTGGAACGTGCGGACACAACGATCTGATAGGGTGCGCACTGTCACGCTTCAGGCTAGGTAGGTAGTGACAAAGGTGCGGAACCCACCTTGGCCGCCGTGTGAGGAATGTAGCGAGGTTGCCGTAGCTGGGCGATCAGCGGCGATCTGATTGAGCGACCGGCTCGCGCAGCGCCTCCCCGAGGTGCGCGCAGATGTCGTCCTCGAAGCGGACTTCTTTGTGCAGGCTCATGGTGCAGCGCTACCGTTGACCCGACTCCTTGTCACGCCTCGCTCGCAGCGTGGCCTCAAGTGCCGGAAGGCTGGCCGCATCCTTTGCCCGGCCGGTCGCGCGTTTGCTTTCGATGACGCGTTCAAGCGGCAGGATCCTGACGGTGACACCATCGATGTCTCGCTCGATCCCGTCTGCATACTCGTCGGCGAACCGCCGTAGTCCGTGTGCGGTCAACACCACATCCAGGCGTGAGAGTCCGTCGCCGCCAAACGCCGGAGGCTGCAGGCCAAATCCAGACACCCAGAACCCGCCGGCCTCCTGCGCAGCCAGCGACAGTTGTTCAGGGTCCAGTGTTTCAAACCACAGATCCAGATCCTGTGTCGCGACAGGGGCGCCTTCCAGCACGGCGGCACCGAGGCCGATGATCAGGAAGTTGACGCCCCGCCGCTTGAGCGCGTCAAACAGCGCGCGCTCAGCGGGCGTAAGTGCGAAGTCGTCCACGACTCAGTCCTCGACGAAGGCGTTCGGTTGGCGTCAACTCCAGCGCGCGAAGCGCGTGATACACGTCGCCGACATCGATGGTGGTGTCGGCGCCGACGATGGCGTGCGCTCGTTGCCAGAGGTGCTCGGAGTGTTCCGCCCACGCCCGCTGGTCGGGTGTCAGACCGTCAAACTGATCAATCGCAGGGAGGTTCATGCAGGGCCCGTTCTACGCGACGTCTTTGCCCGCGTGTTGCGCCAGCACTTGGTTGATCAGCGTCTGGTATCCCACTTTTCGCCGCTTGGCCTCTTTGCGAAACTGTGCAAGCACGGTGGCATCCAGGCGGATGGCAATCAACTGTCGCGGCTGGTCTCCCAACGGGGGCCGTCCCACACGTCGCATGGAGGCGAGCTGGGTCGCGGACGCTTCCGGAGTATCGGAGTAGTCAATCGGCCGGCTGGTACGCCGCGCGTTCGCGCCGGTTCGCCCGGCGCGCGCTGATGAGGCGGATCGTTTCGACATTGCCCTCCCTTCGTCGCGTATACGACACCATGAGTATTCGCCTGTCCGCGGATTGACCCAGGCGAAGAAAGCGATCTTCCTTGTCCGAGTGCCGCTCGTCAGGACCGTCGAGGGCCTCCACGTCCAGGAACACCGTCACCGCTTCGTCAAAGGTGACGGCGTGTTTATCGACGTTCGCCGCTGCTTTACGCGGATCCCACTCGAACCCGTGTTTAAGTATATACGAAAGTATGGCGCGAGTTGGTCAGCAGCTTCGTCGAAGTGGTCCGGCACGCCCGGTCCGGGCGGGTTCTTCAACCGCTCATCGTCGAGCACGAAGCCCTTCACGAGAAACTCCTCCAGACGGGCTGTGGCCCACTGGCGGAATTGCGTACCACGGGGGCTGCGGACTCGATATCCAACCGCCAAAATGAGCGGGAGGCTGTAATGCTCGATCTCGCGGCCCACCTCACGGCGCCCCTCGGTTCGAACTATTCGGAATTTCCGAATAGTTGGGTCCGCCATCTGGGCCTGGGTCAGCCAGATGGTGGCCTCCTCGAACCGGCACTGCACCCGCATGCGGCCGTCCTCGGTCGCGTACAGAACCAAGCTGGACGAAGGCGGCGTCTGGTTCGTGGTCACTTGGACAGCTCCCCGATCATGGTGACGATGCGGTCGGTGACGATTTTGAGCTCGGCATCGATCTCGGCCAGTGGGCGAGGCGGTTTGAAGACGTAGAAGTGACGGTTGAACGGAATCTCGTACCCGACCTTGGTCTTGTCGTGGTCGATCCAGGCGTCCGGCGCGTGAGGGAGCACTTCGCGCGTG